>JBFMDH010000005.1 GCA_040754075.1 Acidobacteriota bacterium
GCAAGCGAATTGGCAAAAGTGTTATGATGCATCGAGACCTTCCTCCGGTTCTGTGTGGTTTTGCAACTAACAGAGTAACCGAGGGAGGTCCTTTTTTTAATTGTCAACCGACTTTGTTACAGCCCTGAGCAGGGGTGCAAAACGTCTGCGTGATTCAACAATCCCCTGAAAAAACAGAAGCAGGAAGCCTTTTGCAAGACTTCCTGCCGGGTTTGGGGCTACTGGTGAAGCTACCGGTAAACGGTAACGACAGACGAAACTCCTACATTACCCGCCGCGTCATAGGCTTTGCATTGCAGCGTGTGCGCGCCTGAGCGGGCACGCTTGGCATTCCATTTCGTGGTAAACGGAGATGAGGTTGATGACGCTACAAAGCTGCCATCCACATACAGCTCAACCTTCTCGACCCGCACATCATCCGAGGCTCTTACCGCCACATAAACCGAGTTATTCACCCGCGAATTATTGGCTGGTGAGGTTATGGTGATGGTTGGGGGTGTCGTATCCGGCGGCACATTATTGACATTAACGGTTACGGTTGCGGTTGAAGAATTGCCAGCCACGTCGCTTGCCGTGGCGCTCAAGGTATGCGCGCCATTGGTCACGGTCGTCGAATCCCAAGTGAATGAATAAGGCGATGCGCTTGCCGTGCCTTGTTGTACACCATCAACGCTGAAACTCACCGAGGCGACGCCGACGTTATCGCTTGCGGCAACCTGAACATTAATGGTGGCGGAAATATTTGCCCCGGTCGCAGGCGAACTGAAGCTGACGCTCGGCGCTTCGGTATCGGGCGGAGCCCCTGCGCCAACGGCTCTTGCAGCGTTGACTCTGCCATAGCCATAATTGCTGTCCCAACCCGCATCGCCCAAATCATCGGCTGATTGTTTGACTTGATCCTGCGCTTGCGTAGCGGTGAGCGTCGGATTGGCAGAAAGTACCAATGCCGCAAGTCCCGCAACGATGGGAGCGGCAAACGAAGTGCCGTTGGCATAGGTATATCCACCGCCGCGCGCGGTCGTATAAACGCTGCCGGGCGCAGCAACGTCGATGTTGTTGCCACGCGAAGACCAGCTATACAAATTATCGAGAAAATCGGTTGCGCTGACGGTTAAAACATAAGGGTTGTCGGCGGTGGCGTCGAACAGTCCATCGTTGCCCGCAGCGATTGCCACAACGCCGCCTTTGGAATTCATGTAGCTGGAAGCCGAGGTAACCGACGAGCTATTGGAAGCTTTGTAGCTCACGTTGGCAACCCGCGCGCCGTGGTCGGCTGCCCAACGTATGCCGTTTGCGATGGTTGAGTAACTGGCGATTCCATAGATGTCGGAAATCCGCACGGGCATAAGTTGACATCCCCAAGCCACCGATGCCACGCCCTGTTGATTGTTGCTGGCGGCGGCGGCGGTTCCCGCGACCATCGTGCCGTGTCCATATACATCGCTGGTATCGGCATTGTTGTCATACATGTTCCAACCCGGCACGATTTTTGAAGCCAGGTCGGGATGGGTTGAATCAACGCCGGTGTCACAAATCGCCACCACAATATTCGTCAGTCCAGTTGTCGTGCCCCAAGCTTCGGGCGCAACGATTCTATCCAGATGCCATTCATTGGCATAGCCCGGGTCATTGGGAACCATGGCATCAGGCGCAAGTAATTCGTCTAATTCAGCAAACTCAACATCAGGTTGCGAACGCAATATATCAACCAGCGCGGGTTCATTAGCGCCCGCCTGCAACTGTAAAATGCGCACGCCGGTGTTGGGAATTTCCGATGATTCAAACGCGCCAATCGCGGTCATTAAACCTTCAGCGCGCGCGCTTAACATCTGAGATGGGGTTTCGCGAAACTTGACCAGAATACGTCCCGGAACATATTTCATTTCCGGTTTTGATTTTTCACGTTTCCCTGCCTGAGCATCTTTCGCCCCGACGACTGAGGTTAATAAACAGACAACTACAAGAAGAACACTAGCAATTTTCCGACGATTATTCATACCGACTCCAAATCAAGGGGGGTAAGGGTTGCAAACAGAGGGCAACGAGCAAATAGACCGACAAATAAGTTCGGGATTTTTTTAAAGCGGGGACGCTTTAAGTAAGGCACTTTCAGGGTCAGCCGTTTAAGGCTTCGGCTAAAGCTTGTGCAATTTGCGAACCTTTAATCCAAATTCAACGATTTTGTTAAAAAATATTTTTAACCGCAGGAAAGAAAATAAATTTCACTAACGATTTGCGGCTTCTCATTCCCTTTTCAGGTAGGTTTTTATCCGGGCGATAAGGTCGAGCAAAATTCAGGAAAATAGATTTAATCCGCAACCCCGCTAACAAGAAGTGCGCTTATGTTTCAAAACCTCACACATTATATCAAGCGGTTCCGCAGCCAAGTTCAGCTATCGCTCTTTGCAAAGGTGGTCTCGGCGATTGCAGCAAGGCTTCAATACCGCCGTTCCATTTCAGGGTCATCGAGTATTCATCAAGACAATGGCGGTTTCCTGCAAGGACAAATTTTATCCTCGGATTGAGCGGATGGCGGATTCATAACTGAATGACCCGGGTTCTATTTGATGATTTCGGGGGATAAAATATTTTTCGGCTTAGATGATGTCTCGGATTCATGTTAAATTTTTTGTTTGACGATTGCTGAAAAAAGCCCCCGGCATGGTAAAACCCATTTTTTATCACGCCTGCCGGAGCGTCAACACATTGATCGACTGTGAAAGGAATTTTTTGATGTTTAAAGTTCTGCGCCTTAGTTCGGTACTGCTCACCTGGCTTAGCCTCTCCCTCCTATCCACGGCGGTACTGGCAAGCGGTCCCATTTTTTGGGAAGTTTCAAAACAAGATGAGATTATAAAAGGTGATGCGCGTGGCGTCTCGATTGCCGAAAATGGCACCATGACCTTAGCCCCCGCCTATACTTTGGTTTATGACACCAAAGAGGCTTATATATGGTCGAGCGCGACCGATGCCGCCGGCAACATTTATTTAGGCACTGGTCATGATGGTAAGGTTTTTAAGGTTGAAACCAATGGCAACGGACGATTGCTCTACGATGCGGCAGAACTTGATGTCACGGCGCTTGCCACTGATACCAAAGGCAACCTCTACGCCGCAACCTCGCCCGAAGGGAAAATTTATAAAATCGGCGCGGAGGGCAATGCCACCGTCTTTTTTGACCCGCCTTATAAATATATCTGGTCGTTATATTTTGATAACGCCAGTTCGACGCTTTATGCAGGAACCGGAGATAAGGGCGTAATTTATAAACTGGACGCAAGCGGCAAAGAGATGGTGATTGCCGATACTAACGAAGCCAACATTGTCGCCCTGACGATGGATAAAAGCGGCAACCTGATTGCCGGAACTGACCCCTCCGGTTTGATTTTACGCATTTCGCCAGATGGCAAAACCTTCGCGCTTCTCGATACGCCTTCACAGGAAATCCATCAATTAACTCTTGCTTCAGATGGCTCCATCTACGCGCTTGGCATCAATCAGCAGGGTGCCGCACAAAAGACCACGAGCGTTGGTGTACCTTCAACAACATCGTTGACCGGTGATGGCGTCATCCGCCTTTCAACCGATGAGGAGGGCAATGTCTCGGTTCAGGCAAGCGATACGGCAGCAACCACAATTACGGGCGCAAAAGGCGGAGGCGGCAAAAGCAATGTCTATCGCGTGCTGCCGGATGGCGGCAGTGAAACCATCTGGAGCGGTGGTGATGCCATCGGCTTTTCCTTGAAGGTGCTTGCCAATGGCAATGTTTTGGTGGGCACCAATGCCAAAGGGCGCATCTATTCTATTGATAAAGAGCGTTCGCAAACGTTGTTGATTCAATCCGTCGAAGATCAGACTTCGGCAATCTTTTCAGTCGGCGATACGGTTTATGCAGCGTCGAGCAATCTCGGCAGACTCTATCGCATCGGCACACAAACCGTAAGCGAAGGCTCGTATCTTTCCACCGTGCGCGATACCAAATTTGCAGGGCAATGGGGAATGCTCAACTGGCGCGGGGCTGGCAATGTGCAGATTCAAACCCGCACAGGCAATACCGAAACGCCGGATTTAACCTGGAGCGAGTGGTCTCAACCTTATCAAAAAGCCAGCGGCGAACAGATCAACAGTCCGCGCGCGCGCTTCATTCAATGGAAAGCAACGCTGAAAAACAGCGGGTCGGGTAAAAACCCTTCATCAGGTAATTCGTCAGCTATTTTGGCGAAACTGGAATCAGTCACTATCGCTTATCTGCCGCGTAACCAAGCGCCGGAAATCACAGCGGTCAATGTTTTGCCGCCGGGCGTGGCTTTACAGGAATTGCCGACCGGGGTTGACCCTTCAATTCTCACATCGGGATTAGACCCGCAGGTTTTCGGTTTATCGACCAACATTCCGCCGCGTCGCTTCTTTCAAAAAGGAGCGCGAACCATCACCTGGCAAGTCTCTGACGCCAACGGCGATGATCTGACTTACAAAATCTTTTATCGCACGCTTGGCGACAACGACTGGCATCTGCTGGCGGACGATCTCACGCAAAATTACTACACCATAGATGGCAACCGCCTGCCCGACAGCACCTATTTATTCAAAATCTGGGCGAGCGATTCACCGGCAAACCCTGATGAAGCGGCATTGAAAAACGAATATGTCACCGACACCATTGAAATCGATAACACGCCGCCCGCCGTAAAAGCCGGAACCCCAGCGACAAGCGGTGCGACAACGGAAATCACTTTCGAGGTCACAGATAGCACCAGCCGGATTATTAAGGGCGAATACAGCATTAATGGCGGGGCATGGCGATTGATTTTTCCGGTCGATGGCATCGCCGATTCCGCAAACGAAAGCTTCAAGGTCAAAGTCAATTTAGATAAACCCGGCGAACACGTCATTGCCTTTCGCTGTACGGATTCCAGTTACAACATCGGAACCAGTAAAGTGACCGTTAATAAATAGCGTACGGTTCAAACATCGGACATAGGGGTTTAAAGTTCCCACCTTTTACCTCTATGTTCGATAAACATATTGCCGCAAAAATAATCTGCTTAAAACAATTCATCGTTGACTTTATTCAACCTCTTCGCATAGTATGTCGACCGCTTTTTCTAACCCGCACAGGTTAGGAAATCTGTAAATTTTTCTGGAAAGTTTGCAACAATCTTCTTTTATTTTTGCAGGGAGATTCCAAGCGCAGGATTTAGAGAATTAAACCAACAAAAAATACAAACCTGACACGCAGTAATAACTCATAGACAAGTCTCTCCCAAAGTTTCAGTTAACCAAATAAGCCGTTGTTGCAGGAAAAAAAACGGCAAAAATATGTTTTTTAGAGAATAGGAGAAAAATAATGTTTTGCCCCCGAGACCTCACCTCCCGGTCTGTTGGGTTACCTGTTTTAAACAATAGGTTCAACAGATATTCCATTCACCTGCTTCACACCATCTTTCCGATTTGCTTATTAATCGGAATTGTTTTGTTACTGTCACCTGTCGCTCAAGCGCAAGCGCCTACCACCTACACTTGCTCACCGACCTGCACAGTCGATAGCTCATGCACGACCGGAAACTTCACGCTCACTTATAAAGGCGTGACCAACGGCGCTAATGGACAGAAAACTTTTACCTACACAATCAGAAAAAATTGTAATAGCGGCTCCAGTTGTAAAGACCTCAGCCATTTTGTTATCGGAATGTGTAGCAGTTTTACAACCGCTAATTATGTCAGCTCAAGTTTACCGAATGCCAACTGGTCATACGACACCATTGGCACAGACCCTACTACCGGTCTCTATGGAATTAAATTTAATATTGGAAGTGGCGGACTGCCGGGACTAAACACCCTGACTTTCAGTTTCACCCTAAAGCCCTCAGCAACGGTTCCAGCCATCACCAATTCAATCCAAACCTGGAAAACCAAAGCCGGGTCAGGAACAGGCAGCATTAACTCAGGCTCTATCTGCGGGCCCGATTGTGACTTCAGCGGCGGCAATTGCACCCCCGGCAGCATCAGCACCACCAACCACTTCAAACTCAAATTTGTTGGGGCAACCCCAGGCGCGAATGGGCAGGTTACATTTGAGTATCAAGTGATGTGGGATGGAGCCGGACAAGCATTAAAGCTGCTTGTCATTGGCATGTGTGAAGACATCACTTCCGCAAATCTGGTTTCAACTTATACATCGACATCAGGATGGACTTGCAATGGCTCAGGCTCTCCCTGCATCGGTCTCGATAGCACCTATACAGGGCTTTACGGAATTCGGTTTTATCGCGGTAACACCAGCGGCAGTCTTCCGGCAAATACCTGGGTAACGCTGAAATTCACCTTAAAACCGACTGCGAATGTTCCGGGAATCGGCACCACAGTACAGACCTGGAAAAATCGTGACTGGAGTTTTACAGACCGCACCGGAACGATCTGTGGTCCCGAATGTTTGACCGCGCCGACGGCAGTGAAGTTGAAAAAGAGCAGCGCCACCGCCTACGCCGACGGCACCATCGGCATCGAGTGGAAAACCGCTCAGGAAGTCCGCAACCTCGGCTTCAACGTCTACCGCGAAGAACACGGGCAGATGGCGAAACTCAACCCCGAACTGATTGCCGGGTCGGCGCTGTTGACCGGCGAGGCGCGTTTGGGGGCGGGCGGCAGTTATGTCTTCTTTGACAAGGGAGCCAGCGCCGCAGCGCGTTACTGGATTGAGGACATCGACCTCGATAAAGGCTCGTCGTGGCGCGGGCCGATTTACCTGCAAAAGAGCGAGGAGGCGGTGCCCAATCGAGTGCAGACCGTGATGCTTTCGCAACTCACCCAATCCCAATCCCTCGTCGATTCTTCCGCTCCCCTCGATTTTAGTGCTAAAAATTTAGCACTGAATGAAGCACGCCTTGAGGCTAAAGGAGCAGAAAATTTACAACTCAGTGCGGCATCACAAAATGCCATCAAGATAGCGATTCGCAAAACCGGCTGGTATCGCATTCGTCTGCAAGACCTGGTTTTTGCGGGTTTGAGCGCGGGGGCTGACTGGTCAAAATTACAGCTCTTTACAAATAACCGAGAGCAGGCGATGGAGGTGAAGACCAATGCAGATGGCAGCCTCACCCCCGATTCCGCCATCGAATTCTTCGCCCTCGCTCCCGATTCTGTCGAAACCAATACCCGCACCTACTGGCTCGTCGTCGATAAAAAAGGCGCTCGCGTCAACCAACTCCGTTCCCCCGGTTCCTCAACCGCTGCCACCAACTTCACCGCAACCGTCGAACGCCGTGACCGCTTCGTCTACTTCTCGGCGCTCTTGAACGGCGATGCCGAAAACTTCTTCGGTTCGGTGGTCACCGCTGGCGGCACAAATCAATCCCTGTCGCTGCCCAACCTCGACGCCTCCTTCACTGGCAATGTCACTCTGGAAATCTCCCTGCAAGGCGTCACCCAGATGGCGCATCGCGTCGCCGTTCAACTCAACGGCAATGCCCTTGGCGAAGTCCAACTCATCGCCACCGAAAAAGGCATCGGGCGGTTCACCGTGCCTCACACCCTGCTGCTCAACGGCACCAACACCGTGCGCCTGACCTCGCTCAACGGCAGCGCCGACCTCAACCTCGTCGATTACCTGCGTCTCAGCTATCAACACACCTTCACCGCCGATAACGACCAACTGCGCCTCACCGCCCAAGCCGGGGAATCGCTCAATCTCGCGGGCTTCACCAATCGTAATATCCGCGTCTTTGACATCACCAATCCGGCTGAACCCCAGGAACTCTTGGGCACCATCTCTGCCAAAGATGGCGGTTTCAGCGTCAGCCTCGCCGTCCCCGCCAAAGGTGGGCAACGCAGCTTGTTGGCACTGACCGATAACCAAGCCCTGACGGCAGCCGCCTTGACTGCCAATCGCCCGTCGACCTGGAAGAGCAGCAACCACAGCGCCGACCTGGTCATTGTCACCCCCGGCGAGTTCGTCGCAGCGCTGGAACCCTTGAAACAGGCACGTCAGGCGCAAGGCTACCAAGTCGCGGTCGTCGACATTGAGGATGTCTACGATGAGTTCAACTATGGCAATAAATCGGTGGCTGCCCTCAAGGATTTTCTCGGCTATGCCAGAAGCAATTGGAAAGTGGCACCGCGTTATGTGCTGTTGGTGGGCGATGCCTCCTATGACCGCAAAAATTATCTGGGTTTTGGCAACTATGATTTGATTCCCAGCAAGAGCGTCAATGCGACATTTATCGAAGGAGCGTCGGATGGCTGGTTTGGCGATTTCAACGAGGATGGCGTTCCCGAACTCGCCATCGGTCGCCTCCCGGTTCGCTCCGCCACCGATACTTCTCAGATGGTCGGCAAGATTTTAGGCTACGCAAATAGCACCGCCAGTGACCGGGTGATGTTGATTAGCGGGAGAACCGATGGTTATAACTTTGAGAATGCCAGCGCGAGTTTGAAAACGGTTTTGCCAGCCGATGTCAAAGTCAATGAGGTTCGTCGCAACGAAGTTGATACGGCAACCGCAAAAGCTGAAATCAAAGCAGCGTTGGATAGCGGAGTGAAAGTAATGAATTACTGGGGACACGGCTCATTGAGCTTTGTGCAAGATAATGTCCTAACCAGTGACGACGCCACCACCTTGACCAACGAACATCTGCCGGTGATGGTGATGATGACCTGTTTAACCGGTTACTTCCACGATGCGCTTTTGGAAACCCTGGCAGAAAGCTGGATGAAAGCGCCGCGTGGAGCCATCGCGGTGTGGGCGTCATCGGGGATGACAGTGCCCACCGGACAGGTCGAAGCGGTGCAGGAATTCTATAAACAGTTGTTCACTTTCAAGGGCATCGCGCTGGGCGATGCCGCACTCAGAGCCAAAGCCGCCACCACCGATTCCGACATTCGCGCCACCTGGAATCTCTTCGGTGACCCCACTTTGAAATTGCGCTGATTTTTGAATTGCGCGTCACCTCAAACAAGGTGCAGATAAGTCACAAACTGCACCTTGTTTGATAACTCAAAAAATATGCATCCAGGCGAACCGGGTCTTTCAACTTAAAGAGCCGTAAGTAAACCTACCCCTGCAAAAAATCATTTTCCTTAAAGCAATTCACCGTTGACTTTACCAAACCTCTTCACATAGTATTTGACCGCTTTCTAACCTATGCAGGTTAGTAAATCTGCAAATTTTTCTGGAAAGTTTGCAGCATTCCTCGTTTATTTTTATCGGGAGATTCCAGATGAAGGTTTAAGCGGTTAAAAAAATAAAAACACGAATCTGACGCGCTCTATTTATATCAACCTCCCCAAAATTTGAGATACCCAACAAAGCCGTGGGTGCAGGAAAACGGCAAATATCAAGAATCGCTTCGTTGAAAAAGGAGAAAGATTATGTTCCCCCAAACATTTGCCCCAAACTCAGTTGAATTGCCTTCAAATCGTAAGCCGTTCAGCAAATTTATCGTAAGAGTATTTCAAATCGGTTTTGTAATCACTCTACTATTAGGCGTTTTTATTTCTGCGTCGCTAACCGTCCAAGCGCAGAGTTGTACGCCAGGCAGTTCAAGTACAGCCGGAAATTTTACCCTGACGTTTGTCAGCGTAACGAGCGGCACCGGCGGACAAAAAACTTTTACCTATACACTCACACAGAATTGTAGCGGAGGCCCGGATTGTAAGGCGTTGAGTCACATCGTTGTCGGAATGTGCGATGAACTGACAACCGCTAATAATTATGTCAGCTCATCCACACCTAATTCCGGTTGGCATTTCGACGGAATCGGATTGGATCCAACCACAAACCTGTATGGGATTAAATTCAACCTTGATAACGGTGCGCTTCCACCACAAACAACTTTAACTTTCAGTTTCACACTGAAGCCATCTCCACCAACAATTAATTCGATTTCGACCGCTTTGATGACCTGGAGTACAAAAGCCGGCAGCGACCCAATTAGCAGTGGGACGATTTGCGGGCCGGATTGCTCGACCGCGCCGACGGCAGTGAAGCTGAAAAAGAGCAGCGCCACCGCCTACGCCGACGGCACCATCGGCATCGAGTGGAAAACCGCTCAGGAAGTCCGCAACCTCGGCTTCAACGTCTACCGCGAAGAACACGGGCAGATGGCGAAACTCAACCCCGAACTGATTGCCGGGTCGGCGCTGTTGACCGGCGAGGCGCGTTTGGGGGCGGGCGGCAGTTATGTCTTCTTTGACAAGGGAGCCAGCGCCGCAGCGCGTTACTGGATTGAGGACATCGACCTCGATAAAGGCTCGTCGTGGCGCGGGCCGATTTACCTGCAAAAGAGCGAGGAGGCGGTGCCCAATCGAGTGCAGACCGTGATGCTTTCGCAACTCACCCAATCCCAATCCCTCGTCGATTCTTCCGCTCCCCTCGATTTTAGTGCTAAAAATTTAGCACTGAATGAAGCACGCCTTGAGGCTAAAGGAGCAGAAAATTTACAACTCAGTGCGGCATCACAAAATGCCATCAAGATAGCGATTCGCAAAACCGGCTGGTATCGCATTCGTCTGCAAGACCTGGTTTTTGCGGGTTTGAGCGCGGGGGCTGACTGGTCAAAATTACAGCTCTTTACAAATAACCGAGAGCAGGCGATGGAGGTGAAGACCAATGCAGATGGCAGCCTCACCCCCGATTCCGCCATCGAATTCTTCGCCCTCGCTCCCGATTCTGTCGAAACCAATACCCGCACCTACTGGCTCGTCGTCGATAAAAAAGGCGCTCGCGTCAACCAACTCCGTTCCCCCGGTTCCTCAACCGCTGCCACCAACTTCACCGCAACCGTCGAACGCCGTGACCGCTTCGTCTACTTCTCGGCGCTCTTGAACGGCGATGCCGAAAACTTCTTCGGTTCGGTGGTCACCGCTGGCGGCACAAATCAATCCCTGTCGCTGCCCAACCTCGACGCCTCCTTCACTGGCAATGTCACTCTGGAAATCTCCCTGCAAGGCGTCACCCAGATGGCGCATCGCGTCGCCGTTCAACTCAACGGCAATGCCCTTGGCGAAGTCCAACTCATCGCCACCGAAAAAGGCATCGGGCGGTTCACCGTGCCTCACACCCTGCTGCTCAACGGCACCAACACCGTGCGCCTGACCTCGCTCAACGGCAGCGCCGACCTCAACCTCGTCGATTACCTGCGTCTCAGCTATCAACACACCTTCACCGCCGATAACGACCAACTGCGCCTCACCGCCCAAGCCGGGGAATCGCTCAATCTCGCGGGCTTCACCAATCGTAATATCCGCGTCTTTGACATCACCAATCCGGCTGAACCCCAGGAACTCTTGGGCACCATCTCTGCCAAAGATGGCGGTTTCAGCGTCAGCCTCGCCGTCCCCGCCAAAGGTGGGCAACGCAGCTTGTTGGCACTGACCGATAACCAAGCCCTGACGGCAGCCGCCTTGACTGCCAATCGCCCGTCGACCTGGAAGAGCAGCAACCACAGCGCCGACCTGGTCATTGTCACCCCCGGCGAGTTCGTCGCAGCGCTGGAACCCTTGAAACAGGCACGTCAGGCGCAAGGCTACCAAGTCGCGGTCGTCGACATTGAGGATGTCTACGATGAGTTCAACTATGGCAATAAATCGGTGGCTGCCCTCAAGGATTTTCTCGGCTATGCCAGAAGCAATTGGAAAGTGGCACCGCGTTATGTGCTGTTGGTGGGCGATGCCTCCTATGACCGCAAAAATTATCTGGGTTTTGGCAACTATGATTTGATTCCCAGCAAGAGCGTCAATGCGACATTTATCGAAGGAGCGTCGGATGGCTGGTTTGGCGATTTCAACGAGGATGGCGTTCCCGAACTCGCCATCGGTCGCCTCCCGGTTCGCTCCGCCACCGATACTTCTCAGATGGTCGGCAAGATTTTAGGCTACGCAAATAGCACCGCCAGTGACCGGGTGATGTTGATTAGCGGGAGAACCGATGGTTATAACTTTGAGAATGCCAGCGCGAGTTTGAAAACGGTTTTGCCAGCCGATGTCAAAGTCAATGAGGTTCGTCGCAACGAAGTTGATACGGCAACCGCAAAAGCTGAAATCAAAGCAGCGTTGGATAGCGGAGTGAAAGTAATGAATTACTGGGGACACGGCTCATTGAGCTTTGTGCAAGATAATGTCCTAACCAGTGACGACGCCACCACCTTGACCAACGAACATCTGCCGGTGATGGTGATGATGACCTGTTTAACCGGTTACTTCCACGATGCGCTTTTGGAAACCCTGGCAGAAAGCTGGATGAAAGCGCCGCGTGGAGCCATCGCGGTGTGGGCGTCATCGGGGATGACAGTGCCCACCGGACAGGTCGAAGCGGTGCAGGAATTCTATAAACAGTTGTTCACTTTCAAGGGCATCGCGCTGGGCGATGCCGCACTCAGAGCCAAAGCCGCCACCACCGATTCCGACATTCGCGCCACCTGGAATCTCTTCGGTGACCCCACTTTGAAATTGCGCTAATCTCGATTAATCGAAAAACGATTAATTCAAAATGCTTCGGGCTGTGCCAATTGGCACAGCCTTTTTTATTGATCCCAACTTCACCACAAGGCGATCCAATCAACTGCCGTCTGATTAACCGCTGACAATTTGCAATTGAACGCGATGAATCGCAAGGAGCGCGGTTTGCAAAATAAGTTACTGAGGTTGAACAAGATTCCCATCGACGCCTCATAGACTGCTCCCTTAACAGGTTCCGAGTGAATCAATCGCAAACGGTTCCGGGCAATCGCTCACACTATAGCGGTTTGCAAAACGATTTACTGAGGTTGAACAAGCGGTCTTTGACCGCGTCGTTAAGCAGTCGCGGTCGTTAAGCAGTCGCGGTCAAAGACCGCTCTCTCAACAGATGCTGAGTAAACTCAATTGCAAATCGCTCTAATGTAAGGCTTCACATTCATCAGTATAAAACGAAAAAAGTTCAGCCAGCGATTAAATCACCTGATGAAGTCCCCATACCTTGAAACGGGCTACAGTAGCCAATTTCAGGTTCACTGACAACCAACCTTCAGCATCCGTAACCCGACATAATTAAGGTCGAGGGGCTTGCGTCCCTGCTTATAAACAGGATTCAGAAACGGTTCAGCAAGAGAGTTAAGTTATTGGTAAGCGGGCTTGATACTAATCGCTTGCAGCTTGCACCTGGCGAGAATAAATAGAGGGAAGTTTAATCGTGAAATGCGAACCTTCACCTAAACGACTTTCAACAAAAATGCGTCCGCTATGTTCCTGGATGATGCCGTAAGTAAGCGCCAGTCCCAGTCCGGTTCCCTGTCCCACATCTTTGGTGGTAAAGAACGGGTCGTAGATTCGCGCGATATTTTCGGGCGCAATGCCCATCCCCGTATCCCGAAAATCAATAACCAGCGACGTATCAACCATGCGCGTGTGAATCATCAATCGCCCACCATCGGGCATGGCATCGCGCGCATTGAGTATCAGGTTCATGAAAACCTGTTGTAATTTGGCGGCATTGCCATAAGCCGGAATCAGGTCGCTTCCGAAATTGCGCAGGATTTCAACCTGGCTGTTGCGCAATTGATGTTCCAGTAACTGCAAGGTGTCATCGAGAACTTTGTTGATTTCAACTTCGCGAAATTGCGTATCACCGGTGCGCGAAAAATTGAGCAGGTTATTGACAATGCCGGAGGCGCGTTGCGTTTGCCGGTGAATTTTTTCCAGTAATTTATATTTCGGGTCGCTTTCCGGAATTTGCTGCAACAGCATCTGTGCATAAGAAGAGATGCCGGTAAGCGGAGTGTTGACTTCGTGCGCGACGCCCGCGGCAAGCAAGCCGATTGAAGAGAGTTTATCGTTTTGCAACAGTTGTTGTTCAAGTTGTACGCGGTCAGTAATGTTTTCGAGGACGATGAGCGTACCGGTTACCACGCCGCGCGCCGCTTCAAATGGCGCAATCGAGATGTTCAAGGTCAACGGGCGACCGTCTTCGGTGGTGGCGTTGTATTTATAGATATAACGGGTTTCGCGCAAATCCCAGCCTGCGCGACCGACGGCATTATGAATCGTTTCAATTAAATCTTTATCCAGAACTTCATCAATGTTGCTTTGCAACGCGCGGTCACGCGAAACGCCGGTTATCTCTTCAAGACCGCTGTTCCAGGTAGTGACCCGACCATCCACATCGACCACCAGAATGCCGACATTCACACTTTCAACAATGTTTTCAGAAAATTCTTTGAGCCGCGCCAGTTGTTCGGCTTTTTCAATTTCCGAACGATAGAGCAAACTGTTATCAATCGCCACTGCAACATAACCCGACAAGGCGCGCAGTAAATCTGTGTCTTCGCTCGTCAGCAACGCGCCGGTCGTGGTTCTGCCGACGCCTAAAATGGCAACCATACGGTCGCGCACCACACACGGGACAAAGTAATAAAGCTCATCGGTCAATTTGCGCTGCGAATCGGCAATACTGATGTCGGCTTTCCCATTGAGACGCTTGTCAACAAGCGCACCGATGTTGGTGCTCAGCAAGTTATCGAATACCCAGTTCTCCTCTTTCACCAGGTCATTCGCTGAAATGAAACCGCGCCCAATTGAACGCAAACGAATGATATTCTTAATATCCGTAGGCAAGGCGACATTGGCATCTACTTCGGAAGCGTGGGCGAGGCGAAAACCTGACGGTGACGCTTCATCTTCGATAAAGATGGCGATTTTGCGAACCGATAACATCGAAGAGAGCCGTCGCACCAATGAATCGAGCAGTTGATGGAGCGCCGTCGTGCGGGCAAGGGTTCTGCCAAATTCCTGCAAACTGGCGCGCAAATTGTAACTTTCGCCGTAAAACCAACGGTCTGCCCAGTATTGCAATTTATTTTTAATCGGCGCAAACAGCGTGGTTACCAGAAGCATTCCGGCAACAATGATGGCGCGCGCCCGCCACGAATATAAATCTGCGGTCGGCCAGACGAATTTAACAAAATCGCTGACGCCCAAAAGCACCAGCATATAAAGCGCGCCGATAACTACAGTTGCCATCACGTGGACGAAACTGCGCCGCATAATCACATCCACGTCCATCAACCGATAGCGCACAATCGAGTAGCCGAATGACAGCGGAATCAAAATCAGCAACCCGCAGCCGAGCAAACTCATGAGCGGCGTAATTTCCCAATTCAGCAGGAAGGGTATTCCGAAGAAGCCGATGAACGGCACGATGGCAAGCCCCAGACTCCAGACAATCCATTTGAGTTGCTGTTTGAGTAAAACCTTTTCGGCGCGCATAAAAGTGCGAATCAGCAGCACGCTGCCAAGCAGGAAAAACAGCGGATAATGGAGAATCTCGACCCAGTTAATCGCTTCACGCGCCTGTACCAGGCGACCGCTCGGAAAAACATTCGGTTTATAAATGTAGAAGAGATTAAAGGCAACCAGGACAGCCGCCGGTAAATAGAGCACCATTTTTACCGGAAGTTTGCCAAGCATTCCCGATTTTTCCGAGGGAAATTTAATGCAGAAATGCAGGAACAATGGCGCAAGTAACGCCAGCGCGACGCCATCCAGGGTATAAACCAGATTGTCGAGTGCAGTGCCTTCTCTGGTTGATTGATAAAAATAGGCAACAAACGACGCTAAGAACCAGGCGAAGAAATGGTAGGTGAGCGCGGCACGGCTCTGTTTGAATAACACGAAAAGACCGACCGCCAAATAAACAATACCGATGAATGCGAGATAGAGACCAAGTTCGAGTTGCTGCGGCTCAGAGATGACGGTGAAATCAATATCGAAATAGGGTTGGTCAAGTTGAAAAATACCCTGTAGGGTTGGGTCGTTGCGTTCGATGACGTAACGCGCTTCGCTACCGACGCCCTGTTTATCAAGATAGAGCGCTATGGTTTCGGCACTATCAATCGATTCATATTTGCCTTGATAGAAAATGGCGCGGACATAATCGCCGGGCTTGACCGAGATGTGCGAATAAGACCGGACGGCTTTCGCCTTCACGCCGTTAGCGGTATCAACCCATTCGACCCCATCCGTAGGAATCGGCGGCGAAGAGAGGCGGTCACGCAGATTGAGAATCCCGATAACGACAAGCAGCCCGGTTACCACCAGCAAGGCTAACAGCTTCATCTTGTCTAAAAAGTTTCTCATCGGCATAACACCCCAAACGCTTCTAAGCGTCACAACCGAATCACCCGGGCTTACAGTTGCAACTTTTATTCCGACCAAACGGCAATTCAACAGGGCAGAAAGTCGCAGATTTTGCGCGAATTTCTTACCCTTCAGGCACCTTCCGCATCCGAAGTTTCGGATAGTTTCCGAGATTTCGGATGGTTTACCATTCCAACGGGTTCTGAACTACCGGCTCAATCAGACACAGGCGGGGAACCTATGAAGGCGAGCTTTTAAATTTACTGAAGCAACATTCCTAAAGAATCTTTTGACGCAGACTACTTTTATTTTTATTTCAGGCTCTCTACCAGAGCATTTTTAAAATCTCATCGACACCCCGACACGCACCAATCGTCCATAGCGACTGGCAATCAACTGTTGATTGTCATCAGTAATGGATGCCTGTTGATCAAGCAAGTTACGCAAGTCCGCCATCAGTTCCCAATGCCCCGGCAGAATCCCGAAATTGGGCAAAGCCTGCGAAAGCGAAATACTGATGTTCGGGTCAAAGGTGGCGATTTGCCCCTGAAACGGGTCGATACCGAAAATCGCCTGTTGCGGAGCGATGCGTAAAATCGTGGAAACGCGAGTCCCGGTCTTTAAGAAATTGGCATTGACGCGGGCTGAAAAAACTTGAAATGTCGCGTTTGAAAAAATCTGAGAAGGGGTAGTGATGCCACGCGCATCCATTTGCTGACCTTCACCAAATGCGTAACCGAATGAACTGTCTATTACCCGACTGAGTTTCCGGTTATAGACCACTCGAAGCCCACGCGCTCGACCTTTCTGTTCGGCGGTGGTAATCGTAGCGTCGGCATTTTCAATACCATCAACCGGAATCGCCAACAGTCCCACGCCATGACCGGAGACCGTATCGAAAAATGCCATCATCTCAACCGATGATTTATCATTCAGAATATGTTCGGCGCCAACCTGCAAACGATAACTGCTATCGGTGAGCGGGCGATTATGCTTGGAAAACGCTACAGTTTTGGGCTGAGAAAAGACAATTTCGCCCGATTCCAGATTGATACTTGATTGCTCATCAACCGATGCGCCGGGTTCGAGTCCCGCAAAAACCCTGGTGCGCGCCCCGGCATCAACCGCAACGCCCAGACGCGGCAACACGCTTGTGGCATTTGCGCCTTCGGTGAATCTGGCGAATTCCAACCCATAAACCACCAGCACCGGACCTGCGACTTGCCAGGTATCTCTTGCCGAAAGCGAAAATTGTCCGACTTTGGGAATGGCGTTTTGGCGCGAGAAGGTAAATCGCGCATAGCCGAGCGCCAGGCTGAGTCGATGTTTATCGCTGGCGTTGGTAGTCGTGAGCACCTCAAAGCGCTGCATCGCGCCGTCACCATGCGCGACCTGACCGTGCATCACCATATCTGTGCGCTCTGTGAGTTGTTGCGACAGAGCGAAGTTTGCGCCGACCATCGAACCGAAACTGGATTCTTCGCGAGTGGCGGTTTGATTGAAGGCATTCACGTAGCCATGCAATTCCGTCGAACGCGGCGTGAGAACGACCGAATCATCTTCAACAACTTTCGGTTTCACTTCTTCGAGGTGGAAAATCGAACCGCGAGCGCGCCGCGTAGCGGCTGTCGAGTTGGCATTTAAACTCGTCTGTTCGGCAAGCGTTCCGGTGCGGCGCATTAAAATCGAATCGAAGACGATGACTTTGCGTGGCAATACATCCGCCGCAAAAACGAAGGGTGCAAATCCTGCGGCAAGCGCCTTGATGCGATAGCGCCCGGGAAGGATATTTGCCGCCAGGAAAAGCCCTTCCTTATCCGTGCTCACCTGCTTCACGATTTTCGCTTTTGCCTGCTCAGTTTCGCTCATCACCATCACAGACGCACCGACAAGCGGTGAGCCTTGGGCGTCTTTGATTACGCCACGAATCGAGCCGACGGCAGCCGATGCCTGCGCATCAGACACGTTGGTATAGAAAAATATTCCTATAGCAACTAGCGTCCATACCTTCAAAGCTAATTTCATAAAACACCTCATTGAATAAAGAGGAAGCACGGGATAACTGTTTGGGCGAAAAAAATTGTACCATCCAACTTTGCAGCGCCGCAAACGCGAATGATACCATCGGCGCGTGCGGCAAGCTACATTTATTTCAGCGTGAGTTTATCAGGTTTTGCTATTAATTTTATGCTTTATGTGATCGCCACACCCATCGGCAATCTCGAAGACATTACCATGCGCGCCTTGCGCCTGCTCGGTGAAGTGGATTTGATTGCCTGCGAAGATACGCGCCATACGCGAAAGCTGCTCACCCACTATCACATTCAAACACCGTCTATCAGTTATCACGAGCATAATGAACGCGAACGCACAGCGGAAATTCTCCAAAAACTCAAAAGCGGAATGCGTGTGGCGCTGGTATCGGATGCCGGTACGCCGCTGGTTTCCGACCCGGGGTTTCGCTTGGTCAGCGAAGCCGCAGCCGCAGGCATCGAAATCGTCCCGATTCCCGGCGCCTGCGCTTTAATCACCGCGCTTTCAGCATCGGGAGTAGCAAGCAACGATTTCTTTTTCGCAGGCTTTTTGCCAGTGAAACGGACAGCGAGACGCGCGCGCCTCACGGAACTTGCCGGTCTTCACACCACTTTGATTTTTTATGAAGCGCCCCATCGCATTCAGGCGATGCTCGCGGATGCTTTTGAAATTTTAGGCAACCGGGCAAGCGTGCTGGCGCGCGAACTCACCAAGCTGCACGAAGAATTTTTGCGCGGCACGTTAGGCGAAATTCTGGCAACCGCAAAAGCCGCCGATTTAAAAGGTGAAATCGTCTTGCTGGTTGCGCCGCCTACAGTAAATGAAAAAAGCTCCCGACAGGGCGAGACGCTTTCTATTTTGCAGGAAGTGGAGCGCTTGATGGCAACTGAAAACCTCGACCAGAAAGCCGCGCTCAAACGTATTGCGCGTGAACGCGGTATCGGAAAAAGTGAAGCTTATCGCCTACTCATCGCAGAAAAACAAACCCGCCAATGACCTGTTCGATAACTGTTGAGAAACGGGCGTTGACCGCGCCATTCATCAAAAACACTTTTCATCTTATCGATAAAGTAGCTACACGCAAGACCATTATACGGACTCTTTCATGGTTAATGATAACGTTTCAATCGGTCTTTATTTCTCGCGCTTTTTGGTGCCCATTGCCGAAGTCAATTCAACCCGCACCTCACCCCAAGCGGGCGATGCCGTCATCAATACAGGAAGTCGCTGGGCGTCGTTGGTCAGATAAATTTTCAATTGATAAGGGTCTTTGCCGCTGCGGTTGGTGCTCGCGGCTTTAGTTGATACACGCACGGTGTTGAAGTCGCCCATCCGGGTGCCGATTTTTTCGCGCCCTTCAACCGTTATCGTCAGCTCATACAATTTGCCGTCTTCAATCAAGGTGAAATTCTGGGTCTTGCCCGGTGTCAAATCAATCATGCGAATGGCATAAAGCAATGAGGCGAGGTCATAAGTGCCTTGCGGAATCTTCACCTCTTTACCGTCTTCCAGTTTCGCTTTGCCGTTTTGCTGGTCGAGAATCATGGTGCCTTGCTCGCGTTTTTTGCCGCGGCGGGAATTCTTTTCGGCGCGAAACGGTTGCAACGTCCGGGCATTCAAAAAGGAATCGTAAACATCTTTCACCTTATACACCACGGCGCTCACAATGCCCACGGATTGCGCCTGCGCCGAAACATGAAACGCATCAACGCCATCAATGGTGCGCCGCGCTTTGGTTTCCAGCGTCAATTCACCGGCAACCACAAAACTCGACCATGAAACTTCGTAATTCAACTGCTCGCCAACGGCAAAGGGGACTTCTTTAATCGTATTTGTCGCGGTGGCTTTATTATCTTTGGTCGCTGCAACTGATTTATCGTTGCCCGGTTGAGCGATTCCCTGCAACGCCAACAGTACACCCAAAACCAATGTGAAAAGAATTTTTTTAGCAGTCAATTTTTTTAACTCCCATTTCTACTAAATGAGATAGGCCGAATAAATCCGTTTGCCTGAAGCAACCTCGTCTATTCAGCCTATCTCGGTTATTTAACGGGAATCATCTTCCGAGCCGGATGACCCCGTTAATTGAAACGCATAGGTGTGATGCCCGGAGCGCATTTTTGTGATGCCTTTTGCAGAAAAGAAAAAAGGCGAGACTTTAAAAGCCTCGCCCGAAAAGTAGTAAAGGAGTTGTAAGCTTATTGGTTCGACATTTTTGTTGAGGCACCCGGTGTGTCTTCAACGCGCAGTGTACGGTTTTGAAATTGCGAAGAGATGGTTTGCGTTTGAATAAAATATTGCGAATCTTCATCCAGGAAAATCGTTCTGAGTGGATGCACCGGTCGGTCATTGATGCGGACTTCGTAATGCAAATGCGGCGAAGTTGAACGCCCCGTGCTGCCCGCATAACCGATGATCGAACCGCGTGTGACTTTCAAACCGACGACCACATTGAAGCGCGAAAGATGCGCGTAATTGGTGGTGATGCCGCCGCCGTGATCGACGGTGACCATATAGCCGTAACCATTATGCCAACTGGCAAATTTCACGACGCCTGCTTGACTGGCGCATACAGGGTCGCCCCATTCGGCTTTAATGTCTAACCCGGAATGGAATTTCGCCCGCCCGGTAAACGGGTCGATGCGATAGCCAAAAGTGCTGCCGACGCGAACGCTGCTGGCGAGCACTGGCTGTTCGACATATTTGCCGGTGCTACTATTATCGCCTTTTACGGTTTCCGGTTTGATGACTTCGACTTTCGGCGTCGGAGCCGCGCCTTTTGCAGGTTTGCCTTCTTCATCTGAATGTTGCTCATCGGAAAAATTCTGCACCATGCTGAGCGAGGCAGGCGTATTGGCGGCGGTTGCCGGAATCGAAACCTGGTCGGCTTTTTGTTTGATGGCGATGGGCGCAGGCGGCAGCACGGCGTTTACCGGAAGCACCAGCGGAGCCGGTAAGCCTTGTGGTTGCGCCGGGTCTTTACTTGCGTCTGTTGCGTCTTTTTTGTCCGCGGCTTTTGGTTCGCTGCCGACTATCTGGGTGGCGCTTTGCTGCGGGTCCCATTCAACGTAAGCCATCATGGCTCCGGTTGAAAGAAAAAATACAGAGATGAGTCCAATTAAAAAGCGAATTCTGGCAAATGCCATTATAAAACCTTCTCCTTAGTGAATACTGCCTCTATTAACCAGTAAAATTGCAAACAAACCTAATGTTCCGAACATAAAAAGAGGCGGGGAATTGTTTACAGGAGCGTGATTTTACGGAGCAACCCTGAAGCTTGTCAATTAAAAGCTCGGAGAAAAATCTTGTAATTTTCTTGCGGCTGACATTGCCATTATCGGCGATTACTCAAGGCAATAGAATAGTTTTCTGGCACGCGCTTTTTCGCTTGGCTATAATCGCCTTTTAGTTTGCCATTGAAATATTCACCAAAGGAGAGTGTTCATGAAAGAAGTCAGTCCACAAGAAGCTTATGATTTAATGCGGGAAGACGTTGAGTATATTTATCTGGACGTGCGCTCAGTGCCCGAATTTGAAGACGGACACCCGGCAGGCGCAATCAATATTCCGATTATGAATTTCACGCCGGGATTTGGCATGACCCCGAATCGCGATTTTGTCCAGCTCGTAGATGAACAATTTGCCAAAGATGCCAAGTTGTTACTCGGTTGCAAATCGGGCGGGCGTTCGGCGCAAGCCTGTCAAATTATGGAAAAGATGGGCTACTCCAATGTCGCCAATGTGCGTGGCGGTTTTCATGGCGCGGTTGACCAGATGGGACGGTTGGTAGAAGCCGGTTGGCGCATGCTCGATTTGCCTGTCGAACAATAGAAAGCGTGCGCTTGAAGTTTCAAGCGCACACCTTTTCACCAAACCTCAAAGGTTAATTTGATCTACTTTTCAAGTAAACGATTTATACCCATTTAAAGCATCACATTTCATTCCAATTTCTTGAGCATCTCAACGGCGTTTTTATTATGCGGATTGAGTTCAAGCGACCGCTTGTAATTTTTAATCGCCAATTCGCGCTCGCCTTTTTGCATATAGGCTTCAGCAAGGCTGTCATAAGCATTATATCCCTGGGGATACATCTCGACGTTGAGTTTAAATAGTTCAAGCGCATCATCAAGGCGTCCCGATTTGAGCATCTGATATCCCAGCGCATTCAACTCTTTCTCGGAAAAATCATAATCCTGAGGGTGCTCGTTTTTGAGTTGACGATATTGCGCGATGGCTGCCGCCACGCCTTTTCCCATCAAGGTATGTGCAAGGGTATTGGCAATCGACGGCAGTTTCGGCGCTTCCGGTGCGACCTCTAGCACATGACCTTTCTTGACGCGCATTGCCACTTTTTTGATATTGGCAAAATCTTCCAAGGGATTGCCTTCAAGCGCCAGAAAATTGGCTTCGTATCCCTCCTTCAAATAGCCGATTTTGCGATTGGGATAAAGCGTTTGCGGTGTCGTCTCGGTCAGCAGTTTTAACAAACCGAGATTATCGAAAACTGCCAACCGCCGCAGGTTCTCGGCTTCGTTAATCACCGTGAGGTTATTATCATCCGTGCCAATCACCAGACGAACCCCGGCTTTTTTCAATAACCCGATGTTGTGACGATGAACACCATCAATATCCTGAACCTGTCCGATGGGTCTGTGACTGATAGTCGTTGTCACCACCGTCATGCCTCGACGAGCAGCCTCCCGTGCATCCGCTTCAGTCAATTTTTCCAAAGGTAAATGGGTGATTTCATCTACCCCGGCATTGACCGCAGCGCGAAAATCGGCGGCAGTATTGATATGCGCAATCACCGGCAGATTTTCCTTGTGCGCCTTTACGACAATCTTTGCAAGCATTGCCGGATTCAAACCACGTTTACCAAAAAACTCCGGGTTATTTTTTCGTTTTTCATATTCTTCGCAGTATTCAAGGTAGGTTTTCAGAAAATCCGGTTTACCGGCAAGAATCATCGGCCATTTGCTTTCCAAATCTTTTTCCGTATCGATAATGAAATACGCCTGATTTTCCATCGCTTTCCTCTCCCAACCGATTTGGTTGGCTATCAGGTCAAAGATTTGCACAGGATGCCCGCCGGTTGCCGTGAGTCCGCCATTGGCATACAACACATCGACGCTTTCAGGAAGGTTCACCAGCGGGCGCACGGATGCCGCGAGTTTCGTAATGCCGTTGGTATTTTTTGAATAAAAAATCCCTTGCTTGATGTAGGTATTGAGTTGCTGCTTGAAATTCACCTCCTCGCCAAAGTGATGATTGTGAGCTTCGGCAAATGGCGCAACGACATACTTGCCCTGCAAATCGGTTGTGGTATCGACCTTTCCGGCATAGTGCATTCGCAAGACGCCTTCAACCACATAAACGGTTTGCTCAACAAAGGATTGACCGTTAAACCATCGACCGTTGATATAGCATGTGGTTCCGTGAGCCAGCGCGCGAGGCGCAGGTATACATAGTGCCAATGCCAGTAAAACGGCAGCGAATTGATAGCCTTTTCGTTTATTCGTGTGATGCGGTGTCACTTGTCCCTGATAAATTTTTCCCAAGACCAACGCGCTAGTCTTTGCTTGATTCATGAATTTTTCTCCAGATTGATTGAGTTTGGCGGCTGGTTAACGTTTGAGCGTACGTCTGCCCAGGTCAGGCATCAGGGGTAAGTGGCAAATCCGTTTCCAGGGTTGCAAAAATTTTCGCACCTCAGTCAATAACCCTGGATTTATCCAAAGCCATCCGCTCGCTTGCCTACAAACAACAAAATGCAAACAAAGTCAGGTCGGCAATCAACCTGACTTCGTTTGCAATGAGAGTTTGATGGAGCGAAATTTGAAGGTTATTTATCGCTTATCTTCAGAGAATCGCCGGTTTGATGATCCTTGATTTGAAAGCGTAAAAAATCGTGAATGGCGGCAAGCGCCTGTTTATCACCGGTCGTGATGCGCACCCGCGCGCCCTGTTCAAACTTTTCGTACTGATAATGGATTGCCGCTTTGCGCGCTTTCATTACCTCGACGCCCGGCGGGGTCTGGTCGTGAATAAACATCGGCAGGTTGAAATCTCCTTCGGCAAAAGCTTTGGCAATGTGTGTGAGGTGCATCTGAATTTGCCCGAGGCTTTCACTGTCCTCAACACGGTTTGCCGAAACTTCAATGACGCCGCCATTTTTTAACAAAATGAAATGATGGGTGGATTTCTCGTGTGAAAAGCCCATCGCTTTATCGCCGCGTTCATTGACGCCTGCGTGATGATTCTGGTGTTGTTGCATCATCGGGCAGCTATGCCCTTGTGATGGCACACCTGCGCCGAAAGCGATGGCTGTCAATGTAAGGATAAAAATCAGGGGTCTGAATTTCATTTTAATCATGGTCAACTTTTCTTCCTTTCCTGGCTCTCAGCCAAGTTCTTGAAAGTTGCGAAGATTTCTCTTGAATCGGCAAAGCGGTTTTGGCAAGCGACTCAAGCAACGCCGCAGGCTCGCCCGCCCGCGTTTGCTTCAGCCGCGCGTCCCAATCCGTGAGCAACGATTGCAGGGCATCGCGTATGGCAAGCATCTCCTGTAAACGCGCTTCGATATCCGAGAGCTTTTCTGCGGCAAGGCGACGCACTCTGAGGCAAGGCGCTTTACCATTGTCGCGTTCTTTGAAAACCTGAGCCAGTTCGTCGAGCGTGAATCCGACTTTGATTGCCTGTTGAATGAGCCGCACCCGTTCAAGCGCCGCGGCAGGATATTCGCGGTAACCATTGCGCGCCCGACGCGGACGCGCCAGTACGCCCTTCTTTTCGTAGTGGCGCAACGTGTCGCGGCTGACGCCTGCCTGCTTTGCCAGTTCACCGGAATTCAAGAAACCTTCTCGTGTAGATTTGCTGGGCATAGGAGAGTATAAACGTTGGAACCTGTTCCACAGTCAAGCGGTTTTTCATTTTGTCGTAATTGCCAGAAAGTTCACCCGCAGGATCAATCCTTTAATGCCAGTAACTCCGACACGGTTTTAAAGGTGAAGCCCTGCGCTTTTAGACCTTGAATAATTCCCGGCACCGCTTTCATCGAGGCTTCGCGCCCCTCGTACATCACGTGCAGCAAAATAATCGAACCGGGCTTGGTATTGGCAATCGTATATTCGACGGTTTTTTCGGCATCTTTGTCGATTTCGGGAAAGGTGTTCGGCTCGACATCCCACATAATATTTTTCTTGTGACGCCTGGAAAGATAGTAAGGCAAAAGCAAAAATTTTTTGCCATATGGCGAGCGAAAATGAATGTCGCCGGCGTAACCGGATTCGCGAATCAGTTTATCGGTGTCATCGATTTCACGTTGAATAAACGACGGGGTTTTGAAAAACATGCGCTCGTGTGAATAGGAATGATTGCCGATTTCGTGTCCGGCAGCGACAATTTGTTTTGCCGATTCAGGATATTTTTCAATATCCGCGCCAATTAAAAAGAAGGTGGCTTTGACCTCATTTTCCTTGAGAATCTGCAAGATTTCATCGGTGTATTCCGGTGTCGGTCCATCATCAAAGGTGAGCGCCACAACTTTTTCATTCGTCTCGACTCGCGGCACGATTTCGCCCATCAATTGAAACGTCCGCGCTTTGCTCACCTGCCAGAAGGCATAAAAACCGATGATAAAAATGATTAAGACAATCCCCAGGCATTTAATTTTTCGCATATGCCAATAGATGCAGGAATCGCGATTCGGTTGGCTCGTTTTAACTCATGTGGTTGACTGATGCTTCGCGCATGATGCGACCGCCAACGATAGCAAATCTTATTTCACGTCTTTAGGATGAATCGCGTTGATACCTGAATACCGTGCAAAATCTTTCAGATTCAGGGTGATGATATTTTGTAATCCGTGTACCTGCATTGCCGCGACAAGCCGCGCATCATGCACTTGAACCCCGCTCACCCCATAAGCAGGTATGATCCGTCGCCATTCCTGATGAACTGCTACACTATCGGGAAGCAAACGAAAGTGCCTTTCAATGAGCCGCACTTTGCGTTCCGTCTGTTCTATAGAAAGTCCCAAACCACTTCGCGCAGAGGTCGGGCGCGTACAAACATTCCAGAATTCACCGAGAATCTGTGAGGTGTAGAAGAGACGGTCGCTTCGCAAAATCAATTTCTGTAAGGCGTCAAAAACGAGACTTCGATCAGGATCATTCCTTAATGCCAGCCTCAGAAAAATATTGGTATCGCAAAGATAGTCCATTTAATCGTGGTCGAAGTAGATGTCTTCACGCGAAAAGTTTTCCGGTAGCGGAGGCAGATGTTCTGTTCCCTCAGCCAGCGCATCCAAATCGGCTTCAAGTTCTTCCAGAGAAGAAAACCCCGCTGGCGTTGGCAAAGGCTCTACGGCGTCAAGCAACTCACGCAAAAGTTCATTCACCGTTTGTCCGTGCGCTTTGGCTTTCTCGGAAAGTTTTTCGATGAGTTCCGGCTCAATCTCTATGCTTGCGCCCATTCGTTATACCTCACGCATTTGAATTCGCCAATCATTATACTATGGCTTGCGCGCGATGCGACCGCCGACGATGGTGTAGACCACTTTGGTTTTTTCAATGTCACTGGGATTAATTTTAAAAAGGTCTTGCGAGAGCACCACGAGGTCAGCGAGTTTGCCGACTTCCAAAGTTCCCTTTTCGCGTTCGGCAAATTCTCCGTAAGCGCACGCCGTCGTATAAGCGCGAATCGCTTCTGCAACCGTAATCTTCTGTTCGGGAACCCAGCCATTGGGATTTTTGCCGTCGATGGTTTGTCGGGTGACCGCCGCGTGAATGCCTAAAATTGGCGCGAGCGGCGCAACAAACCAATCCGAACCGAAACTCAACACCGCTCCGGCATCAATGAGTGAACGAAAGGCGTAGGTCGTTTTAATGCGCTCGCGTCCGATGCGTTTTTCCGCCCAGCGTCCATCATCTGCCGCGTGATAGGGCTGCATCGAAGCGATGACCCCGAGTTTGGCAAAGCGCGGGATGTCGCTTGCCAGCAAGTGTTGCGCATGTTCAATGCGAAAGCGGCGGTCGCGTTTGCCGTTCTCTTTTTCAATCGCTTCAAAATAGTTCAAGAGCAGATTATTCGCTTTGTCGCCAATAGCATGAATCGAACATTGCAAACCCGCTTTATCGGCTTGCTTCATCGCCTCTTTCAACTTGCCTTCGGGAATATTGTCATCAACCGAAAGTCCCGCGGTATGCGGCGCATCATTGAACGGTTCAAAAAATAAAGCCGTCGTTGAACCGAGCGACCCGTCCATAAAAGCTTTGAGTCCGCCGAGCCGCAACCAGTGATCGCCCGCGCCCTGCGTTTTAATAATTTCAGCTTGTTTTTGCCAGGAACTCATCGGCGTTCGCGCATAGACGCGCACCGTCAAGCGATTGGCGGCTTTGAATTTTTTATAGATTTCATAATCGCGCCAGCCGGTGATGTCTTGAATCGAGGTGATGCCGACGCTTGCGGCGTAGTTGAGCGCCGCCTGCAAAGCCTCTTCGTATTCGGCATCGGTTTCATCGGGAATGATGCGAAAGACCAATGACATCGCATCATCTTTCAGCACACCTGTGGGTTCGCCGTTGGCGTCTTTAACGATGGTTCCGCCCGCCGGCGACCGGGTATCTTTGGTAATGCCCGCGAGTTTCAAGGCGGCGCTGTTCGCGAGTCCCATGTGCCCATCGAGGCGCGTGATGAACACCGGGTTATCAGCGGTGAATGCATCAATCCAATCTTTTTTCGGCAATTCGCCGCCCCAGCGTTCGTGATCCCAATCGCCGCCGCGAATCCAACGCCCTTTCGCCAGGTTTGCCACTTGTTTCTTAATGCGCTCGGCAAATTCCTGCGGCGTCGCGGCGTCGCGCAAATCCACTGAGAGCAGATGAAATCCGCCTTCGATAAAGTGGGTGTGGTCGTCTATAAATCCGGGAAGCGCGAGTTTGCCTTGCAGGTCAATGACGCGAGTTTGCGCCGATGCTAATTTTTTAGCATCCCGGCTGGAGCCGATAAATATGAGGCGTTCGCCGCGCGCGGCAACGGCTTCAGCCCAGACCTGTTTTTGATTGCCCGTCCAGATGCGCCCGTTGAGCAAAATCAAATCGGCGGCGACATTATGCGAAAAGGTTTCTTCGTTCATCTTGGTTTTGTCAGTTGCGCCCGTTTCGCTATTCAAAAAAAACTCTGCGCGGCGCATGGAGAAATGGTTTGCAGCAAGTAGAAGAGTTATCAAAAGGGTGATGAGCGATGCTTGAATTTTGTTCATCGTTTTTGTTTTGTGTTTAATTTTGCGCTACTTCTCAAGGTTCAGGATAGACTGTGAATCCGGCTTTCTCGGCGGCTTCTGCCAGACGAATATCAAAACAGATAAATGGTCGTTTGCGCGGTTTTTCTTTACACCAAACCAATGCAGCGGCAAGTTGAAAAGCATCCATCGCCCGCAACCCATATTTATCCGGCAAGGTTTCTGCAATCTCACGAAGCCTCTCGCCAGGGGCAATTTCCGCCCAAGATTGTCGCAAGGTTTTAAGTTGATTCAACGCATAGTGCAACTCCCGGTCAGTTAATTCTTTTTCTTGCCATAAACGGGCAAAGGCGCTGCGCGCTTCGACTGTGGCTCCCCACCAGGCGCGCATCTTCGGGTACATCCTCGCAAAGTGATGAGCCGCAAGCGTTGTGGGCTGATAGGCGCACAACGCAACTATCGCGCTGGTATCCCAAAAGGCTGCGAGATTCGTCTGCATTTTATCTTTACTCATCAGTAGCGATTTTCCTGACGGTCAGCGACGACGGCGGTAATCGCGCGTTCAAGAGAAATATTCGGAGCAGGCAAAGCAAAGAAGTCATCCCAAAATTTTTCATCCATCTCTCTTTCAGGCAATCTGATCAATCCTCCGGCTTCAAGCTCTCGCAACTCAGCTTCGCTCTCTCCCCCCATTTCTTCGGGTTGGATGATTTCTGGCGGCGCAAGTCTTGCGACTGCTTTTTTACGATGGCGAATGATGACCTCTTTGCCTTTTTGGACTTCGTTCAAGTAATGGTCTATGTTGCTTTTGAATTTTTGCAAAGTCACTTCCATTGGTTCACCTCCATACTCATCCCATCGTTTTTTTGCTCTTCAAAAGTTGTTGTGACAAAACTTTCAACTGGTCGCGGTTTTTTGCGCCTTCGATGATGATGACATCCTGGTCGCGCAATTCGATGCTCACCAGCCCTTCACGGGTTTCAAAAATGCGCAGTTGCGCAGCATCACCGGCAACCGGCTTGGCGTTATAACGGCGTTCGGTGCGTTCCAGGTAAGCCTGAAAAAATTCCTGCGCGTCGCCGACGCTGTCCCAGGCGGTGTAACCGGCAATCACGGTTTCGCCGGTCTGTTTGTTTTCATAGGTCGCATACTTGTCGCCGCCCCAGCCTTGCGCGGCGGTGCTGGCGGTGCGCTTGTTCAAATATTCAATCAGAATCAAGCGATAGCCGAATTCGCCGTTGACATCCGTATCCACCTGTTTCCAGTTTGCGCCAAGCGTCGCGGTCAAATCCGCGAGCGCAATCTTCACGGGCTTTTCATTCAAGACGAATTTATCGGGATGCATGATTTGCTCGGTCGAAGCGGGCAAGCTGCGATAGGCATCATTGAGTTTTTGCCATGAGCCGCGCTTGAGCATCGCCTGTACAAATCCCGCGCCGTAAAAGTAGGGAAACTGCAAACCCTCTTTCAAGACATTGGGCGCATTGCCAAGCACCGGGAATTTTTTATCGTCGTTGTCGCTGCCTTCCGTAAGCAGCAAATCGGTAAGCGGCGGCAGTTTCGTCACGTCAAACGGAATGCCTTTTTCGCCGAATTCATATTGATACATGACAATCGTCGCTTCGCCTTCGGCAAGCGCATGCGCCGCGGTTTCGGCATCGCTGTCGCCTTGTGGCCATTTTTCAAAACGGCGCAAATCGAAATGCTGGTCTTGCAAGGCGTGACAGAGTTCATGAGCGATGACGGTCTTTTGTTCGCCAAGCGGAATCCACGAAGCCAGATAAAAATATTGGGTTTTCGGGTCGTAATAACCAGCGACCTGTTCGGCAAGCAACGCCACCAGGTAATCGCGCAATTGGAAATCTTTGGGGATGAGTCCGAGTTTTTTCAAGGTTTTCGCGGAGCCTTCAATCTCTTCGGGGGTGTTGCTTTCATCCAAATCGCGAATCACCGATTCTTTAATCTGTTCGCGGGATTTCGCGCCGCTTTTAACGGGCTGTTTGACGGCGAGTTCGCGAAGACGGCTTACGGAATCGAGAATCTCTCTGGTAGCTTCGAGGTGATTTTCCGTCGGTTTTTTAATTGCCGCCGCGCCTTGCCACGCCGCGACCATCGAGCCTGCGGTTAACGCAAACGCGATAAGCACGGCAACGCTTGCAGTAAATAATCTTTTCATTAATGACCTTTCGGTTAAATAATCGCTGGCGATTGAATTGTCCCTTCACCCAATGGCTTTGTCAATTTTTCGGAAGTGGAAAGAAACCGCGCAGGGAAGTTTCATCGCAATGAGAACCTGGGTTGCACATTTGCAGACAGAACCGGCAGGTCAATAACCGAGGTCGCTATGAGATTCTGCGAAGCGCAGATATGCTTGTTTATCGCCAGCAATCTGATGCGAACAAGCATATCTGCGCTTCGCGAGTTCAGGGCATATAGACGAGTATAAGGCGAGGAGCCAGCGTTGAATTTCCGGTTAAAGCCGCGCCTTCGCGCGAGTAATATCGCACCTGACCATTCTGCGATTCGACCTGCTTTTTGATGAGCCATCCATTACCGGCTCCGGCGAGAATATCGGCAGTTACATTCCAAGTCACCTCGCCCGTCTGGTTATTTATATGGAGGTTGGCTGAGGCAGTTGCAGGCGCATAGGTTCCACCGTTCCAAGGCGAGGCACAGTCATCATTGTGATTATGAATGTCTGTATCTTCGGCGCAATTCCAGGTCACGCCTTCACCGCTTCCGCGAACGCTTGTGCCGCCGCCTGCCATCACATCGTTGCGCCCGTTGCCTTCCGCCCATTCGACCAGCAAGCGATGCGCATCTACCAACCGTCCATTCGCGCCCCAGTTGTCGGAATTCTCAGCGATGTTCAATACCAAAGTGGCAGACTGTAACCCAGTTGTTGGAATGTCGGACAGGTCAAATCGCACCACGGCGCGGTTATTGCCCGAACTTTGAATACGTAATCTTTCATTGGCTCCTTCATTGGTATTATCCGAACCGTTTCTTAAAAAGCTGTCGGCATCAGCGAGCAGCATTCCTGAAACCGCGACCGCAAAAGCGCAATTGGCTTGATTGCCTGTTCCATCAGTTGCAACACAGGCAACCGTTGTTACACCCAATGAAAAAGTAGCCCCGGAAGGCGGCGAACAAACAACTGATGCGACTGCACAATTGTCGGTTACATTCGGCAGGGCATAGTTCACAACCGTCGAACGCTGATTGATGGCGGCGCTGGCGGTGATGTTCGCCGGGCAGTTTATGGACGGTGGCTGGGTGTCTATTACGATCACGCTAAAGCTGCACATTGCGGTGTTGCCTGCTGAATCGGTTACGCTACAAGTGACCGTTGTCGTGCCTTTGGGAAATGCCGAACCGGAAGGGGGAATACATATCGGCGCGCCAAGGTCTGAACAATTATCCGAAACCGCAGGAAGCGCATAAGTCGTCACCGCCGAGCACTGTCCGACATCGGTTGTCTTCGTTATGTTCATCGGGCAAGTCATTATTGGCAGCGTTGTATCCAGCGACAGCGTCGCTATGTTGGAAGTCACCGGTGGCGAACATGCACCGGTGACTACAACATCATAAGCACCTGCGTTGCCATTTGAAATCGCGCTCAATGTGAGCGTAGCTGTCGTCACACCGGAGAGGTTGCTTCCATCGGTAAGATTCAAGCCATTTTTTCGCCACTGATAGGTCAAACCTGTTCCTGATGCAGTAACCGAGAAATTGACGGATGTGCCGGAACACACATTGGTTAATGAAACCGGTTGACCGCTTATCGAAGGCGCGCGATTTCTTGTGATAATGACTTCGTCGCTTGATGAGCCGCAATCGCCATTGGCAATCGTCCAGCGAAATACATTGTCGCCGTAACCGAGATTACTCATCACGGTTGTCGGATTGTGCGGTTCGTCAATGGTTCCCGAACCGCTCACCAGTGTCCACGTCCCAGTGCCAACGATTGCCGCATTAGCCGCCATGGTCGCTCCCGGCGCTTCACAAGCAATTTGGTCTGCGCCGGCATTTGCCGTTGTTGGCGTTTGATAGCGCGTGATTAACACATAATCAATCGAGACGCCGCACGAGCCGTTGCTGATGCGCCACTGGAAAAGATTTGCGCCATAGCCTAGCCCAGTCACGGTTGTCGCCGGACTGCTGGGGTCGGTTATGGTCGCCGAGCCACTGACCAATCCCCATTCACCCACACCTGCGGTTGGCGTATTGCCGGTCAGCGTTGCCGTCGAGGTTTCGCAAAAACTCTGGTCGAGACCAGCGTCTGCGGTTGTCGGCGTTTGATGGCGAATGATAGCGACGATGTCGCTGTTTGAACACAATCCATTAGTGACCGTCCAGCGAAACGCATTGCTGCTATAACTGAGATTAGTAACCAGGGTGTTGGGATTGAAGGGGTCGGCGATGATGCCTGGACCATCAACCACCGTCCACATCCCTGTGCCTACGGTTGGCGGTGTGGCAGCCAGCGTTGTTGAAGTCGCCTCGCAAAAGACCTGGTCGGGTCCGGCATTGGGAAGCGCGACCGCAGCTTGTACGGTAAAATTCTGCGACACCGAGGCTAGCGAACAACCCGATTTATTTACAGTTCCGGTGATGGTGTAATTACCGGCAGCCAGTCCCATAAGCGTTATGCTCAAATTGGCGTTTGTGCCTAAACTGGGACTCGGCGTTGTGCCACTGAGTGACCAGTTGAAAGTGGCATCGGACAGATTATCGCCGGTAACTGTCAAGTTGATGAATTGCGATTGATCTTCACAAAAATCGGGCACGCTACCGGCAATGGAAAGATTCGCCGGGCATAAGACCTCGGCAACTTTCGCAACGAAAGCATCAATCGATCCACCGCGCGCCGCTTGCACGGGATTAACCGTAGGGTAATTACCAGACAGCGTATAGCCGGTGAGGTAAACGCTGTTCGTATTATCAAGCGCAATGCCTTGCCCGACTTCGGTTGAACTGCCACCCAGAAAACTCGAATAGACCAGAGCCGACCCGGACGGATTCAATTTACTGATAAACGCATCAGGGGCACCGCCATTGGCTGCTTGAAACGGCAATACCGTCGGAAAATCAGACGAATGTGTAAAGCCAACGATATAGGCATTGTCGCTGGCGTCAAGCGCGATGTCCTCTCCTTCGTCCTGAGCGTTGCCGCCAAGATAGGTCGAATAGACGAGCGCGTTGCCGCTCGCGCTCATCATGGTGACGAAGCCATCATAAAAACCGCCGCCATAAACGGTTTGCAAGGCTCCCGCAGTGGTGACGAAATTGGCGGAAGCAGTTTGTCCGGTTACTAAGGCATTGCCGGATGCATTGACTGCGATGCCCGAACCTTGCTCTTCCAGATTGCCGCCAAGATAGGTCGAGTAGATGAGCGACGATGCGCCCGACAAATTCGTATCCAACTTCGTAACAAAAGCATCGAGAAAGGCGCTGCCAAGACTCGCTTGAAAAGCGTTGAGGGTTGGGAAGGTAGTCGATTGCGTCATCCCTGTGACATAAACTTTGCCGGATAGGTCAACGACCAAGTCCGTGCCCTGATCATAGCTGTTGCCTCCCAGATAAGTTGAGTAAGCGAGCGCCGAACCGTTTGGGTTGAGTTTGGTGACAAAACCATTGTTGTTGAAATCACCCGGATAGTTTTGCAATTGATTGACTAAAGGAAAATTGCTTGACCGCGTTTCGCCCGTCAAATAGGCATTGCCGGAGGAATCAAGCGCAACTGCCCAAGCCCGGTCATCATTGGCGCCGCCGAGATAGGTCGCATAAACGAGCGCATTACCTGTGGAATTGAGTTTCGCCACAAACCCGTCACCAAAATTTGCGCCGCCGTTGAAGACCGTTTGAAGAACCCCTGTGGTGGTCGGAAAATTGGTGGATTTGGTGTTGCCGGTGACGTAAGCTTGACCGGTTGCATCGACAGCGATATCCATGCCTTCATCGAAATTGTTGCCGCCGAGATAAGTGGAATAAATCAGTGTATCACCGGCGGGACTCAACTTAGTTACGAACGCATCAAAAGGAGCGCCGCCAGAACCTGTCTGTAACGCGCCGGATGTGATGGGGAAATTCAGCGACGCGGTTCTGCCGGTGACATAAGCGCTGCCGGATGCATCCACGGTGATGCCGTTACCAATCTCTTCTCCGTTGCCGCCTAAAAAAGTTGAATAGACCAGAGTGGGGTCGATAATCAAGGGTTGCGAATGGTCATAATCACCAACTTGAAAACCAACGCGGTTTTCAGCCATTAAAACAAACCCGCCGGCAATCTCGCGCTTCATTCCATCTACTTCCTGATAGATGAAGGGTTTGGGTTGTCGCAAGGCTCTACCGCTCACCTTCATGGTCAACTCGCCCTGCGCATTGATGCCGATTTCATTTGCGCCTTCAAAAGCCAGCATAATGGTCTGCGGATTCACGCCGGGAGCCACGATAAAATCGTATTCCAATTGTCGTTGATTGCCGTAATAAATCAGGTCTATGCCGGGATAGATGCTGGTGTAACGCACCTGCGCATAGTGAGGCACATCGGTAATCCAGGCTTGTCGGGTTTTGCCCAACAAATAATTCGATTTGCCTGGCTGTCGCGTTTCGCCGGATGCCGGAGGGTTGCGGCGCGCGCCGATGAGGGTCATTCGCAAAACTGCCGCGCCAGCGTCATTCGATTGGTCAACTGCTAATGGCGTGAGGGGGGAAGCGCGCTTGACATCTGCAAATTTCAACACTGCCGCTTGCGGACAAAGAAACAATCCGTAACCATTGCCGCGAGCCAGAAAATTTACCTGCTTATCGGTTTGACCGTGATTGGCTTCAAAGCTAAGCGGCAGGTTGCCGAAGTCTTGTACAGGCTTTGCGGTTGAAGGGTTCAGGTCGCCTGGTGGTTGAAGCGCATCAAGGCGAAGTGAATTTTTCATCCAGGCGCTTTGCCTGACCAAACCCAGGGTGACAATCAATGCCGCCGCCGCCAACGGCAATACTACAGAGCGAGTTGAAAATGATTTCATGAGACCTCCCGTCAATGGTGAATTCGATTGCTTATTTATTTAATGAAGGTTGTTGAAAAATGCTCCGCCCTTTGAAGATTTTTTGCGGATGGTCAGGCGATGAAAACCAATGTGGAGTCAGGGACTGAAGTTTGCGCGAGGCTGAAAGTAAACCTCGGTGCGAGCCGAATGGGTTTATCGTTTGCTCACGGTGAAATAATAATCCCGCGCCAGTTCCATTGAGGTTTTGTCCTTGCCAATGAGCGTTACTTTATAGGTGGTTGCGGTGAAATAGTCGGCGGCAAGTTTGAAGGCAATGGTTTTGCCCGCGCGTAACCCCGACAATTCTCGCCGTTGTTCACCTTCGGTGGTTTGAATGATGACGCGATAGTTTCCAATTGCTCCTTCACCCTCAATAGGCAGGGTGATTGAAACAAATTTCGCCTTACGTGGCAATTGTACCTGGTCTGGTGGATTTGAAGAGCGCAATGTCGGCGTCAGTACCCACGCCGCGACCACGGATGTTGCCAGTTGCAGGCGGGCAAACCGTTGCGCTTGTTCTTCGTTTATTTTTTGTTCGATGCCGAGTTGTTCTTCCAGTTGCTGGAGGCGCGCAAGCCTTTCAGAGCTTTGTAAATTCCGGTCTTGTTGCTCTGCCACTTCTTTTTCAAGGCGTGAAAGCGCGGTGCGCAACCTCTGATTATCGCTGCGCAACTCGCGGATTTGCATCAACAGAGATAGCAACCCGATGGTCAGCAAAACCGCACCGGCAAGCGCAAGATATGATATTGCCACTTGCGCTTGCCGCCCAGACTTAAAAAATAGTTGCCACCGCGAAGCCGATACCGGCGCATCTTCGGTTAAGGACTGTCGGGCAAGCGCGCGCTGCTGGTCAGTAAATTGCAGCAAGGCGCGGGCGACCGCCAGTTTGGGTTGGGCGTCGGGCAAATGGTTCAAATAATCCTCAAATGCCCGCCGGTCTGTTTCATCAAGAACACCGCGCACATATTTATCAAACAGTTCGTTTTCAACATCGAGCAGTTCGGTGAAAAAATCATCATCAGTAAAATAGCGTTCAGCTAACGTCGCGCGTTCCGCTTCCGACAATTTGTCGAGCAGATAGCTGATTAAGATATCCCGATCCGGCAATTGCTTTTTCAATCTCTTAGCCCTTCCAAAGGATTAATGATGATTTGAGAAATTTGCTCTGCCATCCGCCAGTTTATTCAAGACAACCGGCGATACAACTTTCCAGTTTTCGCCTGATACGCATCGCTGTTTTGGTCAATTTTTTTACCGGCATCCGCAAACTGTCTGCCATTATTTTTCGATTGCGCAAATCATCGCCCGGTTTCATCCCTGCATAGTATTGGATAATCAATGCGCGCTCAAACTGTGAGAGGTTTTGCAGGCAATGCTCTAAGCAAAGCTGGCGCGCTTCGGTTTGCGGGTCATCGGGAATGGGTGGGTCAGGGGTGGTTTCATCGAAAGGCGTTTCTTGGCGATTTCGGGATTCTCGTTTTTTCTCTTTGGCAACGCGAAAGGCAATGGCATAGACATAGGTTTCCGGTTTGACGTTGATGACCGTTCCTTTGGCAATCGCTTTGACCAGACGAAAGAGGGTTTCATCGACTGCATTTTCAACATCCGGACACCGTTCGGCAGCAAAAAACCGGATCAATTTCTGGCGAATGGCAATCAACCATTCTTGAGTGAGGAAGGGGATGTCCATAGCGAGATTTCAAATTGTCTGTTCACCGTTCAATCATCAGTTCACAGCCATTCGCCTTGCAGAATAAAGGCGCTCCAGAAGTAAGGGGCGCGATATTGCGAATTTTGCCTGATCGCCAGTTGCGCGCGTCGCAACGCCGCCGCCGGGCGCAAGCGTTCACTGCCCAATATGCCTTCATAAAATTTCTGCATCAATTCTGCGGTTGCGGCTTCTTCAACTTTCCATAAACTCGCCAGCACACGCGGCGCTCCGGCGTACATAAACCCGCGCGTCAGTCCAATCAACCCTTCACCTCTTACAAACTTTCCCAGAGCCGTTTCGCAGGCGCTCAGAGAAACCATTTCGATAGGCAATTTCAGATTGTAAATATCTCCGAGTCTCAGAATGCCGTTCGGAAGCGGGCGACCTTCGGGATCAACCAGCGACAGTAGAATGCCCGAAAGTTCGGGGTATTCGGTGTCTAAAAGTCCGTGCGTAGCGAAATGCACAAACCGATATTTTCCTAACTCGCCGCTCATGATCGTTTGATAATTAACCGCAAAATCAAGCGCGATTTTGCGCTCCGTTTCCGGCACCAGTTGCGCAATGGCGAGCGCCTCTTTGCGCGAAAACGGCAATCGCGCCAACGGTTCGCCGGCTTCAATCATTCTGGTGCGCGTCAGGTAATCTTTTATGACCTGATGTGCCTTTTCTTCATTGTCGGATTCCTCATCCTGACCGGGCGCAGCCTTGACCGTTGATTTTGCGGGTCGCGTGATGCGCACATCGGTCGCTTCAAACACCGGGTCGGCAAAAACCGCAATGGTTTTTACCGGGGCTTGGCGTTTTTCATTATCCTGCCTGAGCAAAGCGAGCGTTGAAGCCGATGGCAAATTGACAATTTCATGATCGATAATTAGCGGTCGGTAGCCGGTAGCCGGATGCTTAATTATCTGCAATTTATTGAGAGCCGGTTTGCTTTTGCTCTTTCGGGCACGGACTGCCGGCAGCCAGTCACCGCCTCCTGACAATTGGCTATCGCCTCGCGGAGCAGGCAAAGCCGCAAAAGGGATATATTGCAAAAAGCCATCGCTGACAATGACCAGGCGTTTATTGCCGATTAAAGAGGCGACCGGCGCAAGAATCAACCGGCTCAATTTCGCAGCCGCCAACATATAATCGCCATCGGCTCTGGTCAGGCGCTTCGCTTTTTGTACGGACGTTTCGCCGGCGACCTTTCGCGTCCGTTCAGTCAATAACCGATAAACCTGCCGCGCCGTATCTTCAATCACTGAGCGTTTCGGCAAGGCGAAAACCTTGACCGCATCCGGCGTCACCGTCCACACAAAACTTTGTTGGTCGCCCAACGCATACTCCAAAAGCAGGGTATCGGCATCAAGCAACTGCTGAATTTCCGCAGCTCCAAGCGTTTGTGCTTGGGTGATTGCCGCATAATGTGGACTCGTCGCGCGTATCTTCGCTTCGACTTCCTGATATTCCGAATTCAGCGTTTCAAGTTCGTCATTCAACTTCGCAAGTTGCTCTGGTGTGTGGTTGCCGTTGAGCAATCGCAACCGTTTATCGGTCTTGGCAGTAAGGGTCTGTTGCAAAAATCGCTCACGCTCAAGCAACCTCGCATCAACCCCTTGACGAATATCGGCGCGGGCTTCGCTGAGGAGTTCAAGCAGGCTGCGCGCCCGCGCCCGCTCGCTGACTTGCAAAGCCAACGCCTCATAACCTGCTGAGGGAGCTTGTTGGTACATCCGGATGAGCAGGTCAATATAAAACTCGAAATACTCGCGCATTGCACCAAAATAAGCGGCGCGTAGTTCAAGGATGCCAATCTTCACGCGCAGAGATTCCGTGCGCTCAAGCGCCGCTTCAATAAGCTCACGGGCTTCCATAAAATTACCGCTACCACGCTCAATATTGGCTAAACGCAGCAGCGTGTTTGCTTCTGATTTAGCGTCGCCAACTGCTTGATTGAGCGATAATGCTTGATTGCAAAAAGCCAATGCCTGCTCTTTGTCGCCGAGTAATTCATAGATATAACCGATGTTCGTAAGGATGTAGGCTTCGCCCCCGACATCTCCAGCAGTGTGCATTAATGCCAGCGCTTGTTTGTTGTAGGCTAAAGCCTCTTGCGATTTACCCTGATAGGTATAAACCCAGGCGATATTGTGAAGAACATAAGCAACGCCTTTGGAACTGCCCAACTCGCGATTGAGCGCTAACGCCTGCTCATAACAACTCAAAGCCTTTTGTGGTTCACGCAACGTCAGGTAAGGCACCCCCATGCTAATCAGCGTAAATGCCTCTCCAGCGCGATCACCGATGGCACGTGTAATTGGCAACGCCTGATTATAGTAGGTGAGCGCCTTTCGACTGTCTCCTAAAGAGTTGTATAAGACACCAATTTTAGTAAGGTAGGTGGCTTTTTCTCGGCGATCATTGGTGGTCTGAGAAAGCGCTAAGGCTTGGGCATAATAATCCAAAGCCTTCTGTTTTTCGCCCAACACATCATAAGCTGCCCCCAAACTCCCTAGAATCGCTCTTTGTACAAGGGGGTGTTTTAACCCTTTGCAAATTTGTAATGCTTGAAAATAATAATCCAGTGCCGTCTGCATTTTTCCTAAATCCGAATATAGCCATCCCACCTGCTGAAGCGCAGAGGCTTCTCCTATGAGGTCATTTGCTGCTTTGAAAAGTGTGGCTGCGATTTTAAATTTTTCTATGGCGCTTTGTAATGCTTCCGCATCGCCTTTACGGCGTAATTGATTGCCTTCCAACTCTGCCATCTGCGCTACAAGTTTCCAATGATCGCGTTCGGTTGCTTCGTGCAACTCCTCAATATTTGCCTGATACTTTCCACTCAAGGCATTTTGAGAACTTGGGCGAATCACCAACCGGCACTCACCGGAAACCTTGGTAATCATCGAAACCATTTCACGTCCCAGTGTCTGGTTGGAGGCATCGGTCTCAATTACTCTTTCCCCACTGGGAGTAAAGAGCGCGACCGTTACATCTATACCGCGTTGTTCAACGATAATTCGGACGTACTGACCAGTAAGTACAGGAATGGAATACGAATGGACTTGCGTAGCGGCAAGTTGGCGCTCGACGGGTTTGCCATACGTCAGCGCGTCAGAGCGGCTTTCATTGGGTTGTTGCCCGTAACCCGAAACGCAGAATAGACAAAGCAAAAAACCGATAAAGATCAAAACCCGTTGCCAAACCTGATGAGGGAATTGGTGATTTAGCCACTGAGCCGGTTGCCTTTGAAGATCGCGCATGAATCCTCCGTCATTTTCAGAGCCGGACGAGGCGCTGCAAAACGTGAGATTGATCAACTTGAACGCTGATGATTTGCATCAGCAAATAATTGCGTTATGAAATCCGGCAACTTTGTCCGTTGAGTTTGATTTATTGAATTCTGACGCCCAGTCTTAGGTTTTTCTAACCTGTCATCGTTTGGGTCAGCCAGATTTTGTGTTTGAATACGCCGCATATCTATCATACTTCCACCTGGCAACTCAACGGAATTCGTCTCGCCACACGCTGGCAAGTCGCCCTTGGGCGATGCTAAGATTCAAAATTCTTCAACTGTCTTTATTGAAGACTAATGAAGCAGAACATTCTGAGAGTAGGAAAAATTTATGCGCGCGCACATTGTTACCTTCGGTTGTCAGATGAATGAATACGATACCCACGCGATTCAATCGGAACTCGCCGGTATCGGTTATTCGTTTGTCGAAGACTTTCGCGATGCCGACTTAGTCCTGGTCAATACCTGCGCGGTGCGCGGCAAACCGGTTGAAAAAGCGCAAACCCTGCTTGGCGAACTGCGCAAACAAAAACATCTGCGCGGCGGAAATCTCACCATCGGACTGATGGGCTGTCTTGCGCAACTGCCGGAAGGTCAGCGCCTGGGCAAAAAGTTCAACGTTGACATTATGCTTGGACCCGGCGCGATTACCGAAATCGTTCCCGCCATCGAACGCGGCAAATTCCAATCCTTCGAGTTCAAAAGTGAATTGCAGTTTTATTCGCCGCCGCCGCCAACCGGCGCAGTCACCGCGAATCTTACGATTATGCGCGGCTGCAATCATCGTTGTACCTATTGCATCGTGCCGACGACACGCGGCGATGAAGTTTCGCGTCCGGTTGAAGACATTTTAAACGAAGCGCGTTCGCTCAAAGATGCGGGCGTCGCGGAAGTCACCTTGCTCGGGCAAAACGTCAATTCTTATGGTCTGGACATCGGCACGGGCATACGCCGCAAACGGCTTGCAGGCTTTCCGTCATTTGCCGAACTGCTGAGAATGGTCGGACACGTCGGCATTCCGCGCGTGCGCTTCGTCACGTCGCATCCGATTAATTTCGATGATGAAATTATCGAAGCCATCGCCGATACGCCTGCCGCTTGTCGTTATATTCACCTGCCCGTGCAATCGGGTTCCAATCGCGTTTTAAAACGCATGGCGCGCGAATACACGCGGGAGTTTTACCTTGAACGGGTTCACAAAATTCGTGAACTGTTGCCCGACGCGACGATTACCACAGACCTCATCGCAGGCTTTCCCGGTGAAACCGACGAAGATTTTGAAGACACGCTCGCGCTTTACCGAGAAGTCGAATACGATGCGGCTTATATGTTCATCTATTCGGAACGCGAAGGCACCCCCGCGCAAAAACATTTCGACGATATTCCCAAAGCGGTGAAGACCGCGCGCCTCGGCAAACTCGTCGAACTGCAAAAAGAGCTGTCATTCAAGCAGAATCAAAAATGGGTCGGGCGCGAAGTTGAAGTGCTGGTCAAAGGCGCTGCCGAAGAGGAAGGTTTCGTGCAAGGGCACACGCGCGGCAATCATGTGGCGATGATTGAAGGCATGCTTGACCCTGGCATTCATCAGGTGATGGTGATTCACGCCACGCCCAATCGTTTGTATTGCCGTCCAATGGGAGAAGCCGGTCAACTGCAATCCAAGGCGCGACGCCCCCTCAGTTTGCCGGTTCTGCAATCGCCGATGCTTTCTTAGTTAAAATTTCCGGGTCATCAAAATGTCGAGCAAGGTTCGCCCCCTCAATCTTGCTCGACAAAACCGCGTTACAACGCTTCCCTTCCCGTTATCTATGAAACTTTCCCCAATCACTCCTATCCGGCTTGGGAAAAATTCCCACCCATTGTCAAATTCAATCTGAAATCCTCCGCTGAGCAAGCCTGATGCATACCACGAATGGGGGACGGTATGTCACCACAGAACGCAAGATAAATATTTTGAAGCATTTTTGGTCGCCATTCCGGCATTTTTGACGGCATCATTTTTTTCAGGCACAAGGATTGCAATTATCAAGTCGCTTCACAGTATCACTATCATTTGAAATTGAGTGCCCCTACAGGCTCATTCCAAGGTCTCGAAATCATCATTAAATATCTGTCTGTTTTTTGAGGGGCGAAGGTCGTCGGGTGATTTATGTACCCGACCGGATAGAGATTCATTGTTGAGCCGCAAAGCGAACGAACCGGCTTTTATAGCCTATTGGTAATGGAACAATCATTCTTCAGGCAGCTTTTAGAAGCGCTTCCGGCAGCCGTTTTGGTGACTGATATGTATGGCAATGTGGTTTATGCCAATGACCCGTCACTTGCGGTTCTCGCCAGTTCAACCAAACTTGAGTTACCTTCCATCAAAGACGTATTGCCGGAGGTGATGCAACTCATTGCGGCTTCGGAAAATGACCCGACCGAATCACAAAGCTGTCGCTACACCCGACCCGACGGCACCTCCATCCTCATCGGATTTCGGGTAGCGCCAATCATTGATGGATTACCACTCAGCGAAGGGATGCATTATGCCGTCATTTTTCAAGATGTCACGGAGGTCGAAAAGTTACGCGATGAGCGCGACCGTTTACTGCAACTGGCTGCCGTCAGCGAAGTTCTGCCAGCGGTGCTGCACGAATTAAAAAACCCGCTGGCAGCCATTTCAACAGCGGTCGAAGTTTTAATTGAAGAGGTCAACGAGTTGAGCGTGCAGACCGAATTGCACGCGGTTTTAAGTGAAGTGCGACGCATCCGGCTGACCCTCGAAGGCATCGGCTTGGTCAGCCACAAGATGCGCAATCGCAAAAACAGCGCCATTGATTTTGCCATTAAAGAGGCGTTCAGAATTCTCGAAGCGCCGATGAAACAGAAACACCTGGTTTCGCAATGCGTGGTTCCGGCAATGCCGCTTTTGCGTTTGGACGCTTCGGCAATCCGCGCCATTGTTTTCAACCTGGTCGTCAATGCCATTTATGCTTGTAGCATCGGGGCGCAAATTACGCTTCATGCCCATTATCACGCGATGCGCTCAACGCTTGAGATTACCGTCAGCGACAGCGGCTGCGGGATGTCCGAAGCCGTCCTGCAACGTTGTCGCGAACTCTTTTTTACCACCAAACCAAACGGCAGCGGTCTGGGGCTGGCGCTTTGCGATGCGGTCATTCAAAGCGCCGGCGGTCAGTTGGAAATTCGTTCAACGAAAGGAGCAGGCACAACCGTTAAAGTTTTCTTGCCGGTTGCCAGAGGGTAAGCCGTCGTGATTTTAAATGCAAAATTATGACAGAAAAGTTTCAAAGCATCAGGAGGATGAATTGCTATGAGTAGAGTTGACGAACTCAACAGGGTGCTCAGGTCATTACAGGCGGGAACACCCGACATCGAAGCCGCTGCGGTGATTTCCGAAGACGGGCTGGTCATCGCCAGCGCCTTGCCGCAGCACATCGAAGAGGTGCGGGTCGCCGGAATGAGCGCAACCATTTTAAGTCTCGGCTCTCGCGCCGTACATGAACTGGGACGCGGCAATCTCGAACAGGTACTCGTAAGAGGCAAAGACGGTTATATCGTGCTGGGCAATGCATCGCCGGGAACCTTGCTGTTAATTCTCACCACCCGCGAAGCCAAACTGGGTCTCATCTTTCTCGATATGAACCGGGCGATTGAGAATATTAAGAAGATTCTCTAACAGGCGCTAACGGAGGATAACCAATATGCCAACGGTAAATTTATACAATGATGGAAAACATCAGAATGTTTTGCTCGAAGATTTTGGGCACGGCGAGATGGTGCAAGCCAATCAACATGTCATCATGCACGACGGCGCGGGAATGATTTTAGATCCCGGCGGGCATAAGGTTTATAACCAAGCCTTGTCGGAAACCACTGCGCTGCTTAAAGGCGGTCAACTGGAAATCATCTTTTTTTCGCATCAAGACCCGGACATTATCGCTGCCGCCAATGGCTGGTTGATGACCACAGACGCAACCGCTTATATCTCGCAGTTGTGGGTGCGTTTCGTGCCGCATTTCGGTTTAGACCGGCTGGTTATGGAAAGATTGAAACCGATTCCCGATGCCGGATTGCAATTGCATTTGAAAGGTTGCAGCTTACAGGCGATTCCGGCGCATTTTCTGCACTCGCCGGGCAATTTTCAAATCTATGACCCGATTTCCAAAATTCTATACAGCGGCGACCTCGGCGCGTCTCTGGGAATGGATTATCAAGAGGTTCCCGATTTCGATGCGCACTTGCAATACATGGAAGGATTCCATCGTCGCTATATGGCATCAAATCGCGCCATGAAAGCCTGGGCGGCGACGGTTAAAACCCTCGATATCGAACTCATCGCCCCGCAACACGGCGCTTTCTTCAAAGGAAAAGCGATGGTCAATCGCTTCATTAGCTGGTGCGAACAACTCGCTTGCGGCGTTGATTTGCTGCCTGACCATTACGCGCTTGAGTAAACGTCGGGAGGTGCGCCGGTATGTCTCTGGTCATGATTGTTGAAGATGAAGCGGTGTTGCGTTCGTCGATGGCGCGCGGCATCAGGAAGCTTGCGGGCATCGAAACTGCCGAAGCCGGGACGCTCGCTGAAGCCAGACGTCAGCTTGCCGCCTGCCCGCCGCAGTTGATTCTCTCGGATATCGATTTGCCGGATGGTTCGGGCATCGAAATTCTCAGTGAACTCGAACGCCAGGGGTCGCGCATTCCTGTGGTCTTCATCAGCGCCTATCTTGATGCCTGGATCGAGCGGATTCCCACAATTCCCGAAATTGAGGTTCACGGCAAACCGGTTGGGCTTGAAGAACTCCGCGATATTGTTACCAGACGATTGAACGCCACGGCTGAAGAAACCGGCGCCTTGCCATTTTCAGTTGCAGACTATCTGCAACTCGCCTGCCTGGGACAACACTCGGTTTTAATCGAAGTGCGGGCGACAGATGGCAGTCTGGCAACGCTTGAAATCGTCAAAGGCAATATCTGGAGCGCCAGCGATGCGCAAGGCAGCGGCATTGACGCCTTTCGCCGCATCCTGTTTGCGCCGAATCATTCTGCACATTGCCGCAGTCTGCAAAGCCATTCGCTGGAGCGAACGATTTTTGACGATTGGCAGCGGCTTTTGATGGACGCGGCAAGGCTTCATGACGAAACGGCGCATGAGCAGGAATTGCTCAAAGAAGCAACCGCTCAAGTCGATGATGTTGCTGAGGCGCTCGCTTCGGCAACTGAAAATGCATTTAATACGATTTGGGAAGAAGCCATCAGCGCCATGATTGAACGCGATTACCAACGCGCCTTAAAAGCATTTTTGCAAGCTGATGCCATCGCTCCGGGCGACCGCAAAGTGGCTGCCAATCTGGCGCGCTTGAAAGATATGGGCGTCACGCTTTCTGAGATGGAACCAACCGCAGAAGTCCATAAATAACGGAGGTCGAATATGGCAAAACGGATTTGTATCGCCAGCCCTAAAGGCGGGGTTGGCAAAACCACCATTGCGCTAAACCTGGCGGTCGCTTTAGCCGACCGCGGACGCCGCGTGCTGCTCGTCGATTTAGACCCGCAGGGCGGCATCGGACTTTCGTTAGCGCGTCAGGATGATGCGATGGCAGGGCTGGCGGATTTGATGGTTGGGCAGATTGCGCCCGCTGACGCCATTATCAAAACCCAACTTCCCACCCTTGAACTGCTCACCCGCGGGCGCTTGAACCCGGTTGATGCCTGTGAATTTGAAATGGCAATCTTCCGCTCAGGCGTGCTCGAAGGTGCTCTGCAAAAAGTTGAGCAGAACGCCGACCTGGTTTTGCTTGATACGCCTTCGGGGCTTGGATTGGTGACGCGCGCCGCGCTCACGGTTTCGGATTTTGTATTGATTCCTTTTCAAACCGAAATGCTTGCCCTGAGAGCGATTGCTCAGGCTTTGCGGGTCATTGATTATGTTCGCGAAAATGAAAATAACAAATTACAGTTTTTAGGCATCGTGCTGTCGATGGTGGAAAAGACCAAAGAGAATTCACTCGATATTCTCAGCGAAGTCTGGCGCGAATTTAACGGCGTTTTCGATACCATTGTGCCGAGGCTTGACAGCTTTGCCGTTGCCAGTCGTAAAGGACTGCCGGTCAGTTTCCTGGGCGGCAATGTGCAAAGCGAAAAGCATCGCTTCGAGATGTTCGCAGATGAAGTGGAACAGATGATACGACGACTGGTTCCCGAAGGAGTGTATGATGAACAACCGGAACGCGCCTTACTCTGATATTGAACTGGCAGGCAAGTTAAGTCAAAAACTGCTGCCCGACTCGGAGTCTACGAAATCAACAACCGCGGGGTCGATAAAATCCGCGCAATATATTCGCTTTCGCGCAAGTGATGTCAAAGACCATCAGAATGCGGTCAGTTCAACCGTTCAACCGAAAGAGCAGTTACCCTTGCGCCTGCCGCCGGATGATTTTGGCGCAAGCCGCTGGGAAACCTTTTTGTCCTGGTGCATGGAAATCACCAGTGCCGATGCCGCTTTTATTGTTGATGAACAGGGGTTCATCGTGGCAAACGAGGGAGAGTTAAGCGATGAAGAATTGACCCGAATCGCTGCGTGGTTGCCGATTGCCGCAACCTACATTCAGGAAATCAACCAAACTCCGAATCAAGCAGCAGCGCTTTGTTTTGAATACGACAACCGCTGGTTGACCAATTTGCAATTGAATATTAATGAGCAACTCGCTCTGGAACTTGCAATGATTAGCCCGGCGGTTATCCCGACAGAAATCTGTCGCGCCATTCAGTCAGCACTGGTTCAAGAATAACTGATAGCACACGAAAAAATTCGTCATTGCAACTCGCCATCCAACCTTCGCAATAAACCATCGGCGCATCCTGTATCAGACGCGCCGATGGTTCAACAACCCCAGGGATTTTACGACCGACTCAAATTTCAGAAAGAGTATTTGAGCGCCATCTGCATCCGACGCGCTGTGCTGACGGTATTGCCTCTGGCGCGACCGAACACACTGCTGGTGATGACCGCGCTGTTCGGTAAACCGAATGACGGGGTATTGGTCGCATTCTGCATTTCCAGCCGGTATTCCAGCTTGTGATTTTCGGTAATGCGGAATTTTTTGCCCAGCGCCAGATTCAAATTAAAGAAGCCCGGCGTGGTGAAATAATTTCTCCCGGTATTGCCGAATTCGCCCGCTGCCGGTATCGAAAACTGCGCCCGTTGCGCGGCGGTGAAATAGAATTCGGTTCCGACTGTCGAATCAAATAACCGCTTCGCCATATCCGGCGAACAACCGTTGCAGTTGGCAGGCGTCTGCACCACACTGCTGAAAGTATTTGAACCCGAATAAACCGTAAACGGTCTGCCGGATGTCAACACCACAGAACCGGTCATCGACCAGCCACCGATAATCTGGTCAACCACCGGATAGCTGTCGCTTGCAAAACGTCTGCCTTTGCCAAACGGCAAATCATACACGGCGCTGCCTTGAAAGGCGTGTTTGCGGTCAAAATCCGAACGCGCATAATTCAACTCGCGATTGCGAATGTCAAACGGCGTACTCGAAGCCGATTGCGCACTGCCGGTTGCGACCCGTGTGAACGCCGGGTCGAATGAGCGCGTGTCGAGCGATTTTGCCCAGGTGTAACTGAACTGGAAACTGAAGCCATTTGAGAATCGGCGCTGCGTGATAACCTCGAATGCGTGATAGGTCGAACGGTCGCCGCTATCGAGTACATTCAAGGCACCGGCAAATTGCGGAAAGGGGAAGAAGAAGTTTGCGCCAAGCCCGCTTGCCACCGGCAGCGGCACGCCGCTCGCCGTTCTTCTTGCAAGGGTTGCCGCAAGCGCCGCAACCGAATTCAAACTGAGTTCGGTCGGAAACAGGCGGCGCACAAAATCCGAACCGGTTTCATTGGCGCGACGGCTGGGGTCGGGTTGCAACAGTTGATTCATCAAACTGCTTTGCCCTCCGGCTTTGACAATTTTGAACGCCTCGACAAAACCGTTGCTGAATATCTCCGCCTGATTGATATTGTATCCGCCGAACAGATTGTCGCCTTTGCGTCCAAGATAATTTAATTCCAGAACGGTTTTCCAACCGATGTCGCGTTGAATGCTGAGTCCCCATTGCTGAGTTTTCGGAGCTTGCCAGTTCGGGTCAATGACGTGAATGCTGGCAGAAGAAAACGACGACGGTTGACGCAGTTGCACAGGGGTTATGCCCGCAGGCGGCGCAAGCGTTGGGATGCCATCAGCCAGTCGCCCGCCCGCTTGACCGAACGTGGTGTTGGTAATGCCAAGCGTCAGTCCCGGTTCACTCTGAAAAATCGTCGCTGATACGACCTGGGTATTCATGCGGTCATAGGCAATGCGATAGTTGGCGCGGATGGAGGTTTTGCCATCGCTGAAGGGGTCCCAGGCAATGCCAATCGAAGGTCCAAAATTGTTGTTGTCGTCATCGAATAAGTTGCCTTCGACCCACTTGACCGTGGTACTCGGTTGCGCGCCGACGAAAACGCCAGGGTCGGGGCGCAAAATAATGCTGCCGTTCACCGAACGCGGCGAGCGTTTAATTTCCCAACGCAAACCCAAATCAAGCGTCAGATTCGGGCGCAATTTCCACGAATCCTGCCCGTAAAAATCCCACTCATTGTAACGCGAAGCAAAAATGAACGGCGTATCGGGTGCCCCGTATGCATTATCGCTTTCGGCGACGAAGGCTTGCGAGATGCTGCCGACGCGACCGAGCAATTCGTTGATTGCCGATTGCAATCGCGGGCGGTCATTAGCGGTGTTGATGTCTGTCGGCAGGTGGAAGGTGGTCGGGTCAACGATGTTAATCGTGCGACTGAAATTGGCGGTCGCGCGAATGTTGCTTCCGGCAACCGACCCGCGCCGGTCTTCGTGTTTTTGAAACCGCAGATTGGTTCCCGCTTTGTAGGTATGCGAACCGCGCACCCACGAAAGATTGTCAACGATTTGATAGGTGGTGAGTTCGCGCAGATTGCCGAGGGTGCGATCCAACGGATGGGTTACGAGTCCGAGTACGAATATGGGATTCTGTTCGGAGTTCGGGTCGGGATTGGCAAAATCGAAAGTGAAATTATTGATGCCGAAAACCGCTTCATTGGTGATGCGGTCGGTCGGCGTCCAGCGCCAGTTGAGCGCCAGGTTTCGCGGACGGCGAACCGTATCAACAATGCGCGGCGTATCAGGGAAGCGCGCCCAGCCATCATTGACGAAATCGCCGATGGTGTCCTGGCTGCCGCGCGCCCAACGTCCAAAAACAGTGTTGTTCTGGTTAATGATATGGTCGACTTTAATCACGAAATCCTGCTGTTTTTCGCGTTGAATCGGGGTAAAGGTATAACCTGCGGTATTCAAGCCGTCGCCAACCGTGAAGTTATTTGGCAAAGGCGTGAGCGCGATGACTTTCTGAACGCTTGGGTCAAGCCCGCGTCCCGCAGGGTCATTGGCGACGATGTTGTAACTCTTCACATTGATACCGGGTAAGACATTGCCGTTGGCATCAACCGAAGCGCCGGCAACCCCCGCAGGATTGTTGACGCCACCCGCGACATAACGAAAGATGCCGTTGCGCGCCGCCTGGGTATAAACGGTGCTCGTGACATTGCGGGTTTCGCGGGTTCGCACCCATTGCATGTTGGTAAAGAAGAATGTCCGGTTATGCCCGTCATAAACTCCCGGAATCCACACGGGTCCGCCAAAACTGAACCCTGGAATGTGTTGCACGAATTGCGGCTTCACGACTTTGTCGAGATTGTTTTCATATTCGTTGGCGCGAAAACGCGGGGTTTGATAGTAGTCAAAAGCGTTGCCGTGAAATTCATTGGTGCCCGATTTCGTAACCATCGCCACCTGTGCGCCGCTGTTGCGTCCATATTCGGCGGTCGGATTGCTGGTGATGACTTTGAATTCGGTGATTGAATCGGGATTGGTTCTGAGCGGTGAAAAATTTGAGCCACCGGCGCTGGTTTCGTTGGTGTCGATGCCGTCGAGGGTGAAGTTCCAGGCGCGGTCGCGCGCCCCATGAACGTGAACTCCGCCGCCGGTGTTGGCGCCGCTCACCACCCCCGGTTGCAGGACGACGAGGTCAAGCGGATTGCGCCCGCGAACTCCGATAATCGGCAAACTGTCAACCAATCGCTGTTCGACCACGGTGCCGAAGTTACCGGATGAACTGGTCTGCACGATGTCTTGTCCGCCGCGCACTTCAACGGTTTCGGCGACTTGTCCGATTTCCAAAGCGACATTGATGGTCGTCGGTTGTCCGATGTTGACGGTATTGCCAACCGCGACGAATTTCTTGAAGCCATCTTTTTCAACCGTCAGCGTATAGTTGCCGATTTGCACGGAATCGAACAGGTAGGTGCCGGTTGAAGAACTTTCGGTGGTGAATGAAAGTTGCGTCCCTTCGTTCGTCAAGGTGACTTTAGCGCCGGCAATCGCCGCGTTGTTCTGGTCGGTAACGATACCGGTAACGCGGGATGTGGTGCCTTGCGCAAAGGCGCTAACGAAAGGGTTCAACAAGAGAACGATCAGCAGCACGGAATGTAAAATTCTCTTCATAAGTTTTGATCCTTTTTTCCATTTTAATCAGTTTAAATTTTAAAAATGCCGGTACGAGTTGTGAGGTGATGAATCATAACGAGTAGTTAAAGAGCCGGTCAATTGAAAGGATGAATCTTTTATTGAACCGATTGAAGAGCTAATGCTATAGTGATTTGTCTTTGGTAACAGACAATTTTTAACAAGGAGATAATAAAAGGATGTCCAGAGAAGAATCAGCAACCGATAAATTAACTTTCTTATTAATTGGTGCAGGAATTGGCGCGACATTGGCCTTATTATTTGCTCCGAAAAAAGGCAGCGAACTGCGAAGCGATATTGCCGATTACACGAAAAAAGGTATTGATGCCGCCGGCGAAGGCGCGCGTAAAATTGGTGAACGCGCCGGTGAGTATTATGAAACCGGTCGCTCCCGCGCGGTTGAAGCGTATGGCACCGCCCGCGAAAAAGTCGAGGAAGCTTATGAAACGACCCGCGGTAAAGTCGGCGAAGTGGTGGGCAGCGCCCGCGAAAAAATCGCTCACGGTACAGAAGCCGTATCCGAAGTTGCCACGCGCCAAAAGGATCAGCTTGCCGCAGCTATCGAAGCCGGCAAGCAGGCTTATAACGAAGAGAAGCGCAAATTCGGCGAGTCAGCCCGCGCCGCTGTGGAAAGCGACGAAGCCTAGTTTTGCATTTGCCGGTTTTTCCAATCAGAAATCCGGCAAATTGACCATCACTAACTGTCGCAACTAACGAAACCGGCGCGGTCGTCTTCAAAAGCCGCGCCTTTCATTTCCCCCGATGATTTTTTTCAGCATTGCCCTTGTCATTTAACAGGGAGAGATTGTGGAACAGCAGACCTTAAACATCTTTGTTGCAAGCGCCGCGGTGATCATCACCCTCAGTTTCATCGTGCAAACGTTTGTCTTCATCAAACTCTATGGCGTTGCCAAAAAAATTCGCGAGATGAGCGAAACCTTGCAAAAGAAGGTCGAACCGGTCATCAGCAAAGTGACGCCTGTGGTTGAACAGGTGCAAGCGACGGTCGCGGGCGTAAAAACGACGATTGATAAAATCAACCTTCAAGCCAAAGAAACCTTTGATAAAGTCGCCGTCGAAACCCGCGCCATTGCCGCAGCGGTTTCGACTTCGTCACAGGAGATTTCCAACCTGGCGCGGCGGCAAGCCGAGCAGATTTCTTCGACGCTCGATTTGACCACCTCGACGTTGCAAAAACAAGTGACCGAACTCGACGGACTGCTCACCCGCACCCAGGAGCGCGTCGATAACACCAGCATTCAGGTGCAAACGTCGGTGATTGAGCCGGTGCGTGAACTGGCGGCTTTGCTTGCGGGACTCAAACGCTCGATTGAAACGCTCTTCGGTCGTCGCCATAAACCCATCGACCAGGTCTATCAGGATGACGAGATGTTTATTTGAAGCATAGCCGAACGCCCGGTCAGCATTCTTGAAACCGGCTCCCACAGCCATTTTTAAGAATGATGACCGGGCACAGTCGGCATCAGCCTTTCAAAAGCACTTGGCTTTTTTCAAAAGAGCCAGGTGCTTTTTGCAATTAAGAATAACAACTTAAAATTGAAAATTTGAGACTCACGATAGGAAAAAAAGAATGTCAACGGAAAACACTTTTGATTTAAAAGCGACCATCAATTTACCGAAAACCAATTTCGCGCAAAAAGCCAACCTCACCGAGCGTGAACCTGCGCGCCTGGAAAAATGGCAAGCCATGAATCTTTATGAAGAGATTTGCCGCGCCCGCGCCGGTCGCCAGATGTTCATCCTCCACGACGGGCCGCCGTATGCTAACTCAGACATCCATCTGGGCACCGCGATGAACAAAATCATTAAAGACCTCATCGTCAAATCGCACGCCATGCTCGGCTTCGATGCGCCCTATGTGCCGGGGTACGATTGTCACGGATTGCCGATTGAAAAGCACGTCGAAAAAGCGCTTGATGAAAAGAAGATTAAAAAGCATGAACTGTCGCCGCTGGAGTTTCGCAAAATCTGTCGCGAACACGCCGCCGAAGCCCTGAAACGCCAGACCCGCGATTTTAAACGCTTAGGGATTCTCGGCGAATGGGACAATCCCTATATGACCATGTCGAACGCTTATGAAGCGGAGACCGCGCGACTGTTTGGCGATTTCGTGCGTCACGGCTATGTCTATAATGCCTTTCGTCCCGTGCAGTGGTGCATCACTGACCAGACGGCGCTTGCCGAAGCCGAAGTCGAATACAAGGAACATACGAGTCCGTCAATCTATGTAAAATTCCCGTTGCCCGCTGACCAGGTGGCGATACTTGAGAGACGAATAGCAGACAGCCGACAGCCGACAGCCGGCAGTGAAGAAGGCGAATCCGCAATCCGCAGCAGGCTTGAGCCTCTCCCGCAATCCGCATTTGCTAAGCCGGTGTTTGTTCTCATCTGGACAACGACGCCGTGGACATTGCCTGCGAACCTCGGCATCTGTTTTCATCCGCGTTTCGAGTATTCGGCAATCGATGTCGGCGAAGAAATCTATATTCTCGCAAGCGACCTTGTGGAATCGGTGAAAGAGAAATGCGGGCTTGGCGATTATTCGATTGTCGCGAAATTTCCCGGTGAAGTGATTGACGGACTCTACGCGCGGCACGCCTGGATTGATCGCCCGTCGCTTTTGATGCTTGGCGAACACGTCACGCTCGGCGGCAATGAATTTGGCGAAGATGAAGCCGAGGTGCAAAAAAGCGGCGGCAAAGCCGGAACCGGTTGCGTTCACACAGCGCCCGGTCACGGTATGGAAGACTATTTGATTGGTCAGGAATATCGCGAACAACTCGAACCGATTTACGCGGGACTCAGCAAACTCGGGGCGCTCGAAGGTCAACCCGCAGGCAAAGAGGTTTACTGTCCTGTAGATTTCGCCGGGCGTTTTACCAAAGAGGTCGAACATTTCGCCGGACAAAAAGTTTTCGCCGCCAATAAAGAGATTGTCGAGTTTATGCGCAATCAAGGCGCATTGCTTTACGCGGAAGATTACAACCATCGCTATGCGCATTGCTGGCGTTGCAAAAGACCGCTGATTTTCCGCGCCACGCCGCAATGGTTCATCTCGATGGATAAAGCCAAAGCCGGCGATGTTTCTTTGCGAGAAAGCGCCTTGAGAGAAATCGAAAAGGTCAACTGGATTCCCGCCTGGGGGCGCGGACGTATGCACAATATGTTTACCAATCGCCCCGACTGGTGTGTGTCGCGGCAACGCTTGTGGGGCGTGCCGATTCCGGCGTTTTATTGTGAAGGCTGCAATGAAGCAGTGCTCGATGCAGAGGTGATTGACCATGTGTCGGCGATATTCGAGCAAGAGACCGCTGATGCGTGGTATGCGCGCGAAGCCGAATACTTGTTGCCCGATGGCTTCAAATGTCCGAAATGCGCAAGCACCCGCTTTAAAAAAGACATGGATATTCTGGATGTCTGGTTCGATTCGGGTTCGTCTTCGCTTGCGGTGTTGGAGCGCGAACGCCATCTGCCGTGGCCTGCCGATGTCTATATGGAAGGGCCTGACCAGTATCGCGGCTGGTTCAATTCGTCTTTGATGGTGGCGCTCGCGGCGCACGGACAAGCGCCGTATAAAACCGTCATCACCCACGGTTGGACGGTTGATGGGCAAGGCAAAGCCATGCACAAATCCGCTGGCAATGCGATTTCGCCAAACGAAGTCGCTGATTCACAGGGCGCGGAGATTCTGCGTTTGTGGGTGGCATCAGCGGATTTCACAGAAGACGTGCGACTCTCGAAAGAGATTTTGACGCGCCTGGTTGAAACCTATCGCAAGATTCGCAACACGGCGCGCTATGCGCTCGGCAATATCTATGATTTCAATCCCGAAACTGACCTTGTCGGTTATGAAGAGTTGTTTGAGATTGATCGCTGGGCGCTTGCCGCAACCAACGAAGTCGCGCGTAAAGTGGTTGACGCCTATAAACGATTCGATTACACGGCGGTCTATCATGCAATTTATAACTACACGACGGTGACGCTGTCGGCGGTTTATTTCGATATTTTGAAAGACCGCCTGTACACCTACGCGCCGAAATCTCCAGGCAGACGAAGCGCACAGACGGCGCTCTATAAAATCATCGAGGCGTATGCCAAACTCTTAGCGCCGGTACTGGTCTTCACTGCCGATGAAATCTGGGAAAATATTCCCGGCGCGCGCGAAGCCTCTGTGCATATCGCAGAGTTTCCAAAGGCTGAATCTCGCGCTGATGAAAAAGCGCTGTTTGAAACCTGGGACAAGATATTCGAGGTGCGCTCCTCGGTGCAGAAAGCTCTGGAAGAAAAACGCAACGATAAGGTTATCGGCAGTTCGCTTGAGGCAAAAGTAAAAGTAAAAGCTGCGGGCGCAACGTTGGAGTTGCTCAAACGCTATGAACAGGAACTGGCGGCGATATTCATTGTTTCGGAGGTTGTTTTGGAAGCCGTAGCGGGCGATACTGTAGAGGTCGAAGTTGCACATGCAGACGGCGCGAAGTGCGAACGTTGCTGGAACTGGTCTGTGACGGTCGGCGAAAACCGCAAATACCCGATGCTTGACGCGCGTTGCGTTCGCCAAGTCGAAGAAGGTTGGGGAAGTTTATGAGTTCATCGACACTTGAATTAGTTTTGGAAAAGGTGAAGGAGTTGACCCCCGAAGAGCAACAGAAAGTTCGGGCGTTGCTGGATTCTTTAAATACAGAGAAAACTCCTGAGCATAATCAGCAACAAACCGCGCCTGTAACCCGAGAAGAAGTTCAAAAAATTCTTCTGGCTAAAGGGTTGATCAGGCAAATTCCAGCCAAAAAGCCGAACCCTCGTTTTAAGGATTTCAAACGGCTTGATATTACCGGCAAGCCATTATCTGAAATTATTATCGAGGAGCGCCGTTAAGTGCAGGACTATTTTTTCGACAGCAGCGCGTTAGTTAAAAACTATGCGAACGAAACCGGTTCAAGCTGGATAAGTAATATCGTTGATGCTAACGCGGGAAATTTTATTTACGTTGCCAGTATTACTGAAGTGGAAGTAAGCACAGCGCTTTGTCGAAAACAGCGCGATGCCGTAATTACCCAATCGGACTTAAAGATGAGTATTGCAAAATTGCACGATGATTTTATCAACACATACAATGTCATCGATGTTGATGATGTACAGATTACATATGCCATACGTCTTGTTCAATCTCATCCACTCAGGGCTTATGATGCAATACAACTGGCTACTGCCTTGCAGATTAATGAACAGATTACTAATTTAGGTCTGCCTACGATTACTTTTGTTTCCGCAGATGTCGCATTGAACAATGCTGCTGTTGCCGAAGGTTTAAATGTCGATGACCCGAATCTGCATCCTTAATTTTTAATCAGGAAGTTTGATGAGTTCAGAATCAATCACAATGGAAAAAACCAACAACAAGAGTTGGTATCTGTTAATTACCGCGGTGGCGCTGGCGATTGACCAACTCACGAAATATTGGGTGGCGCAAACGCTCGGCGTTGGACCGCAGGGTGAAATCGTCGTCATCAAAGGTTTTTTCAGCCTCACCTATACCGAAAATCGCGGCATTGCATTCGGGATGCTTGGCGAATCGGATGTGCGCTGGCTGTTGGTCGCCATTTCCGTGACCGCGATTTTTATTGTGGTTTATTACCTGATGCGCGCCCCGGCTTCCAGCCGTCTGCTGATGTGGTCGCTGGCGCTCTTAGCCGCAGGGATTTCCGGAAATCTGGTTGACCGCATCAGGCTTGGCAAAGTGATTGATTTTCTCGAATTCTATTATCGCGACCATTATTTTCCGGTCTTCAATATCGCCGACACGGTGATTACCATCGGCGCAGGGTTAATGGCTATTGAGTTGTTTTCGACGCCGCAAGCAGAAAAACCCAAAGCCACACCGGAGGAGATACTCGAACCCCGCTCAGAAGCCGAAGTCGAAAATTAGATTGAAATACCTAGCCTGCAATTGAGATTCTATAAAAGATGTTTCCAGAACTTTTTAAAATCCCCGGCACCAGCATCCCGATTTCAACCTACGGATTGTTGTATGCCATCGCCATCGTCCTGGGTTTATGGATCACCGCCAAACTCGCAGCGCAAAACGGCGAAGAGAAAGCCAAAATTTATGACCTCGGTTTATACATCGTTGCTTCGGCATTGATCGGCTCGAAACTGTTGATGGCAGTCACCGAATGGCACGATTATCACGGCGATCTGTCGCGACTGTTTTCAATTGATTTCTGGCGTTCGGGCGGCGTCTATTTCGGCGGCTTCATTGCGGCGGTGTTAACCAGTGTGTTTTTGATGCGGCGCTGGAAAATGAACTGGCGACGAACCGCGGATGCCTTTGCGCCCGGCATTGCCATCGGTCATGCGATTGGCAGGCTCGGTTGTTTTTCGGCAGGCTGTTGCTGGGGCAAAGCGACCACTTCCTGGATTGGCGTCCGCTTTCCCGAAAAAGCCAACGAAGTTACGGGCGTGCCAACCGATGTTGCGCTGATTCCGACGCAACTCATCGAAGCCGGAACCAATTTGATCATTTTCGTTTTGTTGTTAGTGCTTTGGAAACGGCGCAAATTCGACGGACAAATTATTTTCACTTATTTCATTTTGTATTCGATTGCGCGATTCACCATTGAATTCTGGCGCGACGACCCGCGCGGTTCACTATTTGGACTTTCAACTTCGCAAATCATTTCTCTGGTCTTTTTCATCCTGGGCATCGCTTTAATGATTTATCACTGGCGACGCGGCGATGATAAAAAAATCGCCACCCCGAAAAAAGTTGCGGCACAGATTTCATAGCAAAAGGATTCATGATGAACCACCGGGATAACGTTACTGAAAATAATTCATCAACCTCCAAAACCGATTTCGTCATGGAGCGTAAAGGCAAATTGGAAAATCTTGACCGCAGCTTTGACCTTGAGTTTTGGCAAGCTCAAGACTCGACAGCAAGGTTTTCTGCTGCTTGGGAACTTGTGCTTCATGCGCAAAGGAGAAAAAGCAAAGATGTCGGTGAACCCAGACTTCAAAGACATATTGAAAGTCTTCAACGACAATCAGGTTGAGTATTTAATTATCGACGGATATGCCGTTATTGAATATACAGAACCGCGATACACAAAAGATTTGGATATATGGGTGCGGGCGAGCAAGCAAAATGCCTCAGCGATATTTAATTGGCATTCCGCCTGTGCGCATTGACATCCTGATGTCTGTAAGCGGATTAAATTTTGATGAGGCTTGGGCGAATCGTATAGCAATAGATTTTGACGGCGTCAGCGTCAATTTAATCTCAAAAAAAGATTTGATTATCACCAAACTTGCAACCGGTCGCCCGCAAGACCTCATTGAGGCTCAACTTCTTTCCACGACCCTAAAAGACGACTCTCGGGAAAATTGAGCTATCTTGGAAACTCAAAGTATCACAATTGAGAATAACGCAGCGGGCAAACGCCTTGATGCCTTTCTCGCTTTGCAACTGGAAAACATCAGTCGCACGCGCATTCAACGCGCCATTGAAGACGGCGATGTTTTAATCAATCAACGAACCGTTAAGCCAAGTTATAAGCTGCGCGCGGGCGATCAAATCGAAATTGATTTGCCGGAACCGCCACCGGTTGAACTGCGCGCCGAACCGATTCCGCTCGAAATCATTTACGAAGACACCGACCTCATCGTCGTCGATAAACCCGCGAGGATGGTTGTGCATCCCGGCGCAGGCATTGAATCCGGCACCCTTGCCAATGCCCTTGCCTATCATTTCAACGAACTGTCGGGCGCGGCGGGACGCATTCGCCCAGGCATCGTGCATCGTATTGATAAGGAAACATCCGGGCTTCTGGTGGTCGCCAAAAATGACGCGGCGCATATCAAACTCTCCGAACAGTTCCAAGACCGCAAAGTTTTCAAGATGTACATTGCGCTCGTCTATGGTCGCGTGTCGCAAAGCATTGGCGATATTGAAGCCAACATCGGGCGCAGCCCGCATAATCGTTTGAAAATGGCGGTTCTGCGAGGCGGCGCAGGCCGTTATGCCCACACCATCTTTCAAGTGGTTGACCGCTTCAATGATTTCTCTTTGCTCAAAGTGCAAATCAAAACCGGGCGCACGCATCAGATTCGCGTTCATCTTTCACACATCGGACATCCCGTGGTTGGCGATGCGCTCTATTCGATGGGGCGCGAAAACAGCGTACGCGACCCGCTGATTAAACGCGAAATGCGCCTGTTGAATCGCCATTTTCTGCACGCCGCGCAACTCGAATTCCTGCATCCATCGACCGGTGAGTTGATGAAATTTGAATCGCCTTTGCCTGCGGAACTCACCAACTTTCTCGCTCTGCTGAGTCAGCTTTCTTGAGCGCGTCTGTGCGCCTTGTCGCCCTCGATAAAAAACAGATGAACCGCCAGGACGCCAAACAATATTGATAAAATCCTGGTGTTCTTGGCGTCCTGGCGGTTCACTTAGGTCGCGGTTCATTCTCAGTAATCCAACTTGTGCGATGCCCTTTGATGCGTAACAATAGAGTTTAATCGTTTGCGAGAGACATTATGGCTAAACCGAAACTCACGGGCGCAAGACCCGAATGGCTGAAAGTAAAAATCAACACCAACGACAGTTTTCAAATCATCGGACAGATGATGAACGACCTCAGTTTGCACACCGTCTGTCAGGAAGCTCATTGTCCGAATATTTTTGAATGCTGGAGCGAAGGCACAGCGACCTTCATGATTATGGGCGATGTCTGCACCCGCCATTGCGGATTTTGTGCGGTCACCAAAGGCAAACCGCAACCGCTCGATACGAATGAACCGCGTCACGTCGGCGAAGCGGTGCAACGAATGCGCGTGCGTCATGCTGTGGTTACCAGCGTCAACCGCGATGAATTGCCGGATGGCGGCGCAATGCATTTTGCCGAAACCATTCGCTGGATTCGCCGCTTGAATCCTGGGACGCGCATCGAAGTTTTGATACCGGATTTTTGCGGCAATGAAGACGCTTTGAATTTGATTTTAGAAGCGCGACCCGAAGTGTTAAATCACAACACCGAGACTGTGCCGCGTCTGTATAAACGGGTGCGACCCGATGCCAATTTCGCGCAATCAATGGAAGTTCTTTCGCGCGCCCACCTTCGTAAAAGCCAGTTTCCGTTGCTCACGAAAACCGGACTGATGGTCGGGCTGGGTGAAAGCGTTGATGAACTGCTTGAAACTTTTAGAGAAATCAGCAAGACGGGTTGCGATATTTTAACCGTCGGGCAATACCTCGCGCCGACGCCGAAATACATTCCCATTGAAAAATACTACGCCCCCGAAGAGTTCGATTTTCTGCGCGACGCGGCGTTGAAGATGGGCTTTCGCTATGTCGAGTCGGGACCGCTGGTGAGAAGTTCTTATCACGCCGGTCGCCACACCAGTGGCGCAAATGGCGAAGAAATTTTTAACTCGGCAGACTACAGCCACGACCCGATATTTCAAACTCCGATTGATATTCCGCAACACCCGACGCAACCGCTCGTGCAACTCAAAGGACGCGATGCCAGCTAATCTCAGCCAGTTATCCTGATATTTATGAGGGAGGGGTGAAGGTAACCTTCAACTCTCCTCCAGGATCATTGAGTATTCATCAAGAGAACGGCGGTTTCCTGCAAGAACAAATTTTATCCGCTCAATCCGAGGATAACCTGCCTGGGTTTGCAGCCCCGCCAACCTGATGGCAAAAACTGCCTGCCCCGGACTCTCCTTTGTTCTAAATAAAAAAAATCTTACGTTCAAGGTTGACAAATCTTTCTTAAATGATAATTATTCTCACGTGAGAATTATTCGCAACAAGAATTTCAATCGCCATCAATCAGAGGTCGAGAATTGGAGTTCGGCGTTTGTCGAGCGCTGTCGCGAGCGCGGCATCCGGCTCACGCCGCAGCGGCTTGCAGTTTATCGCGCGCTCGTAGAAGACCTGACCCACCCGACCGCCGAAACGTTGTTTGCGCGGCTCAGGGAGACGGTTCCGGGGATGTCACAGGCGACGGTTTATCGCACCCTGGAATCGCTCGAAAAACAAGGCTTGATTCGCCGCGTGAGCGCGCCGGAAGCCAAAGGGCGATTTGACGCCAATATCGAAAATCATCAACATCTGGTCTGTCGCGTCTGTGGCAGTCTCGCGGATGTCACTTTGCCGTCGCTTACCAAAAGCAAACTCCCGGAAGTTCAGGGGTTCACCATCGAAGAGGTAGATGTTCGCCTCGTCGGACTTTGCAAGGATTGCGCGAAGGCAAAGCCCAAAGCGCGATTGAAATCGCTTCGCAATTAATCTTTAAAAATTTCACAAAAGGAATGGAGAAAAAAATGGCTGACTTAAAAGGATCGAAAACTCATGATAATTTGAAAGCCGCCTTTGCCGGCGAATCAATGGCTAATCGTCGTTATCTGTATTTCGCCAAAGTTGCGGACATCGAAGGCTACCCGGAAGTTGCCGGAAATTTCCGCGATACCGCCGAAGGTGAAACCGGACATGCTCATGGTCATATGGATTATTTGAAATCCGTAGGCGACCCGGCGACCGATTTGCCGTTTGGCGATACAGTTGCCAATTTGCAATCGGCAGTGCACGGCGAAACCCACGAATACACGGATATGTATCCGGGAATGGCGAAGACCGCGCGCGAAGAAGGTTTTGCGGAAATCGCCGACTGGTTTGAAACGCTTGCCAAAGCCGAAAAATCGCACGCCGGTCGGTTCAGCAATTTGCTGCAATCGATCAGCTAATTCAGCGAAAGCCGCTTTACCGGAAAGACGCAAAGGCGCGAAGATTCCCTGATTTTTTGTGTTTCTTTGCGCCTTCGCGCCTTTGTGGCAAATGGTTGAAATCATCATTCTCAAAATTGTGCTACCGGTTGTTGAGAGACGGTCTGTGATTGCTTAACAACGGCATATAAAAATTGCTGAGATAACGAATCGTTAATTAAAAATCAAAATTAGAGTTAAACGCAATGGAAAAGAATATTGCTTACAAACCGAGCGAAGGGCTGAGTTATGACCCGACGGAAGCGAAATATTGGGACGCCAGTTTTCTCAATATGGAAGTCGAGCGCACTTTTGAAATCTGTCACGGCTGCCGTATGTGTTTTAAATATTGCGACAGTTTCCCGACTCTCTTCGCGCTGCTTGATGAAAAATATGACGGGGAGGTGCGCCGCGTCACCGCAAGCGATACCGAAGCGATTATGGATGCCTGTTTTCAATGCAAGCTTTGCGAAGTGCAGTGCCCGTACACGGAACGCGAAGGTCACGAATTCAAACTCAACTTTCCCAAACTGGTTCATCGTTATAAAGCGCAACGCACACGCCGCCAGGGTTTGAAGCTCAGAGAAAAAATACTGGGCGACCCGGATCAAGCGGGAAAACTTGCGCGCATCACCCCGGCGATTGCCAACGCCGCCAATCGCGTGCGCATTCATCGCATCTTTATGGAGAAGGTCATCGGCATTCACCGCGACAAACTGTTGCCGAATTTTGCTTCGAGCACCTTTGAAAAATGGGCGAAAGAGACCGGCAGAATAAAAGAAGTGGGCGGTGAGGCAGTGCTTTTTCAAACCTGTTATGTGCAAAACAACGAACCGCAAATCGGGCGCGATACCATTGCGGTGCTGGAAAAAAATCAGGTGGATATTCGTTGCACAGCCGGTTTGCATTGTTGTGGAATGCCTGCCTGGGAAAGCGGCGATATTGACCTGTTGAAAAAACAGGCGAAAGCCAACTTGAAAATCTTAACCCCGTTTGTTGAAAAAGGCGCAAAAGTCTTAGCCATCAATCCGACCTGTTCGATGATGCTCCGTCGCGAATACCCGACACTTGTGGACATTGAAGATCGTGAGGATGCGGAAAAAGTTGCCGAGGCGACAATGGACCCAAGCGAATACCTCTGGTCGATTCGCAACGAACCGCGCTTTAACACCGAGTTCAAGAGTTCGCCGGGCGCGAAAGTTTCTTATCACGCGCCCTGTCATTTGCGCGCGCAGTTTGTCGGCTTCAAGGGTCGCGATTTGCTCAGGAAAATTCCCGGCGTGGTTCCGTCAACTACGATGGAGTGTTGCGGACACGATGGCACTTACGCGATGAAGGTCGAAGGCTTTGAAACTTCGATTCGCGTCGGCAAAAAAGCTTTTGACGGAATGAAGGATGCAAACGCGGAAATCTGGGCAACCGATTGTCCGCTTGCGGCTTTGCAATTCGAGCAGCACGCGGGCGTGCGCCCCATGCACCCGATGAGCATATTGGCGCGCGCCTATCGTGAAGATGGATTTACGCAAACAGAAAATGAGAAGAAGGAGGAATCGTAAGCAGTGAAAGCAGTAGAACGCAGTGAAATCCTCGATTACGTCACTTATGAAGAGGGGCGCGATCAATTCAGAGAAAAAGTTTTAATGACCAAGCTTCCCAGACGTGTGCATGTCGGCGAACATTTCACGCTGTTATTTGAAAATCATTTGACCGTGCAGTATCAGATTCAAGAGATGGTGCGCACCGAACGCATCGTCAAGGAAGCCGACATTCGTCACGAAATCGATACCTACAATGAATTGCTCGGCACGGACGGCGAACTTGGTTGCACGTTGCTCATTGAAATTGATGACCCGCAGGTTCGCGCCGTGAAATTGCGCGAGTGGTGGCATCTGCCTGAAAAAATTTATGTCACTTTGGAAGACGGTTCGCGCGTCTGGGCGACATTTGATGAACGCCAACGCGGCAAAGAACAGGTGAGTTCCGTGCAGTTTTTAAAATTCAATACCAAGGGGCAGGTGCCAGTCGCGGTCGGCGTTGATTTGCCGGAACTGAGCGCAGAAACCCCATTGACTGATGAACAACGAAAGGCTTTGCAGGAAGATTTAGCGGCGTAAGACATAGCCGCATAACCCAAGTTGCTCGTTCAATGAACGAGCAACTTGGATTACTTAAAAATTAAAAGGGCTGGTGATAATCGCCAGCCCTTTTTGTTGAAAACTTTAAATGCCGAATTACTTCTTGCCGCGAGCAGCAGCTTTTGAAGCTTTGAGCGGGTTCTTGGTCCCGTCGGCGCTGCGTTGCGCGTCGAGATATTTCTGGTGTGCCGCGCAATCGTGTTCGGCGGCTCGCTCTTTCCAGTAAGCATCCACATCCAACCCCTGAGAAATGAATCCGACGAGGGTAAATGCCGCCGCGCATTTCGGGCAAGTCAAACGCACCGCGCGTCCGCCTCTTGATCTCTTTGACATTAGCCTTGCACTCCTTTCGCTAAATCTTCGTCATGAAGACGATTTTTCGTTAAATTGAATATGACAGATTGCCAGAAACTTTGCGGGTCTGTCAATAATTTCAAAAACAGCATTGATATGTCGCCTGAACTATCGGCACATAGATTACTGCGGTGGACGATTGCGACGCGGGAACGGGCGATTCTTTCTGATGTCCGGGCGGGCGGGTTCATCCGGGTCGGGTTGCATTCTGCCGGGTCGCATCGGCATGGCGCTCAGGGTTGCGTTGACGAGTTTGCCACCGGCGGGAACGACGCCGTTGTAAACCATGCCTGCGCCTTTAACCAGCACGGTCACGGTACTGCCAACCGGCAAATCACAAACTTTGCTGCCGCCGTTTGGTCCCGTGCGTTTCGGTTGCTGCCCTGCGGAAGTCGAAAAAACCACCGGCACACCGGCTACGGGTTCGCCGCTTGCGCCTTTAACCAAAACAAAAACACAGGCGGTGCCGCCAGTTTGTGAGCCGGTTGGCTCCGAAGGTTTTTCAGGCTCTTGTGGAGGCGGAGTTGGCGTGACCGCAGGTTTATCTTTTGTTTCCGGTTCCTCTTTGGCAGTTTTTTCAGTTTCCCGTTTGTCTTTTTCAGTCGCAGCTTTATCGGGTTCACTGGCGTCTTTGGCTTTTTCCGCGCTGTTTGTTTCGCCGGTTGGTGCAGGAGGTTCAGTTGTCGATGGGGTCGTCAGATTTTGCGCCTGCAAATTTTCGTTTGCATTGATGGGCGAGGTTTCGCGCCCAAGCCCGCTAAACACCGCGTAAGCGCCTGCGACCAAGGCAAGCAACAAAACCACAGCCGCTGCCATTGCGACCTTCTTTTTACTTTGCAAGCCTGCGGTCTGCGCTGTGTAAGCTCGGGGAACGTTTGCGACGCCAGCAACCATCGTGGCTGCGGCTTCGCCTTTTTCACTATTTGTGGCTTTTGCCTGTGAGCCGAAAGTTTGCGTCATTGGCACCGCCACCGTCATATTCGAGCCGGTGTCTTGATTGGTCAGGGTGATACGCTTTTTGCCAATCTCGCCGGATGGCGATTTCACTTCGACATCGTGGGTGCCGGGCGCAAGGCTCAAGGTTGCGCGCCCGTCCTCGCCCGCGAGCGCCAAAGCTTTTGCGCCGACGAAGACCTGACTGCCTGCCGGAACGCCTTCGAGCGTCAGCATCGCGGTTGCGACTTCATCGCCGGTATCCATTATCAAGGTCTTCAACTCCATCGGCGAAGTCTCTTCGCCCACTTGCGGCATGACCATCGTCGCATTAGCGGCAAGCGCCACCTGTAAATCTGTGCGGTTGCCATCTTCCAAAACCACACTGATGGTATATGGGTTATAGCTGGCTTTGAGCACGCGAACGCTATGCAGACCGGGATTGAGCGCATCAATCAATATTTTGCCCGTGGCATCGGAAGTGCCGCGCAATATTTCATCGACATAAACTTCGGCTTCGGGGGGATTGGTGGTTAAAGCGAGTTGCGCGGTCTGTCGGGTGTCAATTGCAAATTCACTATCACCGGTCGCCTGTCGCAAATCATTTAACATGTCATCGGCGGTGGCATAACGATAATCGGCAGTTTTGGCTGTAGCTTTTTTGACAATGCGTTCAATCGCTTGGGGAACTCCGAGCGCGTCGAGCGGCGGGAGTTCATAACTCTCATGCATTTTGCGCATTTCCGACCAGTAGATGAGCGGGTCGGTGGCTTGCGATTGAAACGGCACTTTGCCAGCGAGCATTTCATAAAGAATAATGCCGAGGCTGTAAATATCGGCGCGGGCATCAGGGTTTAGCGAACCCGAAATGCGTTCCGGCGACATATATACGGGCGTGCCGAAACCTTCGCCCGCCATAGTTAAATTTTCGCCGCCGACCATGCGCGCAATGCCGAAATCCAAAACCTTGACATGCGGCGACCCGGAGTCGCCAATCAACATAATGTTATCGGGTTTCAAATCGCGGTGAATGATGCCGTTTTTATGGGCGTAACTGAGCGCCTCGAGAACCTGTGAAATAATCGTGATGGCTTGATTGAGTGGCAATTGACCCTGGGCTTGAATTTCATCAGTGAGCAGTTTTCCCGAAAGAAATTCCATCACCAGATAGTAAGAGCCGTGGTCTTCGCCGAAAGTAAACAGCCGTGGCAGATTGGGATGGTCGAGTTTAGCCATAGCGATGGCTTCTTGAAAAAAGCGTTGTTTGATGACCGTGCTGCGCGTGTGTTTGCGGTGCAGTTCTTTAACGGCGACAATCCGCCCTGGCGTGCTGGTGTCTTCGGCTTTGAATACCGAACCGAAACCGCCGCCACCTAAATAATCCAAGACCAGATAATTTCCGATACGTCTTCCACTCATAATGCGCACTCCGTTATCAGAGAATTTCTTTAATTGTATGCGGATTTTGTCACGAGAAACCGACACGCGAATTATCACATAACATCCGCACCGCGTAAACACATCCTGCAAACATGGTTTTGGACGAAGGAGGCGTCCAAATAGCTTAGATAAATTTTCGCCTGCGCGGTGTGAGCGGCGAATGAATCATCCATCACGTTTATGATTTCTGCTGATTGACGCCGCGCAGTTTTGGAATCTTCAGTTCCGTATCCGGTCATTTTTCAATATCTCCTCGACCAGTGATTACTTTTGCAGGTTTCGCCTTGTCAAGAAGGCGCAGCGTGTGTAAGTTAATCACGATTACTTTGCTCCCAAATCGGCAGGTTATAAAAGTCCCTAAATCACCTGAAAGAAGTAGAGAACGATTTTGGCTCGAAAAGCAACAGCAACAGCAAAGAAAGCGGTTAAAAATGGTAAAAAGGCTGAGCCTCGTTCAGCGCAGCCTGAACGCCGCCGATTTGAACGGGCACCCATCAATGCACAAGTTGAATATGAACTGACAAACAGCAGCAGCGGCCCTTCCCGTGTCCGTAGAAACATGGCAAACATCAGCACCGGCGGCATGTTCATTACCACAGAAGAGCGCATACGCGCCGGCACCCGTATGGTTGTCCGTTTTGAATTACCCAATAGACATCGGGTGATTGCCGTGTCGCGGGTCAGCTATGCCAAAGAAGGCAGCGGGCTTGGCGTCGAATTCCTCAGTCTGGATGAAGAGGATTTGGAAGAGATTCAAAACTACATCACCAGCATGAAAGAGAACGCGGATAAGTCCGAATAATCTACCGCATCAAACATTTGAAATTCCGCAAGCGATTGCTTCATTCGGAAAAATTTCTTGTGTTATAATCGTGTCGGCATTTTTGCCCCCTCAATAACAACGTCGCTACAATTTAAGCCCTCACCCTTGCTGGATTCCCGCTACCTTCGGGAGTTGTTATTGTCTGTTTATGTTTTAAGGAGAAGTGAGTATGTTTGCTCAGACATCAACTGCAAGCTGTCCGCTATGCAAGCATCCATCGGATGCCAATGCCAAACTCAACGGTTATCCGACCAGACTTTGCGAAAAGTGTCGTTCATTGATTGAAACCATCTTTCCGCAAAATATCGCAAGAAATGGCGCAAGCCTGAACGCCCCGCTTTTGCCGGTTCAGGAACTCGTCGAAACTCCGGTATTAGAACCACCAACGTTTTCAAACCAGGATTTGCTCAAAGCCCCGGAAAGCCCTGTACTCATCGAGCCTTCTTTCAGCGAACCGGCGGAAAAGCCTGCGGTTGATGAACCAACTTTCGTAGAGGTGCAAAATGATTTCGCTATCAGCAGTTCGTTGCCTGATGGGGGATTCTATTTTCAGGATATGAATGCGCCACAGGAATTCACAGAAGCCCATAAACTTCCGCAGCAGGTGGATGCGACGCCTCAATTTCATGAACCGGAACCGGCGGCACAACCCTTGCCGATAAGCGATAGCGCACCTTTACCGGTCTATGAAACTGCGCCTGTCAACGGCAATAACGCTTACCAGAGTGCGCCGTCTACCATGCAGGAGTTCCCTGCCGAACAAAACGGCAAATTTGTCACCGGTTCCATCATTGATGACACGCCACGTTGGAATACGCAGATGGATGATTTTCCTTATCTTGTGCAAAACCCGCAAGGAAACCGTCTATCATCCAAACTGCTGCTGGCTTTAGGTGGCATCGGCTTGCTTGCCGTTTTAGCTGCGGGTTATCTTTTCGTTTATAAACCCTATTTTGCGGCTGCGAAAAATAGCGCGCAAAAACCTGCCGCGAATACTCCGCAGGTGACGCAAACTCCATCACCTGCGAGTGCTGCCGAAAATTCAACGGCGGCAAATGCTGCTGCTTTAACCGACACCAACCCTCAACAGGCGACTGCGTCAAAACCCGAAGAGCCGAAAAAAGCCGAAACCATGCCAACCCCTGAAGTTTCGGGGCAAGGGCAGTTCGCTTTGCAGGCTGGCGTTTTTTCCAGTGAAGCCAACGCCGGAGAGTTTGCTGAACGGTTAAAAAAAGCTGGCGTTCCGGCTTATACGGCGGCGGCAAAAGCCAATAAATTCCGGGTGCTGGTGGGCAAGTTTGTTTCCGCAAGTGATGCGCAAAAATTTATCGCGCAGGCGCAAGCCCGTGCAAATTCCGCAGGGATAAAGTTAGAATTACTGGTCTCCGAAATGAACCCATAACCTCAGGCGGTAAAAGCAGTGTTAAAGGATTTGCAGCAACCCGATAGCCATTACACCAAAATCGTTGACCGCTATGCGCGTTATATCGAATCGCCGGTTTTGCGTTTGAAATTCCTCAATTCCGTAATGAAATCGCAACCGCAAGGCAGTTTGTTGATGCGCTTACCGTGGGTTGGCTCGCTACCGGAACGCGCCCGTTTGATTACCGAACTGGCGAAAGTTTTGCCGCCAACTAAAGGCGTGCCTTTTTCACTTCGCTTAACTGCGTTTCTTTATCGCATACGGTTTCTCGTTTATGGATTGTGCGCGGTTGGCGTGCTTGCCGCAGGCTCAGGGTTGGTCTATTTAGGCTCAAAAGCGGTCACTAGTATAACCAGCGCCATTCAGGCAAAAACCACATCCGGTCAAACGGCAAATGATAATGTCAGTTCAGGTGAAGCGGTGGCAGCAATCGGCTCGGAAGCCCCTCTGCCGCTCGATAGAGTCTGGCTTGCGGAAAAAACCGCGACGGACGAGTTCTATAGCAACGGCGCAAGAATATTAACCGAATATGAAACCGCGGGGGCAAAGCGCGGTTTCTATGGTTTCGATTTGGAAAAACTCAGCAAAAATGCCGATGATTACGAAGTGCTTTCCAAACCTGTGGGCATCGTTTATCACTTAACCGAAAGCGACCTGCTGCCGTTTTCAGACCAATACAACAAATCGTTGATTCGCACCTCGGAAGAGTTGATGGATTATGCGCGACGGCACAAACTGTACAATTACATCATTGACCGCTTTGGCAGAATTTTTCGCATCGTGCGCGATGAAGAGGTCGCCTATCACGCGGGCAATTCCATCTGGAGCGATAGCCGCCACGCCTATGTCAATTTGAATGCCAGCTTCATCGGCATCAGTTTTGAGGGCAAATCGGGCACTGCCAAAGGCGCGGACGGCATTAACGAAGCGCAGATTTATGCGGCGCGGGTATTGACCGCCGTGTTGCGCTCGAAATATCAAATCAATGATGCCAATTGCACGACGCACGGTTTGGTTTCGACAAATCCGTCGTCGCGATTGCTCGGTCATCACACCGATTGGGTTGCCAATTTTCCTTTTGAAGCAGTGGGACTGACGAATAAATATAATGCGGAATTACTGGCGATTTCGCGTTTCGGTTTCGCTTACGATCAATCGTATTTAATCGCTGCCGGTGGCAAACGCTGGCAAGGATTGACGCAGGCGGAAGCGGCATTGTGGGATACCGCGAAGAAAAATGGCTTTGTCATCGAACAACAACGTCGCGCCTTGTGGGAACTGTTTGAACGCGCTTACGTGAAGCAACACGAGTTGGATAAACAGCGTGTGGATACGAATGTCGAGATGCCGGAATCGACAAGCGACCAGTAACAACTAGAGATTTTAGTTTTCAGTTTTCGGCGTTTGATTTTAATCTAACACCTGACCAATAACTGGAAACTATTCTAGTCATGAGAAAATCTGACCTCATCAAAGAAGTAATGTCACGCGCAAAACTCCGGGAGCGTGATGCGACGCGCGGCGTTGAAGCGATTTTGGAGGTCATCGCGCGTGAGGTCAGCAGCGGTAAAATCATTCGTATACGCGGTCTGGGTAGTTTGCAGTTAAAAGACAAACGTCGCGGTTTTACGCCCCCTTCGCCAAACCGGCGCGCATCCAAGCCCATACCTGAAGGCAAAGTTGTTATAATCAAACCGAGCAGGAAAGCCATTGAAAATTTAAACCCGGAGCTGTTCCTGTCGGAACCATCCGAACCCGTTAAGCTCAATACGTTCAAGAGTGAGAATCAGGACGAGCAAAAGCTTACAAATCCCGAAATCAAAATTGGAGGCAAGAAAGCAATGTCAAAAGAAAAAGAGAATGAACATGCCGGCACCGAAGAAGTAACCAGCGAAGGTGGGGCGCTGGGGCTGGATATTGGCACCAGCCGTTTGGTGCTGGCTGGTGGCGCAATTGATAAAATCAAAACGCAAACCCAGCTAAATGCTTTTATCACCGTCCCGCATTCAAAATTTACGGAAAATATTTTAAAGCAAAACAAAATCACTTATTACTTGAACGGCAGCAATTCGATTCAGGTTTACGGCAATGAAGCCGGACGTTTTGCCAACGTCTTTAACATCGAAGTCCGCCGTCCGATGATGTCCGGCACCCTCAATCCGAATGAAGAACAGGCAATGCCGGTTATTCAGGAAATCATCAAACAACTTTTAAAAGGCAAAGGCAAAGGTGAAACCCTGCGCTTTAGCGTGCCCGGCCCGGGGCGCGACGGCAGCGCGGCGGCAGACCTGGTCTATCACGAAGCCATGTTGAAAAAGGTGCTCGATGAAATGGGCTATGTGTCAAAAGGCGTAAACGAAGGCATGGCAGTGGTGTTTGCCGAACTTGAAAAAGAGAACTTCACGGGCATCGGCATCAGTTGCGGCGGCGGCATGTGCAACGTGGCGCTCGCGTTTATGTCGATTCCGGTGATGACTTTCAGCATCGGCAAAGCCGGAGATTACATCGACCGCAGCGCCTCATCTGTAACCGGCGATGTGGCAACGAGAATTCGCATGATTAAAGAAGAGGGTCTGGATTTATCGCGCCCTGCCGAAAACAAATACGAAAACGCCCTGCATATCTATTATGAAGACGTGGTGCTTTCCTTAGTTGAATCGGTGCGCAGCGCGCTTTCGGAAACCAAAAATATGCCGGCGATGGAAAAAGCCATTCCCATCGTGCTTGCGGGCGGCACGGCTGCGCCCAAAGGTTTTCTGGAAAGGTTCCAGAAGGCGGTCGAACAGGATAAATTCCCGCTGCCGATTTCAGAAATTCGCATGGCAAAAGACCCGCTGACAACCACCGCGCGCGGATGTCTGATTGCCGCGCTCTATGACGCTTAATCAGTAGCCGGTGGTCAGTAGCCGGTAGCCAGAACAGATTAACGACGCTCTCGCACTCTATTGCTGAAAAAAATTAAATCAGCGTTTAAAGAGAGCAAACCATATAACCGAATACCAGCTACCGGCTACCGACCACCGACCACCGGCTACCGGCTACTGCTTGCCTGCCAATTTGACACTGCCCGCTTCAATGATAGAATAAACTTGCCTCGGTAAATCGAACCACTGCCAATGATCTGGAGAGAGTTATGAAAATCTGTACCGCCTGCAATGAACTTTTTAATGAAGAATTCAATTTCTGCGAACTCTGTGGCGCGCAACTCGGTATCGCGCCGGCGTCCCCAGTGGTCGAAACCGCTATGGTTACGCCGCGCCGGAAAGTGGATTGGTCAATGCTCGGCATTGGACTGGTGGCGCTGGCGATTCTCATCACCGTCGCTTCGATTTTCTTTGCTCCGAAATCTCGCATCGCGCCGTCCAACAGCACGACACCTTCGGTTGCCGTAGTGCCTCCGGCTCCGCTTGTCGAAGAATCGACCGCTCAGCCTGCGGTTGCCGAAACACCCGCAGTAAGCGAAGAAGCAACCACTGAAGCGGAAGCCGAGGCTGCCAGGAAGAAAGAAGAAAAGGAAAAGGCAGAAAAAGAGAAAGCCGAAAAAGATAAGGAAAAGGGCGATAAATCCGACGCCAGTACGAACGATGGCGCTAATCCCAAAGCGCCTTCCGGCGACAATGAAGCCAACCCCAAAGCAGCAAAAGCCGCCGTTCAACCGGTGAATCCCAAACCGGCTCCAAAGGCTGAATCCGCAGCCGCCGAACCCAAAGAAAAACCTGAAGAAGAAAAGCCGCGCACCACCACTGCCCAACCGGAACCCAAAGAAGCGAAAAAACCTGTAGCTGAAAATAAAGACCCGCAGAAGGATGCGGATGCCAAGAAGAAAGAAGAGAAAAAGAAAAAGGGCGGATTCTTTGGCGTATTCAAGAAAATTTTCGGCAAAGGCAATTAATCTGCCGACAAGGCAGACTTGATGATTGACCTTGCGATTATAATGGCGTTGGACGGTAGCCGGAATTATGGACTTCAGATTATGGCTCAGGCGTAGAGAAAAGAAGATCGAGCAACCCTATGTTGCCGCTTTCGCCGAAGCTGTGGTGAAAGAAATGACCGCAGCGGATTTGAATGAGTGCTGGAAACTTGATCAGGAATGTTTCTATGACAGCGAGGCTTACGATAGAGAAACCCTGCGCTATCTGCTCTCTCATAACAAATCTTCGTGTTATAAAGTCACCCTTGCCGCCAATCACATGGTCGCCTTCATCATCGGCATGATTGAACCTGACAATACCGGTCATATTGTGGCGCTGGGCGTCAGTCCCGTTCATCGCCGTCGCGGTTATGCTGAACAACTGATGGATGCGGTTGAAAACAGTTTCACACATCAAGGCATCAATGCGGTTCGTCTGGAAGTGCGCACCTCAAATCAGGCGGCGCAACGACTGTATTTGAAACTCGGTTATAAAATCCTTCGTCATATGCCGAAATATTATTCCAGCGGCGATGATGGGTATTTAATGATTAAAAATTTCTAAAGCGATTTTTGCTGACTGAACTCCCCTCTGCTTTTATTAAACTTCGCCAGATTGATTCATGGAATTTTCAGAAATCAACGCTTCATCAACTCCCCTGGTCAGTGTGGTTATTCCGACCTATAACAGCGCCGCGTTTTTGAGCGAAGCCATCACCAGCGTGCTCAATCAAACCTATCGCCCGGTTGAAATCATCGTCATTGATGACGGGTCTACGGATAACACCGAAACCGTCGCGGCAACTTTCAAAGAAGCGATTCGCTATAGCAAAAAAGCCAACGGGGGTCCGTCGGCAGCGCGCAACGTCGGCATACGTCATTCAAGCGGCGAGTTTATCGCCTTTTTAGACGCAGATGATCTTTGGCTTCCCGATAAACTGGAACTGCAAATCGCGCATTTTAACGAGCATCCCGAATATGGGGTGGTGTTCACAGGCTCTCAGCGATTTAATGAATCAGGGGTTTTAGACAGCAATATCCGAGCGGGGCGTGACATACCAACCGGCATGATTTTTGACAAAATTCTGTTGGAACATTTCATCGCCATGCCGTCGGTGATGGTGCGTCGCCGCTGTCTGGACGAGGTCGGATTGTTTGATGAAGGATTAATCGGCAACGAAGATTTCAATTTCTATTTGCGGCTGGCGAAAAAATATCCCTTCGGGTTTGTCAATAAAATCCTCGTACACATTCGCTGTCACGATAAAAACCTTTCCGACAATCTGGAACAGATGTGCAACGATGAGATTAAAAATCTCGAAAAAATCGCCGCCCTGTTTCCCGACGAACCAATTCCCAAACGCAGGCTCGCGGGCAACATCTATGCGCGATTCGGGCGCTATTATTTCAGTCAACAGCGATTCGCAGAAGCCCGCCGGTGTTTCAGGCAAGCCTTTCGTCATTGGCCCTGGCAAGCGGGCAGCCTGCCGTTTTTCCTGATTGCCGCCTTGCCCGACCGCCTGCGCCACCGCGTGCTCTCGCTCAACAAATCGTTAAAAAAATCTGTCAGGTGAGGTCACGGGTTATTGAGAAACCCGATGAACCAATCAATGCTCGACCGCTACACCGACTGGTTTGCAATTTACTGAGTTGAACAGGCGGTCAAAGACTGCTCTCTCAACAGAGGCTGAGTAAGCTCTTTTGCAAACCGCTATAGCTGATGAGTTCCTTATTTCAATCAGGCAGAAAGGCGATGATTCTGAGTGGTCCGCCGCTGCCGCCTTTGATCTTTATTGGCAGGGCAATGATCTGAGCGCCAAGTGCAGGCACTTTGTCGAGGTTTGCCACATTTTCAAAAGCAGGGATATTGTGCCCCATCAACGTGACATGACTTGCGAAGGTTTGCGACTGCCCGTAATCAATACTCGCCGTATCTATGCCGATGGCGCTGATTTTTCGATTAGTGACCAGCCAGGTCGCGGCTTCCGGGTGCAACCCCGGAAAATGGAGTTGCGCTACGCCTTCGGCGCCTCTTGTGGCGGTTCCCAGATATTTCACGCGATCAGGCCAATACTGCCCATATCCGGTTTGCAACAGCACGATGCTGCCATCCGGGATTTTTCCGTTGCGGGCTTCCCAGGCAGTAAAATCTTCAACGCTGATTTGATAATCGCGATTGGCATTGGTTGGTTGCGAAACATCAATCTTGATGGCTGCGCCAATCAACTGGGTCAAGGGAAGTTGATCGACAGTTTTACGCCCCTCGGCAAAATGGATGGGCGCGTCAATGTGGGTGCCTCCATGTTCAGCGGCACAGAACTGATAGGCTGAGTAGTAATAGCCCTTTTCGGTTACGCCGGCTGCGACCGTATCCAGTTTGAACGGTTCGGCTGTCGGCCAGTAGATAGTTTCGGCAGATAAATCATAGGACAAATCAAGCCACTGACCTGTGGGAAAGGAATTGCGTTTGGCGCAACCGGTTATCAAACAACACAGCCCGACACACAGCAAGATTTTGGTTCGTTTCATTTCCGCTCCTCTCCTTTGCTGGTTAATCAGAGGTGAGCTTAACGGTCGCCGCTCGACCGAGCAAGCCAGATGGGTCTACGTCCGGTTTAAAATTATTCACCGCCGGATTGGCAGTCACGTCCAAACGAATTGTCGGCATACCTTACAATTTGCAATCGCTTGCAGCGGCACTGACGTTGTCATTATCTCTGCCTGTTGAGCGGGATTCATCAGTTGGCCAGTTGATCAAGCAAAAATTGCCCGACCAGATTTAGGCGGGCAAGTATTGCTTATCTGCTTAACTCTAATCACGGGTTTCGCCACCTAAATTTAAGGACAACTCATCAAAACCCTGTTATCAGGCTTAACGCAGGTATTTGTTGAAAAAATCAAGGGTGCGCGTCCACGCCAGTTTCGCCGACTCCGCGTCATAACGCGGCGTCGTGTCGTTATGGAAGCCGTGCTGTTTGCCTTCGTACATATAAACCGTGTACATCTTGTTATTGGCTTTGAGCGCCGTTTCATAAGCCGCGATGCCGGCGTTGACGCCCTGGTCATTGCCCGCGTAATGCAGCAGGAGCGGCGCAGAAATCTTGGGCACATCATCTGCGCCGGCTTGGCGACCATAGAACGCCGCCCCGGCATTCAAGTCAGCGCCGAGCCGCACTGCCAGTTGATTAACCATCCCGCCACCAAAACAGAAGCCGACCGCGCCGAGTTTACCCGTGGAATCGGGACGCCCTTTGAGCCATTTGGCAGCCGCTACGAAATCTTCGGTCATCTTCTTTCCATCCACAGTGCGAAAGGCAGCAGCGCCTTTCTCATCGCTGCCCGGATAGCCGCCAACCGACGTCAAGCCATCGGGCGCAAATGCGATGAAATTGGCGAGCGCCAGACGCCGCGCAACATCTTCGATATAAGGATTGAGTCCGCGGTTTTCATGAATAACCAGGACAACCGGCAATTTCCCATTTTTTACAGGACGCGCCAGATAGCCTCTAATCGCGCCGTTTCCGGCGGGCGAGGGTACATTTTCGTATGCCGTTTTGATGCGCTTGTCATCCAGTGGCACCTGCTGTGCCCAGGCGTAGTTCGGCTTCAGGCTCTCAAAAATCGCCATCGCGGTCAACCCGCCGGTCGCGAACTTGCCAAGCCGGTCAAGAAAGGCACGACGGTCAATGTCGCCGTGCTGGTATTCGTGAAACAGGTCTAATAATTCTTGTGAATAATCGGTTGCTTGCTTTCGTTTCATTTTTCTCTCCTTGGCGCGCATTTTATAATCGGAGAGAAATTCTATCCAGTAAAATGCTGTGAAAGCCTTCATCGAATGATGAGCAGGAATTACTTATGCAATGCTTCACCAACAAGTCACCCGAAGCCATAGAGATGAATTTTTAATCCCCCTACCATTCGCTGCGGTTGTCAGGTAAACTCGTCCGGTAATCGGCTCTGGTGATGGTAGTCAGGATTTCGCATTCCATACCGGAACGAAATATAAATGAGTTCTCAGATGAACAGGCAAGAATATCCGCCACTTCCCTTTTCTGTTCGTTGGGTTTGAAAGCTTATGGCATCACACTCGTCTCACAATGTCACGCAACTCCTGGTCGCCTGGAACGACGGAGACGAATCGGCGCTCGAACAATTAGTACCCAAAGTCCATGCTGAATTGCACAAACTCGCCAGACGATATATGGGACAAGAGCGCGCCGGTCATGTCTTGCAACCGACGGCGCTCGTCAATGAAGCTTACAAACGCCTGATCGACTGGAAAAATGTTGAGTGGCAAAACCGCGCCCATTTTTTCAGTGTTGCCGCCCAATTGATGCGTCGTATCCTGGTTGATTTTGCGCGCCAACGCCCGCGTTTTGCAGGGCGCACAGCGGCTCACGTTTCGCTCGATGAAGCCCTCACCGTAAGCGCCAACCGCAGCGCAGACCTGGTGGCGCTCGATGATGCGCTCAACGGTTTAGCCGAAATCGACGAGCGCAAAAGCCGCATTGTTGAAATGCGCTTTTTTGGCGGACTCAGCAACGAAGAGATTGCCGAAGTTCTCGACATCTCAACCATCACCGTCATCCGCGAATGGAACAAAGCCAAGGCTTGGCTGTATCGCGAATTGAGTAAATAGGAACCGGGAGTCAGGATTCAGGAGTCAGGACTTAGGATAACGATGAAGTAGGAACGCTGAACGATGAACACGGTGAAATTCTTTTTGTTCATACTTCATCGTTCCTACTTCATACTTTCTTCTTCCTGAATCCTAATTCCTAACCTCTCATCTTATGGACGCTGAACGCTGGGCAAAAATCGATCAACTGCTTGAGCAGGCGATGGAATGCGCGCCGGAAACCCGCGCAGACTTTCTTGCCGCTGCCTGCGCAGGTGATGAGGAATTGCAGCGCGAAGTTGAGTCGCTGCTTGACGCACACTCCCATTCCGCATCTTTCCTGAGCACCCCGGCGCTCAGTGTGGCGGCGCAATATTTGATTGATGAAAAACCGGAATCGCTGATTGGGCAACAACTCGGCGCGTATCACATCATTTCGGTGCTGGGCTTTGGCGGCATGGGCGAAGTTTATTTAGCTCGCGATGAACGCTTGAAACGCAAACTGGCGCTCAAATTATTGCCGCAACAATTCACCCGCGAACCGGAGCGCGTGCGCCGCTTTGAACGCGAAGCCCGCGCCGCCTCGGCTTTGAATCATCCCAACATCATCACCATTTATGAGATTGGCGAGATGGCTGGAACCTACTTCATCGCCGCCGAATATGTTGAAGGTCAGACGCTTCGCCAACTGATTGAACGTGGCGCGCTCAGAGTCAAAGACACTCTGGAGATTTGCTCACAGATTGCTGACGCGCTGGTTGCCGCGCACGAAGCCGGGCTGGTTCATCGCGACATCAAACCGGAAAATGTCATCGCGCGCCCGGATGGTTATGTCAAAGTTTTGGATTTCGGATTGGTGAAATTAACCGAGCGCGTTTCACTCGAACAAAAGCCCAATCCGAGTGACCCGCACAAAACCAATCCCGGCACCGTGCTTGGCACCGTGGCTTATATGTCGCCCGAACAGGCTGCCGGTCTTGATGTTGACCATCGCAGCGACCTCTTCAGCCTTGGCGTATTGATGTATGAATTGCTCGCTGGCGTGGTGCCTTTCAAAGGCGTTACGACTGCGTCCATTCTCGATGCCATTATCCATCATCAACCGCCCGCGCTTGCCAGTGTAAAAAAAGACATCAACAGCGAACTCGAACGCATCGTCAACCGCGCGCTCGAAAAAGACCGCGACCTGCGCTTTCAAACTGCCAATGATTTTTGCGCTGAGTTGAAACGTTTGCAGCGTGAACTTGATTCGGCGGCAATCAAGTCTACGGATGTCGCTACGAAATCAACAACCGTTCAATCATCAGGCGTGGTGTTGACCAGACCGATGCTTGCGTTGGCAGGGGTAATCTTTATTTTGGTGGCGCTGCTTTTCGTCTGGGTGTTTACCGGAGCGAAACCGAATGAACCTTCGCCGTGGCTGGCGGCGCGTTCGACGCAGGTAACCGACTTTCCCCATGAAGAATTTTTTCCGAGCCTTTCACCCGACGGCAACACCATCGTTTATGGGCGGCGCACGGCAAATGGTTGGGACATCTTCAGGCAACGGGTGGGCGGCTTCAATGTGCAGAACCTGACTGAAAATTTTTCAGGCGATGACACGCAACCGGCATTTTCGCCAAATGGCGAATACATCGCTTTTCGCTCGGAACGCGATGGTGGCGGCGTCTTTGTGATGGGGGCGTCGGGCGAATCGGTCAGACGATTATCCGATAGAGGTCCGGCTTTTCATCCCGCCTGGTCGCCTGACAGTCAGGAAGTAATTTTCACCGAGGAGCGATTCCGCGACCCGCGCGAACGCCAGGTTTCACCTCATCGTTTGTGGGCAGTTAATCTGAAATCCCTTGAAAAACGCCTGATTTCGACAAACGATGTCGTGCAACCCCAATGGTCGCCCAATGGTCACCGGTTGGCTTACTGGGCATCGGACGAAAGCAGCCAACGCGACATCTGGACGATGACGCCGAAAGGTGAAAGCGCCGTGCGGGTTACCAACGATGCGGCGACCGACTGGAATCCCATCTGGTCGCCCGATGGCAAACAGTTGTATTTCGTCAGCGACCGTTCGGGCGGCATGCAATTATGGCGGGTCGCGATTGATGAAGCGACAGGACGTGCGCTAGCTGAGCCGGAACTGGTGCCGACCCCTTCAGCCTTCAGCCAGCACATCAGCCTTTCACGCGACGGCAAACGCCTGGCTTTCGTCAATGTCAGTCTCAAACGCAATCTCTACCGCGTCGAAATCGACGCTCAGCGCGAAAAGATTAGCGGTCAACCCAGGGCATTGACTTTGGGGTCGCGACAAGGAATGGATTTGGATATTTCGCCGGATGGGACGCGCCTCGTCTACACCACCGTAGTCGATAATCACGAAGACCTGGTGTTACTAAACAGTGATGGCAACGGTGAACCGCAACTCCTGACCGATGATGAATACAAAGATCGCGGGCCGCGATGGTCGCCCGATGGCAAGCGACTGGCTTTTTATTCAACCCGCAGCGGCAACTTTGAAATCTGGCTCATCAACGCCGACGGCACCGGTCTTCGCCGCTTGACCGAATCAAATAATGAGAAAGCTTTCAACCCCCTGTGGTCGCCTGATGGTCGGCAGGTCAGTTTCACCAACCCCAAAGGCGAGACTCGCATCATCGAAGCGGACAAGACCTGGAGCGAACAGACGCCGCAACTCCTCAATCCGAAACGCGACCCGCCGTTGCAATTCTGGCCGGTTGTCTGGTCATCGGACGGCAGCAAATTGCTCGGCGGCAGTAACCTCGAAGGGCAATCTCTGGTTCCGGCTGTCTATTCCTTTGCAACCGGCGAGGTGGAAAAGCTCAGTGATGTGGGCGGCGTTTCCATGGCATGGTTACAGGATAACCGCCGGGCGCTGTTCATTATCGATGGTACAGTCTTCATCACCGACACCGTGACGAAAAAGCACCGTCCGTTATTTTCAAGCCCACCCGACAGGATCATCGGTTTCCGGCTCTCACGCGACAACCGTTGGCTTTACTATATTCTGGAATCGGTCGAAGCCGACATCTGGTTGCTGCTGCATCAATGATTCAACGTTTCACTACCCGTTCCGGCACATCCGAGACATTTTCTTTCAACTGCCGCAAGGGTTCAAAGATATATTCAATCAACGAGCGATTGCCGATGACGATTTCCGCTTTGCCGCTCATGCCTGCCGCAAGCGGTCGCGATTGACCCTGTACGAACACTTCACTCTCGGTGATTTCAACGTGCGCTTTGAATGACGCGCCGCCCTGGGCTTCAACGCTGGTTGGGCTAAGCCACGCCACACGCCCATACCGCACGCCGAAGCGTTGATAAGGAAACGCATCATATTTCAACTTCACGCCCTGACCGGTTTGCAATTTGCCGACTCCAGCTTCCGGGATTTTCAATTCCGCCTGCAAAGTTTCTCTGGCGTCAACCAGTTCAGCCACGATTTCGCCTTCGTGCAAAACCGCGCCGCCACCCTTTACGTGCAGTCGCACAATGGTTCCGGCACACGGGGCAGTCAAGCGGATTTCATTGCCGTCGCTTCCTGCAAGTCCCGCCCGCAAAGCCGCGACGCGAATTTCGCCGGTGGTTGTCGCTTCTTTATAGCTGCGCTCTACCTCTTTAAATTCAGCGCGACGAGCCGCGCTTTCGAGTTTCAACTTTTCAATTGCCGCGCGCGTCTCTTGCTGTTCAGCAATGAGCTTTTCAAGTTCGGCTTGAAGACTGGTGACTTCAAGTTGCCGCCCAGTCCATTGGGCGCGACTGGCGATGCCCTGTTTGTAAAGTTTCTCGAAACTTTCTGCCATCTGTTTCAACAATTCCAACTGCTGGCGTTTGAGGGCAATCAGTCCTTCGAGGTGTTCGATGCGACCAGTGAGTTTGCGTATCTCCTGTTCATCGGCAAGCTGCCCGGCAGTGAATCTGGACTTCGCGTTGGTGAAACTTTCGCCCGCTCCCGCAAGCTGAGTTTGCATGGTCATGAGTTCTGCCGCGCGGTCGCCTGCGGATTCCGATTTAAGCGTCGCAATCACCTCGCCTTGATTGACGGTTTGCCCTTCGCTCACGAACACCTGATTGACGATGCCCTGCCGCGTGGCTTTGATGGGGTCGGTTCCTCGCATCGGCACCAGCACGAAATCCGCGGTTACGGTTTCGGGCAGTTTGATAACTACCGAGGCGACAGCCGCAATCAAAACAATGGCGATGATTGCGTAACTCAGTCCCCGCGCTACCCAGTGCGGCGGCGCAAACGCGAGAAATGCTTGAGCCATGCGAGGTTGGTTATTTGCCGTAGCTAAATTTGCAGCCATAATAAATCCCCTTTCTCAATGAACCGGGCTGTGAAGTTTCTCCTCTGAAGAAATTTGCTGTCCAGGGAGTAGCCTGCCGCATTGCCAGCGTTTATTTAGCGACGGGGGTTGAACTAAAAAGGTTTCCCATCAAGGCACCTTCGTGCCTTGCCAGTTCTCCGGCTCTGGTCGCCTCGGCTTGTTCATCGGTCAACGGCAAATCGGTCAGTGATTCTTTCGCTTGGGTTTCACAATGGTTTTGTAAATTCATTATCGGTATCTCCTGGTGATTAAAAGTTGGTTGTAATTAAACGTTTACTGAAATTCACGGATTGAGCGTTTGCGTGGTAACTTGAAAGACCAGAAACCTATGAAGGCTGCTGATTACTTACCTGAACTTTGATATGCAACTCTCTGATTTCGAGTGGCCCGCCTTTCACGTCCATTGCCTGTGTGGGGTTGACGGTCATATCTTCAATCAAAGCTTGTTGATGATTGGCGTCACGATGGTCTTGATGGGTCATCAGACTGGTCTCCATTTCTGCATGGATTAAGGCGCGGCTTTAATCCGAGTATGAATGCAGCGCCAAGCCAATTTGCTTGAGATTATTTTGGCAAGTCGGGCCACCTTTGACATCGTCTCTGGTTTCCAGGTCGGTCAAAATATTTTCCTGTTCATTTGTGCGGTTTTCGGCAACCGGCAAACGGTTTAGATTTGTAATCGTTTGATTTTTCATGTTTCTCCTGTGGTTAATGAATTTTGTTTGTGGCGCAGGCTGCTTTGGTGAGTCGCTCTATCAGCAGCCCGCGCGGGTGAACCGGCTAGCGAATTTTTTGCACGGCAGGCAGGAGTTGTCCAATGAGCACTCCGCCCTTGACCTGCGCCGGAGTTTCGCCGTCAACCGTCAGGTCAACCAGAGTTTCAGCCTTTGAATGGTCTTCGCCCTCGAATTGTTCACGGCTTTCGGTTGTTTCAATCTGCTGTTTCATTTCACTCTCCTTTTACAATGGTTTGATTTTGCGCCAGACTTCGCGCTCTAAAATTGTCAGCGCAATGTTTAACTTCGCGGCGAGACGCCATCGACTCTTGCCCAGGCAAGCACGGTAACCCCGTGACCGCCTTTGATGTCGTCTGATTTCTCATCAGTCAGTTTCAAATCGTCGAGCGCAGTTGCGTCTTCGATTTCGATTAAATTTTGTGGTTGGTTGTTGGTTTTTATCATCGGTTCCTCCTATTGATAAGCTTGTTAAATAGAGTTGTAGCGTTGAATCGTCAGGCTGAGGCTTACTCAATCCATTTTTCATGACCGCTACTGGTTACAGAGCCATCAACGCCTTCAACTCTCAAATAGATGGGTCCGCCTTTCACGACTTCGGCGTCGGCTTGAGTGACGGTCAAATCTTCAACCAGAGTTTGTTGATTGTGCGCTTCACCTTTATTTTGCTGATTCATCTCGTTCGTCTCCTTGTTCATCAAAATTTTCTTTATCTCTTGAGCGCCTTAATCGCGCTCAACTGTTCAGGCGCAGCGCGCAGCCAAAAACTATCACCGTAAAATATTTTTTTTCGATGATAGTTTTTAAGCCTGCCTTTCGCCTGTACTCATGAAGGTATAGGGAAGTTGTATGACGCTATTCAGCATCGCAAATCGCAATTTCGGCTGGGATGAAATCCGTATCGCCGCAACGGTCTGGAATGAATGGCAATCATTTTTTGAACAGACGCGGCAAGCGCTTGCCTGTTTATGTCAAGCAGAAAAGCGTCATCAATTGCCACAGGCTTTTGATTTACGCGAAGCCGCTCAGGCATTCCGCTATGCGCATAATTTGATTAGCGCCGAAGAGACCAACATCTGGCTGCGCCGGTGGCACATGACCGTTGAAGACTGGATGAACTGTTTGCGTAGCGAGTGTTTGCGAAAGCGTTTTGCCGGACAACTTGATGAACTCGTCGCCGCGCATCCTGTCAGCGATGAAGCGGTAGCCGGGGTCATCAAACATTACGCGATTTGCACAGACAATTTGCGACACTGGGCTTTCAAACTGGCAGGGCGGGCAGCGGTGGCGGCAAGCGCCAATCAATTTTTTACCATCGAATCGCCGGACAATTTGATTGCCTACATCGAAACGGAATTTGCGCGACAGCAAAAACAAGCGGTCACTCCGAAATTGATTGAAAGCAAAATCGCCAATCACCGCCTGGACTGGGTGCGCTTCGATTGTCGTTATCTGTGGTTTGCCGAAGAACGGGTGGCGCGTGAAGCCGCCTGGTGCGTGAGCGAAGATGGCATGACCTTGGATGAGGTCGCACACGATGCCCACAATCAAATCAAACCATGGACGGTTTACGCGGATGAAATCGACCTGAAAGTTCGCCCTTACTTTCTTGCGGCGCGACAGGGCGATTTGCTGGGCCCGCTGAACATCTGGCAAGGCTTCCCGCTCTTTTCTCTTTTAAATAAGCAACTGCCCGCAGCCGATGACTCACAAGTCCACGCCCGCGCCGAACAGGCAATTATTGCCAACTTCACAGAACAGGCAATGCGTGAACGTGTGCAGTGGCTAGCCTGATGAACCGCAGAATCATTGCGGAAAGCAGCAGGAGATAACCGATTCATGAAATCCTGATGATTGGTTTTGGAGATCAACATGACCGACAAACAAACTGCGCTCGAAGAATTACCGATGATGAAGTCGCTGCCGCCGGAATTGAAAAAGCTGGTGATGGATTGTTTCGTGCCGGCGCATTTCACCTTTGGCGGCGACATCGTCACCGAAGGTGAAGCAACCGATGCCGTCTATGTTCTGGCAGAAGGACGGGCGCGAATGGTTAAGCGCGCCGCCAACGGCGAAGAGATTCCTTTGAACGTGTTGAAACCCGGCGAAACTTTTGGGGCAACCGGATTGCTCGACCCCGCCAGTATCGGCAAACGCACCACCACGGTGCGCGCCAGCAGCGATGTGCAGGCATACAAACTCGACCCGGCATTGTTTCAGGCGTTACTCGCCAATCATCCCGAAATCAAAAACTACATCGAACTGGAACAACGTCCGCGCCAGTTGGCGAATTTCATCAAGCTTTATACGGTGTTTGCGAAATTGCCTGCCGATGCCTTGAAACTCCTGGCGCTTGAAGCCGAAACCTGCACGCTGGCAGCAAACGAAATCATCGTTCGCCAGGGTGATGCGAGCGGGCCAATGTTCATCGTCGAAGAAGGTCGCTTGCGCGTCTGGGAACAAACCGACGCCCAACCGCGCAATATGGCGTTTCTGCGCAAAGGCGATCTCTTCGGCGAACTCTCCATTGCCCGAAATCAACCGCGCCGCGCCAGCGTCGAAGCCTTGACGCCCTGTCGTTTGCTCAAGATTAACGAAACCACCTTTGGCAAACTTTACGCCAGGTTTCCCGAATTCAGAAATCAGATTGAAGACCGCATCGCCCGTTACGCTTACAAGAAAACCGCGCGCTTGCCGCTCGATTTCGCCGACGAAATTCTGCCTGCCAATGCCGTCCCAACCGAACAAGTCAGCCCCCGTCAATTGGACGAGCGGCGAACGGCTGCGCAACTTGGACCCTTTGCCACCGAAGACGGTCATTTCGTCAAAGCTCGCAAACCCATCGCGCGTTTCCAGCATATCCGACAGATTGATGAAATGGATTGCGGCGCGGCAAGTCTGGCGATGATCTGCCGCCATTTTGGTCGAAAAGTTTCGCTGACGCGCATTCGTCAGGTGGTTCACACCTCGACCGATGGCACCAGTTTGCGCGGGCTTTGTCAGGGAGCCGAAGCCCTGGGTTTAGCGGCGCGTTCCGTCAAAGCCTCGAAAAACCATGTCGGGCAGATGCCGCTTCCGGCAATCATTCATTGGGAAAATTACCATTGGGTGGCGCTCTTTGACGTCAACGATAAACACGCCTGGATTGCCGACCCGGCAACCGACATCCGGCGCATCCCCCGTCAGGAACTCGATGAAAAATGGAATGGCTACGCGGCGCTCTTTGATTACACCGAAGCTTTTGAACAAGCGCCGGAAACCCGGACGAGTTTCGGTTGGTTGCTGCCGTTTTTAAAACCTTTCGCCAACCTCTTCGCCAAAGCCTTTGGCTTGGCAATCATCGTCAGCGCCTTGCAAATGCTCTTGCCGGTGTTTACGCAGGTCATTGTCGATAGCGTTCTGGTCGAGCGCGACGCATCGTTGCTGGCGATGATGATTGGCGCGATGCTCGTGGTGCTCGCCTTCATGATTATCGCGATGCTCGTGCAACGCTACCTGCTCAGTTTCGTAGCGGTGCGCGTCGATTCCCTGTCGCTGGATTTCATCACCCGGCGACTGCTCGCCCTGCCCATCAGCTTTTTCGCGGCGCGCAAGACCGGCGATATTCAGCGGCGCATTCTCGGCGTCCGACAGGTGCGCGAATTTCTCGTGCAGAACGGCGTCAATGGACTCACTGCCATCGCCCAGATTGGCGGCGCGGTGACCTTAATGTTTCTCTATAGCCCGGTGCTTGCCGTTGTCTTTCTCGCGGTTGCGCCGCTATACGCAGGCTTGATGAAATTTTCGAGCAAACGCTTGAAGCCGATGTTCGATGAACTGGAAGCGGCTTATGGCAAATACGCTTCGCACCAGATTGACGCCATTAAAGGCATCGAAACCGTGAAGGCTCTGGGCGCGGAAAGCGCCCTGCGCGAAAAGATGCTTGATCAGTTTCACGCTTTGGCAAATCAACAATTCAAATCGAATTTTCTGCTCATGAGTTACGAAGGCGCGGTGCAGACGGTCGGCTTTCTATCACTTGCCTTGTTTCTATTTGTCGGCGCGCATCAGGTGATGAACGGCGAGATGACCATTGGCGCGATGGTGGCGTTCAATTCACTGGTCGCGATGGCGAATGTGCCAATTTTGACCATGCTTTCGATGTGGGACAACTGGCAACTGGCGACGGTGCTGCTCAACCGCCTGAATGACATCTTCGAGTCAGAACCGGAGCAAGGTTACGACCACTCGCATCTGAAACCTGTGAGCACGCTCGAAGGGCGTGTGCAGTTGCAAAACGTCAGTTTTCAATATGGCGGCGCGGATTCGCCGAAAATTCTGGAAGATATTTCCATAGATATTCCGGCGGGTAAAACCGTTGCCATTGTCGGACGCAGCGGTTCAGGCAAAACCACTCTGGTCAAAGTTCTCGCCGGAATGCTCGAACCGAGCGCAGGCGCAATCTATTTTGATCGGGTCGAGCAAAAGAAACTGCATTATCGCGACCTGCGCCGCCACATCGGTTTTGTGTTGCAGGAAAATTATTTATTCGATGACACCATCGCCAGAAACATCGCGTTCGGTGAAGAAGAAGCAGACCCTGAGCGCATCACTTGGGCGGCGAAAGTCGCAAACGCCCACGAGTTCATCGAACGATTGCCGCTTGCCTATGATACGCGCATCGGTGAAACCGGCATCGCGCTTTCGGGCGGTCAACGTCAGCGCATCGCCATCGCGCGAGCCGTGTACAATAAACCGCCGATTCTGATTTTCGATGAAGCGACGAGCGCCCTCGATACGGAATCAGAAAAAGCTGTCAAAGAGAACATGGCGCAATTATTAAAGGGACGAACCTCATTCATCATCGCCCATCGGTTGAGTACGATTCGCGATGCCGACCTGATTCTGGTTATCGAAAAAGGCAGACTCGTTGAGCAGGGAACCCACGAAGCCTTAATCGAGCGCCAGGGGCTTTATTATTACCTCAGCAGCCAGCAACTCGACCTGTAAAAATTATTGACCGGTTTTTGAAAACCGGCAGTGAGGTATCAGTGGGGTTCAGCGAATCGAAAAAAATCTTTATGGTGTCGGATGCGCCGTCGCTTTGAAATCGAAAGGTGAAAGCCGTTAGAGCAAGCGGTGAGTGGATATTTGGCAAGTGGTGAGGCAGTCAATTTTTTCTAGCGATTACATCCCGAATCTCAATCAATAATTTGGAAGCGTTAAAAGGTTTTTGAATGAAATTCACACTCTCTTCAAGCACGCCGTGACGCGCAATCACATCATCGGTGTAGCCTGAAATATAGATGACTTTGAGAGCCGGCATAAATTGGGTCATTTGCAGGAACAGTTCTTTACCATTCATTTCAGGGATAATCACATCGGTTAATAAGAGGTCTAATTTCCCTTGAAGCGATTTAGCCATTTCAATGGCTGTTTGCGGGCTTGAGGTAGCGTAGACCTCATATCCGTGGTCTTTCAGCAGCATCTCGATCAATTCACGAACGGCGTTTTCATCTTCGACGACAAGAATAGTTCCCTTCCCGGATAAACTGGCAATCTCCGATTTCTTTTTCACAGGTTCTGCTTGCCCTTCCAAAAATCGCTCTCCCCGGAAATCCTGGGTGTAGCGACCATCCTCCACAGGTTCCGTTTGAGTCCAAGCCGGAAGATAAATATTAAAAACCGTTCCTACGCCGGGTTCGCTGTAAACCCGAATATCGCCATTATGTTGTTTCACAATTCCAAATACGGTTGATAGCCCAAGCCCTGTGCCTTTGCCGGATTCTTTCGTGGTATAGAAAGGCTCGAAAATTCGCTGTTGAGTCGCTTCATCCATGCCATGACCGGTATCACTGATGCTCAACAATACATAATCGCCGGGTTGCATGCCGACAGCCAGCGCCTGTTCGTTAAGCGCGACATTGGTGGTTTCGATCATCAGATTGCCGCCATCCGGCATGGCATCTCGCGCATTGACGGCGAGGTTCATCAACACCTGTTCGAGTTGCGTTTTGTCTGCCTTCACAGGGTATAAATGGGGCGACAATCGCGTTTGAAAAGCGATATCTTCTCCGATTAAGCGATTCAACATTTTTGCGAAATCGCTAATCACCTCATTGAGATTGAGGGTCTCCAACTGCATGATCTGTTTACGGCTGAACGCGAGAATTTGTCTGACCAGTTTGGCAGCGCGGTCTGCGGCGGTGAGAACGTGCCGCAGGTTCAAAAGTTGGTAACTATCCTTGGGTAATTCTTTGGCGAGCAATTCGGAATACCCGATAATCGGCACCAGCGCATTATTCAAATCATGGGCGATGCCTCCGGCAAGGCGACCGATGGATTCCAGTTTTTGCGCCTGATAGAGTTCGCTCTGTACTTGTTTCAAATTCACTTCAGTCTGTTTGCGTTGAGTAATGTCACGCGATGAACCGATGATTTCAATTTCTCCGTCATCGTTGCGGGTGATCGTACCGGTTACTTCGACCCAGACAATCGAACCATTCTTATGAATTTGTTGAACCTCATAGAGTTCAGAAGCATCATCTTTTCCGAATTGCAAAAACTGCTTGACCCTTGCCGATAAACTCGACTTCACATCCTCCCACGAAGCGGCTGCCAGGTAGTGATTAATCGGTTGAGCAATGATTTCGTTCACCGTATAGCCGATTAAGCGCTCTACGGATGGGCTGACATACTTGTATTTCATGTTTATCGGGTCGAGCACCCAGACCACATCCGCCATGTTTTCGGCAAGCAGACGATAGAGTTTTTCTCTTCTCTCCAAATCTTTCTCCACCCGCTTGCGCTCGGTAATGTCCTGTTTGATGGCGATGAAATGTTCGATTTCATGTTTGCCGTTTTGCACCGGCGTGATGGTCATCTCTTCATAGTAAAGCGCCCCGTCTTTGCGACGATTAACAATTTCGCCGCGCCAAGTCTTGCCATCGAGAATGCTGCGCCAGAGATTTTCATAGAATTCTTTTGGATGTTCGCCGGATTTCAAGACGCTGGGTTTATTGCCAATCACCTCTTCGGAGGCATAACCCGTGAGATTAGCAAACGCCGCATTGACCCACTCGACAACGCCATCGCGATTGGTAATAACTATCGCATTGGCTGCCGCCTCAAGCGCCGCGCTTTGTAGTTTGAGTTGATCGGAAGTCTTTTTTTGCTCGGTGATATCTGAAGCCATAACCAGAACCGCTTTTCGTTGATTGAATTCGAGTAGATGAGAGGTAACTTCAATGGTGATGACTGAACCATCCTTCAAACAATGTCGCCATTCTCCTGAGTGCCGCAATTCCCCGCGCGGTTTAGCTAAATAATTGAGAAATGCCGGAATATCTTCGCTCGGGCGAATATCTTTAATCGTCATTGCGAGAAATTCCTCCCGCGTGTAACCGTATTTTTCGATGGCAGCTTGATTGACCTCAAGAAAGGCGAGGGTTTCCAAATCATAGACCCACATACACAAGGGATTATTGAAAAATATTTGTTGAAACGAGGCTTCGGCTTGCTTTTTTTGTTCTTCCGCCAATTTGGATTGGGTTTTGTCAAACGATATTCCGATAATCTGTTGCACCCGTCCATCAGGGGTTCGCTGAAAAACACTTTCTTTAATCTGCAACCAGTGCCAGGTGCCGTCGGCATGGCGCAAGCGGAGTTCCTGCTCGAGCACTTGAGCGTCTGCGACATCGTCCCACCGTGAAATCATTTCATTGATGCGGACAATATCATCGGGATGCATTAACTTCTCTATGAAATGGTCGCCCAGGTCCCAAATTTCTTCCGGGCAATAGCCGAGGTCTGCATAAACCTGCCGGTTGACATAAATATTTCGTCGCTCGATGAGGTCTAATACATAAATCACCACGGGGGCGGTAGTGAGAATTTTCTCAAAGCATGCGGAAATGCGATTCATTGCCACTAAGAGTTCACTATCGGTCATATCTATCCTTTAGCGGGTAGGTCGATATTGGATTGATGACGCATAAACCTATTCAATAGGATGTTAAACTGGTCTTCAGGTCATAGGTTGAAGGCTTGTTTCCCGCATAACGAAACCTTTTCTTAACTGAAACCGAACAAAGCCGGACTGAGGATTATTCCCCAAAGGAAAAGTCAAAAGGGGGAAGAACCACAATGAGCAAGCCTGATGCCATAGCAAATTGCTATAGAAGAAGCAAATCCTGCCCATTCAGGCTTAAAATTACTGGATTTTTCCGGGATTTTAAAAATTCTCGGATGGCATATTTTTTGCCGGACAGTTAAACCGGCGAACCTCATTTCCGGGCAATCATCACAGGCAAAAAGGAAAGTTCTATGGCATCAGATAATTTGACGACGCTTTATGCTCCGGCAGAAAGAGCCTCTGCTGACACCATTCAAAAACAGAAAGATTATTTCATCAATCTGCCATTTTTAAGACGCTTTCTCGATACCATCCCAGAAGTCGTCGTCGTGCTCAATAAAGAACGCCAAATCGTTTACGCCAACAAAAACGTCGCCTGTTTGATGGATGAAGACCACAAAGACGCTTTGTTTGGCAAACGACCGGGTGAAGCCTTGAACTGCATACACGCTTTTGAATCCCAAGGCGGTTGCGGAACCACGGAATTTTGTCGCAATTGTGGCGCGGTCAATGCCATTTTAAAGAGTAAAAATCAAGAATATGTTACCGAAGAATGTCGGATTATTAATACCAGCGGTGAACCGCTAGACCTGCGTGTGGTGGCTTCGCCGCTCAAATTGGCAAACCAGGATTTTACGATTTTCTACGCCGAAGACATCAGCCATGAGAAAAGGCGGCAGGCGCTTGAACGAATCTTTTTCCATGACCTGATCAATACTGCCGGAGGCATTCTGGGACTAACCGATTTATTAAAAGACTCGCCTACTGAGGAAACCGAAGAACTGTGTTCAATGATTCAGATGGTAGCCAGAGATTTGGTTGAAGAGATTAAAACGCAAAGGGATTTGAAAGCTGCCGAAGACAATAATCTCACGGTTAATCTGACGACCTTTAGCACCCAGGAATTGTTACAGGATTTATTGAACACCTACAGTAACCATGTGGTTGCCCAAGATCGCGCCTTACGCATTGATGCCTACGCCGAAGAGATGCTCATGACTTCGGATAAGGTACTACTGCGGCGGGTGATTGGCAACCTGGTGAAAAATGCCTTAGAGGCTACCGAAAGCGGTGACTGTGTGACCATAGGGGTAGAGTGTAAAGGCGAAGAGTTGGAATTTTGGGTACATAATCCGAGCTTCATTCCGCGCAATGTGCAGTTGCAACTCTTTCAACGTTCATTTTCGACGAAAGGTGTGGGCAGGGGTCTGGGCACCTACAGCGTCAAGCTTTTAAGTGAACGTTACCTGCATGGCAATGTCGCTTTTGAAACCTCGGTTGAATCAGGAACCAGGTTTAAAGCCCGCTTCCCGGTTTCGCTGAGGGAATGAAATATTGCGTCCGGTTAAGATTGAGGACTTACACAAAGGATGTACAGCAGGCGATCTGGTCTGCTGTTGCAGGATCGACCTTAACGACTTTGAAGATAGTATTGACAGGATTTTGACCGAGTAAGATACTGGAATTCCCTTCTTCTACTGAACAGGTTAAACCCAAAAAGCCAATCCCCTCCTATGCCTGACCTCAGCTTGAAATTTTTCCATAGGTTTATTTCATTTACCGGAATGCCAATGGGAAAGGGATGTTGAAACAGTGTCGGTTTATCAAAAGATATTCAAATATGCGCCGATTGGCATTGCCTTTGTGGGTGCGGATTTCAAATTACTCAAAGTCAATCCCATGCTTTGCCAAATTCTCGGTTATGATGAAGCGGAACTTTTAGGTAAAACCTTTGTCGATATTACCCACCGCGAAGACATCGACAAGGATGTCAATTTAATTACCCAATTATTTCGCGGCGAGATTTCCAGTTATCGCATTGAAAAACGCTATATCACCAAAGACCAACGCATCATCTGGGGCAATCTGACCGCAACGCTTTTTCATAATCAAGACGGGACCATACAAGCGCTCAAATTAGTCGAAGACATCACGGAACGTAAACATACCGAAGAAGCTTTGAAAATCAGTGAGCAGCGCTTCCGTTTATTCATGGAGATGGCTGCCGATGGCATTATGATATTTGATCAAGCAGGCAATATTTTGATGGCGAACACCAAAGCCCGTGAGTTGCTCGGATACAATGAAGAAGAAGTTCTTCAATTAAATCTTCAAGCCATCGTGGCTCCCGAAGATTTGCAAAGGCAACCCATCCGTTATGCGCAGATGCAACGGGGCGAAACCATTCAGGATGAACGCCTGCTTATCAGAAAAGACGGCAGTCAGTTGACCGTTGATGTCAGCGCCAAATTCCTTCCCGATATGGGTTTTCAGGTCATCTTTCGCGACGTCAGTCAGCGAAAAGCCCACGAAGCCGACATGAAAGAATTAATCGAGAATTTGGAAAAGGCACTGGCAAACGTCAGAACCCTGGAGGATTTATTGCCCATTTGTTCAGTCTGTAAAAAAATCCGCAACGATGATGGCTACTGGCAACAAATAGAATCTTATATTACCGAACAAACGGGCACACATTTTAGCCATGCGATTTGTCGGGATTGCGCCAAAGAGTTGTATCCTGATTATTATGACCGGATGTTTGCACATGAAAAAATGACCGTCAGTGGTTAATGCCCCGGTTGTTGATTAGCTGATCGCTGGAATGCGCAAACAGCGACCCAGCCATAAAATTTATATCAATCGTCGGGTAGGGACGTTTGAAAGGAGTAGTTATGTTATTCAAAATATCCCTTCTTGAATCTAAAAACCTGCTTTACGTCGGGTTGACCGGCAACCTCACCGTCGCCGATTTAATGAACCTGCGCAAAATGGTGTTGAATTTTCCGGGCTATGTTCGCTCATTGAATACCTTATTGGATTTGCGGTTTATCGAGGGCTTGAGGTTAACCGCTTTCGAGATTCGCTATCTGGCGGATACGGCTATATCGAATCCGGGGACGCAATGCGCCATCGTCACCGATAACCAGTTAGCCTTCGCCAATGGGCGAATGTATAGCGCCTTTAGCGAATCGAAAAAGCGAGAGGTCAGAGTTTTCCGGTTGCTGGAAAGTGCCTGCCAATGGCTCCACCTATGTGAAAAAGATTTAGACCTGATCCATCCATTAACCGATCATTCGGCAGATGGAGAACGGCTCACTCAAAGCATTGAAACCGGCGGTGTCCATCGCTCCAATACGGTGCGGAGTTGTTCGATATTGACGGGTTTGGAAATATAGTCATCCATTCCGGCTGCTTTGCATTTTTCCCGGTCGCCTTCCAGGGCGCTTGCGGTCATCGCAATAATCGGAATATGCGCAAACCCGTCTTCGCGGCGGCGGATTTCTGCGGTTGCTTCGTAACCATCCATCTCCGGCATCTGGCAATCCATTAAAATCACATCGAAATTTTCTTCAACCGTTTCCAGAGTTTTGATGGCTGCCAAGCCATTGCCGACAACCACCGCGCTATATCCCAGACGTTTCAATTGTTGCAGGGTCACTTTCTGATTCACCAGATTATCTTCGGCTAAAAGAATGCGGGTATTTCTTGGCAATTGACCTTCTGCCAAGCTGTGACGGGTGATCAGCGCCGACGGCGTATTTTCCCGGACTGCCGGAACCAGCAGGGTGTTGGTCACGGTCATCAGGCAATCAAACAGTTGAGATTGGCGAATGGGTTTAGTGAGGTAAGCGGCGATTCCCGTGTGTCTCGCCCGTTGGGCATTGCCGCGCTCTCCCTGATTGGTCAGTAAGATGATTTGGGTTTTGGCGATGGTCTTATCCGCTTTGATTTGACGGGCGAGTTCAAAGGCGCGCTCTTCATGTAAATGAAAATTGATAATCATGATGTCGATAGGATGCCCTTCTCTCACGCGGGTTTTCAGTATCTTCATGCCCGTATCCTCATCAATGGCGGTTTCGATGATGGTTTTCCATCCTGCCATTTGCTCAAGGAGAATATGTTGACTGGTCTCTGAATCGTCAATTATCAAGATAGAGATGCCTTCCAGGTGTGATGATGGCACAACGAGTTCAAAGCCTTTTTCCGCCTGCTTATCCAGTGGCGCAGTGAACCAAAATGTTGACCCCGGTCGGGATTGATTTTCGACGCCGATTTCGCCACCCATCAATTCAACCAGTTGTTTCGATATTGCCAAGCCCAATCCCGTTCCCCCATAACGTCGTGTGGCTGAGCCATCGGCTTGCACAAAGGGTTGAAACAGTCTTTTGAGAGCAGTCTCGGAAATTCCGATTCCGGTATCGCTCACTAAAAATCGCAACACCACCTGCGCGGGGGTTTCGCTTTCCAGCCTGACCCGAATCGTCACTTCGCCTTTTTCGGTGAATTTAATCGCATTACCGATGAGATTGGTTAAGACCTGGCGCAGTCTTCCGGCATCTCCGTGCAGGCTGGTCGGAACCTCATTGTAAATCAGGGCAGCCAGTTCGAGACCTTTTTCCTGCGCGCGCCCGGCAAGTAAAGCGATAGTTGATTCCACCAGATGGCGTAAATCAAAATCAAATTTCTCGATTAATAGTTTGCCCGCTTCAATTTTTGAAAAATCGAGAATGTCATTAATAATCGTCAATAACGAGTCGGCGCTGGCTTGAATGGTTTCCGTAAAATCGCGTTGTTCGGCATTCAACGGGGTATCCAACAAGAGGTTCGTCATGCCGATTACGCCGTTCATGGGCGTGCGGATTTCGTGACTCATATTGGCTAAGAATTCTGATTTCAAGCGCGCCGACTCCATCGCCAGATCGCGCGCCTGATGTAACTCCGCCTCCAATTGTTTGCGCTCGGTGATGTCCTGGGCGGTGCCGATAATCAGTTTCGGTTTACCTGAAGCATTGCGTTTAAAGACGACTTCGCGCGCCCATACCCAACGCCACTCCCCCCAGCCGTTTTTGCTGCGCACTTCGTATTCCACGACTTCCCCATCGGCTTTTTCCAGAAAGTCTCGCCAATGCCGGATAAAGCCCGGCAAATCTTCCGGGTGAATCACTGTGGCAAACAGGTTCTTACTCATCGCTTCAATTTGCGCGAAGGTGAACCCCATGAAGTCGAAAAATTGTCGATTGGAATAGGTATAAACCAGGCGTTCAAGATCAAAAAGGTAGATGATGCTGGTCGAATGTTCCGTAATACTTTCAATGAAGCGTTTACTTTCGCGCAGTTCCTTTTCGATTTTTTTGAGCGCCGAAATATCGCGTGATGCGCCAACGATTCCGGTTACTTTTCCGTCTTCATCAAAGATTGGCGCTTTGGTGGTCATCACCCAGGCTTCGGTTTGATCAAAAAAAGTTTCCTTTTCAACTTTATCAATAATCGGAATGCCGGTTCTGACAATTTCCTGTTCGTCTTCGTAAGCTTCACAGGCATGTTCATTGGAAAAGAAATCGAAGTCGGTTTTGCCGATAGCTTCTTCAGGCGAAGTGATGCCTCGCAGGTGAACATGTTTACTCACCCGCGTAAAGCGACTCCGCGTGTCTTTGAAATAAATGGCATCCGGTAAATTATCCAGCAAGGATTGCAACATCCGGCTCTCTTGTTGAGCAAGGGCTTCGGCTTTGAGGCGTTCGGTCAAATCAATCGCCTTGCCGCCGACAAACAGCTTGCCGTTTCGATCTCTAAAGGGAAATTTGAAACTAAGCCAGCGATGCGGAGCGCCATCCGCCGTAGGCACATCCTCGATGACCTCAAGCATTTTACCTGTGGACAATACCTGAAGATCATTTTGCCGCAATTGCTCGGCGATTTTTGCAGGCCACAGTTGGTAATCGGTTTTTCCGTAGACATTCTCAGGGCGCAAATTAAAAAGGCGTTCAAAGGGCTTATTAATAAACACCATTCGACCTTCGCTATCCTTCATAAAGGCGACCGCCGGGCTGTTATTCATAAACGCTTTAAAGCGGTCTTCACCTTCCCATAAAAATTCCAAAGCCTGTTTTCGCCTGATTACCTCACGGCGAAAAAAATAGATGGCGAATATCAGCAGAACAAAAGCAATCACCGAGCCAACCAGTAGCGTCTTCAAGGTGTATTTACCGGCAGTTTGATAATCGATAATCCGCCGGGTCAGCAGGCTCGCTTCTTCGTCTTTTATTCCTGAAATCAAATCGTGAAGATCAGCAAGTGAAATATCGGCGCTCTCAGTTAGCGCCGGCTCGCTGCCGGTTTCACCTGGTGGAAAAGATTTTCTCTCGACTTCCTGTTGAAGCAGGTTAAAGATGCGCGACACCAGAGATTCAATCTCATCCAGATGCTCCTGCTGGATTGCGTTATTCCTCATCAGAGCCGATAGCGTTTGCAGTTTTTGTTTTGTGGAATCAATCGCCTGATGAAAATGCTCAAGGTCAGGCTTCCGGTTGCTTAACAGATAATTTCGTTGACCAGAGATTAGCATGGCGACTTCATTATCGAACGCATCAATGTCGTCGATGACCCGATAAGAATGGCTCATCCATTTTTCAGCTTCTCCTAAAGCCACAATCGCTCGATAAGCAATCCCTCCGATACTCATTAAGACCATCAATGTAACCGAACACAAGAGGGTAACTTTATGGGTTTGAATCCACCTCAAGGGAATCATCCTTCGTTGGTCTGTTGGCGGAGGGAAATGATAGCAAGGCTAACCGAACGGAAGTTTAAACAACCGTAGTATGAGGGTCATCCCGGTGAAATGCCAGAGTTTATTTTAAGCTGAATTCGCCAGCTTTTCAGGCTTACGAAGGACGGGCAGTACCGGATGCAGAGACCCGCTGCCCCAGGCTGCGCGCCTCGTCTTCATACGGCAGGCGATGCGCGAAAGCGGGCGCTACGGCGTTGCAGATAAAGGTCTGTGAAAAGGGTTCGTTAAATCGCCGTTCGATACTGAATCCTGCGGTCTCCAGAAGCGAGGTTATACAGGAGGGCGTCAATCCCCAGAACCAGTTCCCATAGCCTTGATGCGGTTCAAAGCCATCGCTTATGCCGACTTGTCGACCGACGCCAAGGCTTCGCAAATCCCAACCTTTTCTGTCCTGCGGTTTGAGCATCGGATAGAAGATGGCGGCGTTTGCCAGCCCCTTGATTTCGGGAATCGCAGAGGTTCTCAAAATCAAAGTCTTTTCACACATGCGGCGCAACGCCACCAGCAAATCGAAAGGGCTGGGATGATGGTAGAGCACCCCCGCACAGAAAACCACATCGACGACGCCAACGCGCGCGATAGTTTCCGGGTGACAGGCATCGCCGAGAATGAACTCAACCGCAGAATTCTGCGCCTGTTTTTTGGCTTCAAATTCCGGCGTCGGACCAAACACGTCAACTGCTTTCACTTCGGTTGCGCCACACGCTTCAGCCAGAAATGCGTAGTCACCATTGACGCCCCACATACAGCCGATGTCTGCGAAGCGATGACCCGGAGCATATTTGCGAATGTGGTCGGGCAAGTGTCCATAATCACCAACCGCATCGCCGCGCCACACCCGCCATCTGCGCCAAAGATGATTGCCGCGAGGGGTCTTTAAAAATTTCACTTTCCAGGAATAGAACATCAGTTCAAACACCTCCCAGGTTAATTTGTTCATTCTTGCTCAGGCTATATCCTTCACGCATTCGTACACCCACGAGGTTTATGGCTTGGCGACTGCTTCCGGGCTGAGTATGCGATAAACCACAAAGCCCGACTCGCTTTGTTGCAACTCACAGGTGCGCTCGAGATGTTCGACGAATAGAGGATGGCGCTTTATTAGTTCCTGCTTTTGGCTTCTGACCATCCCTAACCAACCTGCGCCCTCGGCTCTGAGTTCTTCAAAGAGTCGAATCGCTTCCGCGTCTTCGGGTATCACGCCCCATGATTTATCCGGGCGTGCCGGTGGAAATACCCAGCCGCGTCTGCCGCTATAATAAATCGCCACAGGGTCGCCGGGGTCATCGGCTATGGTGACGACCAGCGATTCCGGCGCAGTTATCCGGCGAAGCGCGAGTCCGAGTTGATAGCCATCTTCGGCGTAAGGCTTGTACATAAAACTTAGCCCTTGCTGACCGCGAAAAAAGATCAGCGCCAGAAGCAAGGTAATAATCAAAGGCTTTGCCAGCGGATGAATGAGGCGTTTTGCAAAAATCGCTATCCATAAAATCGCCTGTCCGGCGAGTGCCGCCGCTGCCGGATTGATGATGTGAAAGTTCCAGGGGTTATTGACCAGTTCCTTTGCGCCAATCAGGTAAAACACCACGCCTGCCAGCATCCACCAGTGAAACAGCCAGGCGGCTTTCATTGAATCAGTCGTTGATGCTGGGTTTTTCAAAGACGCTAAAGCATCCGTCCTCTGGTTTGCGCGTAAGAGTAGACCGAGCGCCACAAGAATAATGACCGGCAATGTCCATAGCCAATCGGTGAAGCGACGGATGAGGAGCGCAAGAAAAAACTTTTGCTCCCACCATCGGCTAATCCCATCATCCCATACCCAGTTCCCTGCTCCGGCAAAATGATAAGGCGGATAAGTAAGCGCCAGATGTCTCGCCCACAGGTAGTAAGCAATTACCGGAATCAGCGTGAGCACGCCGAATATCGCGATTGCAGTCAGTTTGGTTTTCGTGAACAACCGCCGCTTTCCGGTGATTGAAATTACCGCGTATGCCATTGGCAACCCGATAATCAAGCCGGAAATTTTCGTGCAAAAACCCCACGCGCCGATTACCCCCGCAAGCAACAGGTACAGGGTACGATTGGTTTTTAAATAGACAACCAGAAGCCAAAAACTGGTGGTCACCAATGCAACCATTGCCGCATCGGGAAGCAAAGACCGTTCGATAAAAATGCTTCCGGGAAGCAAAGCCATTATTGCGGCGCTACAGGTGGCGCGCTCTTCATCCCACACCAGACGGACGAGTTGGTAGAGGGCAAAGATGCCAAGCACACCAAACATCACTGCAACCGAACGCCCCAGCCAATCGTGCGCTCCCAGTATTTTGTAAAGCAGCGCCGCAAGGTAACTCACAGTTTGCAACTCGCGTCCCTGATAACTTGCTCCTGCCCCGCTCCAATTCACCTCCGGGTAAAAAATATTCCAGTTGTTGCGATAATAATTGTCGGCAATCATTGCCGTGCTCGATTGTCGCCAACTGAAGGCATCAACAAAAGGTTGACGCAGCAGATACAGTCGCAAGATAAGAGCGACCATCAACACAGCGATAATTTGCGGCGTAATCAGCGAGGCGGCATTTGTCGCAATCAAGCGCTGCTTGCGATGAAGGTCAGGCATAATGCTGATGCTGGCTTTTTTCATGGCGTTTTCAATCGGCTAATGGTGGCATAAACCAGCGGTGCGGCTTTTTCGATAACTTCAATCTTGTACAAGCCCGACAACGCCGCAATATCTTTTTCAGCCAAAATAATTTCTCTCGGCTGCTGAATAAATTGCGCCAGTTCATCTGCGCTATAAGCGACCTCCACTGGTCTGTCGCTATAAAATAACGGCGTCGGTTTAAAAAGGTTGGAGGTAACGATTACGGGCAACTGGTGATTAGCGTTTGCGCTGCCGGCAAGACGCGCAAGCTTGGCTACAGGCGTTTCGCTGCCTTGGTAAAGTGGCTTCAGGGTGTTCGCTCCAACGGTTATCAGAAAAGCGCACATCATCAAGGCAACGGGTCGATAAATCATCTTCTTGTTTGCAAACGCCAATAGCACAACTGCCATTCCTGTGATGCCAAATATCAAAACGATTTTTAAAGGAGCCAGCAAGGCGACGACAAACACTGCCATTAACAGACAACTAAAGGCGACGGACTGGTAAGCTTTCAAGGCTTGCACAAACAACGATGCGTTGAGAATCGCCAGCGCCGGATAGAGCGGCACGATGTACCATCTCAACTTGGTTTGCACCATCAAACAGATGCCAAAATTCAACATTGCAATGAGCAATAAAATTCGCGCGCCTATGCGCCCCTGCATCATTTCTTTGATCGTCAGGGCAATCGCAAACGGGGTGACATAGACCCAGGGGAAAAAATATTTCTGCAACCGGTCAATGTAGTAGTAGCGGTCGCCGGTATGCTGATCGAGCGCGCCGACTGAGCGATCTACGATGCTGTGACTAATATATTGCTCAATGAAAGCCTGCCCGTGTTGCGCGACCATGCTGATGTGCCAGGGAACGATGATGATAAACGCCATAAAAAGTCCGCGCCAGAATTGTGGTAACCGGATTGCCGTCTTAAAACGCCTGTCCAAAAACAACGCCAGGATGATGGCGAGGGGCGCAATGACTCCGGCAGCCGACTTGGTCATTAAAGCCAGCGCGCAGGAAATCCAAATCACATACCACCCGCGCGCATCACCTGATTGAACGCGCAGATAACCATAGACCGCCAGATAGATAAAAAAGGTGAGCATGATATCGGTCGTGCCAAAACGCGAAGAGGCGACAAATTGATAACTGGTCAGTAAGATGACAACTGCCGCGAATCCAACCCAGCGGTCATCAATCTGTTTGGCAATCAGGTAAGTCACGACAAGCAACGCGATACCGGAAAACGCCGAAGCCGCCCTTGCCCAAAATTCACTGACTCCGAAAACCTCATAAAAAATCGCCGTCGTCCACATGAACACGGGAGGCTTTCTGAGATAGGGCGCAAATCCCCAATGCAGCGTCCACCAGTGTCCGCCTTCAACTGCCTCTTTGGAAATTTGCGCATAGATGGCTTCGTCCCAATCATCGAGGCTGCCGCTGCCAAGTCGCCATAGCAGAACAAGCGCCCCGGCAAACCCGATAGCCGTCACTGTCCAGTACGATGTGATGCGCATAACGAATGTCTTCGTCCCGGCAGGTTGTGCGGTGGTGATGGTTTCGGTTGCTTCCATGAGTTCACCTATCACGCTTGCTGTTGAGAAATTTGAACTTTCTGTGCGAGTTCGGCAACGAACGCCTGGCGCACCTGTTCAACCATTCGTCTGGCACGTTCGCAGCATTTTACGGCATTCACCCGCGCCGCCTCAGTCAGGCAATAATCAAAGGCTTGTTGCAAGGCTTCAGCCGTAATCGTTTCGGGAGTAAAAACCACTTGCCAACCGATGGTTTCCGCCTGACGTTTGATTTTTGCGCCGCCCGCCACGGGGTCTACGACGAGCGCCGGAACGCCATTTTTCAACGCCAGCACCAGTCCATGCAGCCGCGTGGTTAAAACCACATCCATGCGCGCAATCAACGATTCCACTTCAACAGGGGTGCGAAGCCCTGTGCGGTTGGCATCTAATCGCGTGTCAATTGGCACGGCTGACATTTCCCGCGAAGCGATGAGTTGATGAATCGCATCATTAACCAGTTGATGTTTGCCCGCATCCTTGTACTCTGCCTGTGAGTCAACCAGAACCACGCCAACAACCGGAACCGGATTTTTAGAAGATAGGAAAGTGATGTCGGGGCGCGAAACTTTTGAACTATCGCGCTCGAATAACCGGTCGAAAGGATTCCACAGGTCGAGCGATTCAAGCATCGAGAGGTCAACGCCAATCAATCGGCAACCGGCAAAACGGCGCAATAATTTTTTAATCGTCGGGCTGTCGCCAAATGGCCCGCAAACAAAAACCAGTTGCGTATAATCTCGCGGATCAACCAACCGCCAATCGACACCACCAGTGAAAGGCGCAGCGTGGGCAACCTCGTAAAGGCAGCCTGCTTCGTCGAGCCAATCGCAAACCAAATCGCGCGCCATCAGGTCGCCTGCGGTCGCCCCCGCTCCTTGAAAACTAAACCACCCGGCGACTAAAGTTTTTTCTCCCGGTTCAGTTGCGAATCTACGCTGAGTCTTTTTCAACTCAACCGCTGACTCACTCAATTTGGTAATCGCACAAGTGACCCATTCGCCTTCTTCATAAGCGTCAAGGTCGGCTCTGTCGCCGAGCAACTCTGCAATGTCGTATTCGGCGGTTCGATCCCAGATCACAAAACGACCTTGCTTAATCGAAAAATTCCATTGTTGCGAGCCGCGATAATCGAATTGCTCCGCCTGGTTTATTTTATGTTTCAACAAGACGCAGCCGTTTTCTTTGACCACGGCGAACATATTCTGAATTGCCAATATCGGGTCGTAGCTCGAATCAAGCGCGTTTCTTGCAAAGGCAATATCAAAACTTTTCGCGTCAAACTGCGCGAGTATGGTTTCGGCTTCACCCGCAACGGTCTCAACCGGCGGCGCGATGCCTGCGTCTTTGAGGATTTGTCGGTAGACCTGCGCCAGAGGGTCAACTGCGGTAATATGCAAAATTTTTCCCGGATAGATTTTGCCTAACGTGGTGAGCGGGCCAGCGCCGACATCGAGAATCGCTATCGACTCGTGGTCGGTTTCCCGCAAATAATCAATGATGACCGCTTCCTGCAATACGGCTTGCGGGTCGGTTCTAAATTTAAAATCACTCTGCCATTGCAATCCGCCGGTGTTTACATACTGCCGCCAAAAATCTACTTCCCTCAGTTGGTTGTTTTTCCATTGAGTTTTCGCGTGAGGGCTGGCTTCACGCCTACTTTCATCCGCTTGAGTTTCGCAGGCAATCGTCGATGGTTGACGCAGTGCAGGTTCAATATAAACCGGGCTGCGACCCAACCGCTTAACGCGCCGCAGTGATGACCATAACGCCCAAAGACCAGCCAGATTGCCCGCAATCTCCAACAAAACCAGCGATAGCGGATAGGAACTGTGACCGAGAATACGGTCTTTGGCTCTTGATAAATAGGTCTGCGGCAAGCGAATCAACAAGCGCACCAGGGCGCGTTTATCGCGGTCTTTCAACAGGGTGATTAAGTGATAAGCCACATGACCTTTGCTGTAATTATAAATCTGGCGGCGCAATCCTTTTCTATCGCGACGATGGTTGTGCCACACATAAGCCACAGGTTCATAGACCAAGGTGTAGTCGGCTTTCAATGCTCTGTAAAAAAGGTAAGTATCTTCGCTGCATCCCGTGGGCGTTCCCGCGCCAAGCGCTTCATGCAGTAATCCGACTTCGGGGTTGCAAAAGAGCGTCGAACGAAAAGCGGCATTGGCGGTTGCGCCGAGTTCCCAGGTCGGCACCGCAGTTCTGAATTGCTTGAACCAGTTTTTATTGACAACACGGCGTTCAAACCCGCGACTCAGTCCGCCATAGGCTTCAAATAAAATTTGCGAAGCGGTTTCCAGTTCCGCCGGAAAAATGTTTCCGGTGACGATGCCAACCTTTGGGTCAGCAAACGGCGCAAGTAATTTTTCAAGCCAGCCGGGTGGCATGGCGACATCATCATCCGTACAGACAATAATCTCGCCGTTGCTTTGATTGATGCCTTGATTGCGCGCATACGACAAGCCTTTGCGCGGTTCGCTGACTAAGCGCGCGCCGGCAAATTCTGCAACCACCGGAGCGGTCAATCCTGACGACGGGTGGTTATCGACGACGATGATTTCAACCGGGCGAGAAGTGGTTTGCGCCGTAAGACAGGTTAAACATTTGCGCAAGGCTTCGGGTCTATCAAAGGTTGCGACGACTACAGAAACCGAGACCTCATCGGGCAAAGGCATGGTTGAGTGTTCTGTCGAGTCGGCAAACCGGTAATGCCCTGCGAGTAGGGGTTTGAGAAGCGCGGAGCCGAATTTTTCCACGATGGCATCGCGCAAACGTGTGGCGCTGACGGGTTGATGGTTATTGCTGATTTCAACTGTGCCCAAAGGAATATCGCCCTGCATCACCAATAATTTTGTGCGCGCATAACCGGATACCTCCAACAACTCAGGGATGGGTTGATCCAGATGAATGGTGCGAATGGCGATTGGGGTTTCTCGCATCGTACTCCTCAACCATCGCTTCACAAGCGATGACACACAATTATGCGGGACGAAACGATTGAGCAATTTTCCTGGCGTTGCGTTTGGATTTGCGGTAGCGCAACAGCCCTGAAAATGAGCCTCGCAGTTCAGCCAGAATGAGCGCCCGAGGGAATCGTTCAGGGTCTTTAAATGAAATCAGCAGGCGGCGAAGGTTCCACCACCACAACCACCAGATAGCAAATTTTAAAAACGCCAGACGTTCTTCGGGATAAGCCAGGGCGCTACGCAGCAGAAAAGCATAGAGACCGATTCCGTTATTGGTTATTTGGGTTCGCAATTGCGCATAGTCGCGCCGGTGGCGATGGTAAACAATGGCGCTCGGTTCATAAACCAGCGTGTGACCGGCTTTCAAAATGCGAAAGAACATTTCAAGGTCGCCGCCGCCATTGGTAACGGTGCCGACATCGAGCGCCGGGTCAAAGTTGCCGATTTGCTTAAACACATTGCGGCGATATGCCATATTTGCGCCGGTGCCAAACATCCCTGCGCCCGCGTAAAGGCTGGCGACGCGCGTATTACTTTGCGGGTCTATGCCATACCACTGGCGTTTGAAGCCGCGCCCGAAGCCGCCATATTTTTCAAATAAAACCTGCGCTTCGGTTTCGAGTTCAAAAGGCGCGACCAGTCCGGTCACCGCCATCACTTCACGATTTTCCGAGAAGATGCGGGCAAGGGCATTGATCCATTTTGCATCGACGACGACATCATCATCGGTGTAAGCGATGATGTCGCCGCGCGCTTCTTCGATGGCGCGATTGCGCGCCCAGTTGAGTCCCGGTCGCAATTCACAAACGTAGCGCACATCGGGATAAGTTGAACGAACCAATTGTTCAGTCGCATCACTGCTTGGCGCATTGTCCACGACCAGAACCTCGAGAACCGGATAATCAAGCGCCCTGATGGAATCCAGGCAGCGGGCAAGGTCAACCGCGCGGTCTCGCGTACAGATAGCGACCGTGACCGAAATAATTGATTTATTTTGTATCGCGATTTGTGAATCAACTAAGTTGTGAACCGCTGACCAAGCCGCCGCCATAGATGAACGGTCGCCGCCGATGAGTCGATGGGCGATGACCGCGCTGTACCGCGCTAAAATCGCTTCGTTCATCAGCGCATCCGCGTTTTGCAGATGCTGCGCCGGTAAGGTCGCATAACCAAGCGGCTCACCATCTGAGCGCACCAGCGCCTGCGCGGTTTCATAATCCGCCAGCGGTTCCAGGTCGGTGAGCCGGTTTTTTAAATCAATGGCGATGACTTTAATCGGGCTAAACGGTGAATGCATTTCAGGATTGAATTAGACTTTGTCTTCGAGACTGCTTGAGCAGATTGAGGATTTGACTATTAGGGAAGTCAGCCGCCGTTGCGGCGCAGTTATTCTATACCATAACCGGCGGAATCGTCTCCATCGGAATGAAGATAATGCGATTCGGATAATTTCACTTGAGGTACTACAGGTCTAAACCATTTTACCGTGTGAGCGGTTGTCATTTTCTTGGCTACAAAGTCTGTATGCAGCCAATGCTATTGCTCCTGAAAGAATCAGTAGGAGGATGCCAAGCCAATCCCAGAATGTCATCTCCGGTGATACATCAGACACGAGCGAATACGCTTCTGTCACTTGTTGGCTGCTCACATAAAAACTTGCGCAAGAGCCAAGTGTCAGCAGGCAAGTTATCGCAACAAGTACCTTAACGGGTCTGTCCATAATCTCAATTGGCTTTCAAATTTTGTACATTCTCGATCAATAAACTTAGACACTGGGCGAGCAATATTGTTCCGTCTAACGACCGAATTGACCGGACACGCGATGAACGAAGCAATGCGCTGCCTGCGCCCCGCTCGAACACATTGTTATGGAGCCACTGGAAAGGGGCAATTCTATTTAACACTAATATCAAGTTTGTATCGCTCCGAGCGCCCAGCACAAAAGCATTGAATCCATAGCAGGTAGTCGCCCGTTTCCTTTGCGATCTCAGTTACCCCCTTCATCTTAGTCTGAGTTTCTAGCTTTATAAGTGTGCTTTCGCTTGGAGCAATTAGGCGTAGGTGGATCTGTTTACCATTCAGTTTGATGCCTAATACTTGCCCTTCCTTCACGGGTATTAAATACCTATGCGGGTTCATCAGATCAATCTTTCTTTCAAACCGAGCAGATGTTTTACCCTTCTCGAAATCAACGTGTGTGGTCATTACGCCATCCTGAGCAAAGATTGTTGATGCTGTCAGGAAGAAGCAGGTGAGCATACAAAGAGTTTTTGATGACATATCTATATTCCCTACCCGCCCATACGAATCAATTTTAATCCTTAATATCTCGAAGCGGCATAACGACCGAATTGACCGGACGCGCCGAACACTCAAAGAAACCATACGAAACTGTCTTCGCGCACTCCGGTCGAATCGGTTATTAGACGGCATTAAAGATACCGCAACTCGTGCAAGCGGTATCTTTCACCCGCCAATTCTACTACACATTCCTCAACTCCTATGATCGCTGTATCTGACTTCTGTTGCTGCTCTGCCACCCATTTTCTTAGCCTCGGTAGAATTTCCTCAATGAATTGTTTCTCGGCTTCTTCAGAGTATTTTTCGCGTTTGACTGAGAATAACCGTAATGAAGTTACTCTGTCACGATTGAAAGTTACTGATGCGATGACTGTCCCTGTGACATTGGGCTGATTGAAGCATCGGCTATCGAAGGTGTATTTTTTGGATGGCCAGCCAAAAGTTGCGCTACTGACGCCGTCAGAATCAAACATATCTTTAATGCTCCGCCTGGAACAGGGATAGCGTTCGGTCTTGGGCAGATTAGATTGAGTTATCTTCATTCCTTTCTCATCCTGTGAAGAGATACTCGCAGCCGCCGAACGCTGGAAATCAGCGGGCGCGGCGAGAACTCGGATTATATAGGAACCCATGTTTCACGCTCTGAAGAAACCACGAGTAAAAGTCACGCTATAAATGTTGAAAGCACGTTCCAATCATCGAGTGTGGCACAAACCCATCCGTCCTGCTGGCTGCTGGCCAACACTCCTTGAGGGGATTTTCTTTTCTTCTTCACCCTCTTTGGAGGGCGACATCAGCGGGCGCACAGGTACTAAAGATAAAGTAATCTCTGAAACGGGATCAACAACACCAATTGATTGTGCGCTGTCACCAATGATCTTGTCACAGACCTGTGAGACCAAACTCCGCTGCGGGCATCAAGCACCAATGCGCTACCGGTCTTCACGACCCGCTATGTCCTTGTGATTATACTCCCGGAGAGCGAAGCACACACTAGGTTTCATTCCGATATTTGCCTGCAAAGCAGGCAGAGGAACTCCGCTGCATTGATTGGTTAGACGCCGTTGCCTCGCGGCCTCATTTCTCGACCTGTCGGATCGGTATGCAGAACACTTTCATGCAGTCCATCAATAGCTTCCCCGATTCTTCCATCCTCATCGAGTTGAAATAGACCAAAGTGAATATCTTGTAGCTCTGGCTCTATGATTTGAGGGTCACTCAGCAGGTAACAAATACGAAATAACAGGTCAGATTGCATTCCGCGCACGACATCCGTCAAATCTTGCGGGTCTGCTCCATTTTGTAGGAGTCGTTCAAGGGCTGGGCCGCTCCCAGAATAGGGGGCGCCTGGATTCCGTTTTGATTCTTCAATTGTACTTTGTATCCACGTGTGATCGCTCTCATCTAAGATTTGACGCCATGCCTGCCGAAGAAAGAGAAAACGCCCAAGTTGATTGATGCCTTCCTGAATTTGCGAGGCGGCCCACAGTTCTGGGTCAGGGGCACCGAGCTTTTGGAAGAGTTCTGTTAATTCTTGTTGAGTGTACATAAGCCTCCAGGGAATAATTTCATAGGCGTCTAACAACTGAGTTAACCCGGCATTGAAAGCAGTGCTGAGTGAGGCGTAGCCAAACGAAAGCAACTGCTTTGCAAGGATCGGGTTCAACGTGATGTTAGGCGGCGTCACTGACTGAGTACCACATCTCAATATTATTCTGAACATAAAAGATCGCCAAAAATCTCTCGCAGCAGAGAAGCCGAAAGGAAAGGAATATAGTCCCCCGATGGATCCTTCGGAGTAAGGTGCGGGTAGATGACTGCGAAATCTGCAAAGTAGGCTGCTCGCTCCAGCAATTCGCGGGGTGAAACATCCGCGATCTCCTCAATAGGATGGATCATCGCACTGAGTTCATCGCGAGGTATCGCTTGGACTTCCTCAATCCATTTCTCGATGGCATTGGGATCACAATTATAGTCGATATTGAATGCCGCACCTTCAACATGCCAGTCCGCTTTGTTGAGTTCCTCATCAGTCGCAAGCCCATCGACATATCGCTCTGCAACTTCAATTCCCCTTCGGCTCTCCTCCTGTGGAAGTAACCTCCAGATCGCTCGGCAGCAGGCGAGATAATAACGGTGCAATTTGCGCTCTAGTTGTGCTTCACTGCCCCGCCAGTTCACTCGAAGTGTCTTCAGCATTATTGGAACGTCGTTTGTCATATTAACGCTTTAGCCGCATAACGCCAGGCGTCAGCGGGCGCGCGACGTAGCCTTCGGATCACGGTGAACACCGATACGCGCGCTCCGCTGGACGTCCGAGTTCGGCTTGCCATCGAGGCACCGCGTTAGTCAGCATCTTCGACAAGCCGAAAATGCGCATTGAAGTAGGCTGTCTTCACGGACAGCGCGTAGTTCGTGTAGAGAGGCTCTCTTAAAACGTCTGCTGGTACCAGACCTCCCTGCAACTCACCATATCGAAGCGGTAGGAAGCTGACTGCGATGGGTTTCGGATCGGTGGTGCCCTCGCTGATTCTAACCCTCTCACCAGCAGCGAGCCGACCTGTGCCGCAATCACTCGCGGGCGCGGCAAAGATATAGTGAACCAAGACGTCGCACTCGTGGAGGGACTCCCATATCTGCTTGCCGCGCGGAAACACGATGCCGGATGGCAACAGTGATCGCTCATAATCCCGCGCCCACTCGAGCTCGTCACCTGTACTGAAAAGCCGTTTTCCCTGCTTGATCTCCTCGAAGAGATCTTCAATTGTCTTATTCCATCCGGGTGGTGCTGGCTTGCTCATAGCGTTTTGTTGATGCCGAACATGAATTCGGCGAATTAATGTCATATAACTGCCTTCATCTACGTTGATAAAATTCCAACTACAAAAATTTTCGCGACCGAAATGCTTTTGTATGTCCGCGAGCACATCGCTTACCGGTGATGCGCCGCGATGTTTGATTAAACAAAGCATCATTGAGTTGAAGCTGATTGACCAACCAACTGTGGGACTTTCGTTGTGCCGAACGCCACATTATGTTCGCCATCAATCACCAGTTGTTCACCGTCAAAGCGGAATTTCATGGTTGAATAAAATGGCGTCTCATAGAGCGCCAGTTTAACCGTAAAGAGATTATCACCTGTCCAACCCCCGCTTGCGGCAATCAATGGATTTTCTGGCACGCTTAAAACCCGTTCGAGGCCGTTGGCAAAACTGCCGCGACTTTTTGCCCAGGAACCAATGCCGATTGGCAGGCGCGTTTCTCCTGCGCGTGTGCGCACCTGTAGCGTTGGCGAAGCGGAACTGAAATCAAGCGCCAACGCTTGAATGCCGCGTTCGTTTTCACCAAATTCATACCATCTTCCCGATACTTTCGCGGCAATCGGCGCAGTCGGTTGTCCAACTGCAAGCCGCATGCTTAAACCCGCGAGCCTCGTTTGCAATTGCCTGTGGGCTGTAACATTTTCCGGCAAACGCTCGGCTTTCATCGCCGGCAACAATTTATCCCAGACCAGATTCATGACCTGTTGCATATCGCGCACCCCGCTGGTAATTGCAATCACCGCATCCAGTTCAGGAATGACAAAACAATATTGCCCGAACGCGCCGTCGCCTCTGTAGGTGTTGTGCCGCGAACGCCAGAACTGATAGCCGTAACCCTGATCCCAATCGCTTTTCGGCGAAGAACCGTTGGCGGTCTGCCTGGCGGTTGCTTCTTCAACCCATGCGGCAGGAATGAGTTGTCGCCCGTTCCACTTGCCTTTCTGCAAATACAACTGCCCGAAGCTGGCAATATCTTCGGTGCGAATGCGCAACCCATAAGCGCCCACGATGATGCCCTGTGGGTCTGCTACCCATTGGGGATTTTCAATTCCCAATGGCTCAAATAATCTCGGCATCAGGTAATCGCGCACGGTCATCCCTGTGACCTTCTGCACGATAGCCGAAAGCATGTAGGTTGCGGGCGAGTTGTACAAAAAATGCGTTCCCGGTTTGAACGGCACAGGATGCGCAAAAAATTTTTTCGCCCACGTCCCCGTCCCTTGAAAAAGTTGTGGTTCGCTTTGATGCCCGGTTGCCATGCGTAGCAAATCGCGCACCCGCATGGCGCGCAGATTATTTGCAGGCTCCGCCGGAGCATCTTCCGGGAAGAATTTCAGCACCTCGTCATCAACGCTCAGTTTGCCTTCGGCAATCGCCAACCCGATTGCCGTCGAGGTGAAACTTTTGCTCAGTGAATAAAGCATATGCGGAGTCTTCGCATCATAAGGATGCCACCACGCTTCAGCGACTACATAACCATGACGCACCATCATAAAACTGTGCAGGGCATCAATCTCTTTGTCGGCAGCTTCGATGAAGGCAAGAATCGCGGATGAGGCGATGCCTTGTCGTTCAGGCGTGCTGCGCGGCAGTCGCTTTGCCGAAGTCTCTGTCTTTTTTGCCAAGTTGCGCGCTTGCTGACGAGCAAGCGCCGGCGTGAGAGCGAGTACAAGAAGCAAATAAATGAGCAGGAATTTTCGCATGCTATGCCTTTCCGTAAATGGTGAAGTGTCTGTCGGAATCGTTTGCCGGTTGATGTATAAAAGCGTAATTAAAGCGCCGTGAAATTATTCACGGCGGTCTATTCCAGCACACCCACATTCTCTCAAATCGCTTTTGTCGATGGATGACGAACCTTGAAATACCTTCAGGCTTTGTATTTCATCGGCTCAGGGTGAATCCAGGGGGCGCGGTACTTTCGCGCCAGGCGTTTATTCGCCTCTTCATCGCCGATGACGCGCTGTTTCTGCGCGTCCCAATTCAACGTCCGCCCAAGATCAAAGGAGATATTGGCGAGAATACAACTCGCCGTTGAAATATGCCCTTCTTCGATGCTCGCCACCGGCTTGCTGCGCTTTTCGATAGCCCGTAAAAAATCCTTCATATGTCCGCGAATCGCCGGAGCGACGTGCTGTTCCAAATCCTTTTCGGTTTTGTCCTCAGGGTATTGTTCCAATTCATAAGCCACATCGCGGTGAATCGGCTGACCTTGTCCGATGGGAATAAAATCATAACCGTAAACGCTTGCCTTGAGCGTCCCTTTGTCACCATAAAGGGTCGCGCCCCAGGGGTATTTCGGATCGTTCGGGTGTCCCCAACTGCGATGTTGCCAGATGACTCGCAGGTCATCGAATTCAAAGGTAGCGGTTTGGGTGTCGGGAATATTGGCTTTGCTGCTTTTATCAACCAGTATGCCGCCGCTCGAAGAAATCCGTTTCGGCCAGCCGAGTCCCATCATCCAGCGCACCGTATCCAGCATGTGTATGCACATATCGCCGAGAATGCCGTTGCAGTATTCGTTAAACACGCGCCAGCCACGCGGATGAACCAACCGATTGTAAGGTCGCATCGGCGCAGGTCCTGTCCACATTTCATAATCGAGATAATCGGGCGGCGCGGAATCGGGCGGATTTTCGGTCGAACGCATATGGTAATAGCAATAAATTTCCACCAAGCCGATTTTGCCCAGTTTGCCTTCGCGCAGAATGCGGTCGCGGGCTTCGATTAAATGCGGCGTGCTGCGGCGCTGGGTGCCGACCTGCACGACGCGTTTATATTTATTCGCCGCCGCCACCATCGCCTGCCCTTCGATGACATCAACGCTGATGGGCTTTTGCAGGTAGACATCGGCGCCCGCTTCGACCGCGGCAATCATCGGCAGCGCGTGCCAGTGGTCGGGCGTGGCTAGGAGCACAATGTCCAAATCTTTTTCGCGAAGCAGGGCGCGATAATCGCTATAAGTTCGCGGCGTTTTCTTTGATGCCTGTCGTTCGGCAATCATTGAGGCAGCCTCGCCAAGCATGCGTTTATCGACATCACAAATGGATACGACTTCGACCGGCGCGACTTGAATCAAGCGAAAGAGGTCTAATTTGCCATACCAACCGCTGCCGATCAGTCCGACGCGCAGTTTGCGGTCTTGAAATTCTTCGCCGTAGAGTTGGCGGGCTAATAAAAATCCGGCGGCGCTGGTTTGTAAAAATTGTCTGCGATTCATCACGGTTGCTCCACTCGAAAGATTTCTTAATCCATTTGATTGCTGCGCCATCATACGGCTACGCCAATCAACTCGCAACGTCAAAAGCGCGACCATCGCGTATCAGAAAAAATTCCCTTAAACATTAAGCAACCCCGTATGCGCGACTACATCTAAGGCGCGCGATGAAATGCAAAACCGTTCGGCTCGCGATGAGGTAATCCCGCCTGTGGCTTGCGACATTAAGCTCTCGGCGAAGGAAGAAACACACATCAACATCATCGTAAGCCAGTCAATATGACAAAAGAGGCTTTTGCCTTGTTTAACCACCTGACAACTCGGTTGTCTAAGGAGACGTGTATGATGAAATACAAAATTTGCACCGTCTGTTTGATGTTGCTCACCATTCCCTTACTCGCTTTTTCTGCCGCTGCGCAGACCCAGAAAGATAAAACCCTCTCCCCCTATTTCTTTGTGCAGGGCGACCCTGCCGTCGATCACTTGCCGCTTAAAGAGACCCGCGTTGATATAAACGTTTCCGGCATCATCGCCGATGTGACGGTCAGACAAACCTATCGCAATGAAGGGACGCGACCGATCAATGCCCGATATGTTTTCCCTGCCTCCACACGCGCAGCGGTTTACGCGATGCGCATGCAAATCGGCAATCAGGTCATCGTCGCCAGAATCAAAGAACGCGAAAAAGCCAGAAAAGAATTTGACGAAGCCAAACAGGCAGGTAAGAGCGCATCGCTACTTGAGCAAGATAGACCCAATGTATTTTCCATGAATCTTGCCAACCTCAACCCCAATGAACAGGTTGACATTGAACTGCGCTACACGGAACTTCTGGCGCCGACCGATGGTGTCTATGAAGTGGTTTTCCCTACGGTTGTGGGCCCGCGTTATTCTTCGCAACCGGAATCGACGGCAACCGCTCAAGACCAATGGATTAAAAATCCCTATCTGCGTCAAGGCAATAAACCGACAAGCACACTCCATATTTCAGCCAAAATTTCCGCCGGGGTTCCGATTCATGATTTAGCCTGCACCTCACACAAAATTGCTGCCGAGTGGCAAAGTCCGAGTGTCGCGCAGTTGATCTTAAATGAAGCGGATGCCTTGCAAGGGAATCGTGATTTTATCCTGCGCTATCGTCTGGCGGGCGAGCAAATCACTTCGGGCTTGCTGCTCTATCAGGGCAAGGATGAAAACTTTTTCTTGTATATGGCTGAACCACCCGCGCGCATTAACAACGCCGACATTCCGACTCGCGAATATATTTTTGTGGTTGACGTTTCCGGTTCAATGGAAGGTTTCCCGTTGAATACCGCCAAGCAACTGTTGCGTGATTTAATCGGACAACTCCGACCCACGGATATGTTCAACATCGTGTTGTTTGCAGGCGATGCGACGGTGCTTTCTGCGAAATCGCTTCCCGCAGACCAACAAAATCTCGCGAATGCTCTGCGCTTGCTTGACGAACAACGCGGCAGCGGTGGCACTGAACTCCTTCCGGCAATGCAAAACGCCATGAACATCCCGCAACCGGAAGGCGTGTCACGCAGCATCGTGCTCGTCACCGATGGCTATATTTCCGGCGAAAAAGGGGTATTTGATTACATCCGCGCAAATTTGAATCAAGCCAACGTGTTTTCCTTTGGCATCGGCACATCGGTGAATCGTTACCTCATCGAAGGCGTTGCCAAAGCCGGAATGGGTGAAGCGTTCGTGGTCACGCAGCCGGACGAAGCGCCGGCGATTGCCGCGAAATTCCGCGAGTATATTCAAAATCCCGTGCTCACAGACATTCAGGTGCGCGCGCAGGGTTTCGACATTTATGATGTTCAACCAACTTCATTCCCTGACCTGTTTGCCAATCGTCCGGTAATCCTGTTTGGCAAATGGCGGGGTTCAATTAGCGGCACGTTTGAACTCACAGGGAAAAACGGACAGGGAGATTACACATCTCGCCTCTACATCACAGGCATGTTACCCGATGGAGCCAACAGCGCCTTGCGTTATCTGTGGGCGCGTTCGCGCATTGCCGAACTTTCCGATTACGGCTCAGGCGACATCGACACAGACCGCGTTGCCAGCATCACGGCTCTGGGCTTGAAATACAATCTGCTTACGCAATACACCTCATTCATTGCGGTTCGCGAAATCGTCACCAATCCCGATGGTTCTGCAAAAGATGTTGAGCAACCGTTGCCGCTGCCGCTTGGCGTCACCGATTTGGCAATCGGCGATGGCATCGAAACCGGCGATGAACCGGAACTCATCTGGTTGATAGCGACCATTTCACTCATCACCCTGATTATGATTTATCGCGGACGGCGGCGTTTGGTATGAACAAGAAATTGCATTGGACACGCATTGCGCAATGGGCAGTCGTTCTGCTTGTTGCTTTCACCCTCAAACTGTTTTACTCAAAGGCGAGCGCCAACGAGTTGCAATGGATACTCGCGCCGACGACTTCGCTGGTTGAACTCACCAGCGGCACCCGGTTTGAGTTTGAATCCTACACCGGCTATGTCAGCCAGGATCGCCGTTTCGTCATTGCTCCAGCCTGCGCAGGGGTGAATTTCTTAATCGCCGCTTTCCTGATGCTCTCGACGAGAAAGTTATTAAAAGCGCGCCAGCCCGCCGCATTGCAAGCGCGCCAGCCCGCCGCTGCCTGGAAATTCCTTCCGGCAGCGGCGCTCATCGCTTATCTGGTCACGCTCATTGCCAATACGGCGCGCATTGCGATTGCTTTGCATCTGGAGCAACTGTCGGATGTGAGCGGTCTGAGCGCCAATCAACTGCACCGCATCGAAGGCATCACCGTCTACTTTGTTTTTTTATTTTTACTCTTTATCGTGAACGAAAAAATCAGTGCGGGAAAATTTTCAGGTGGCTGGCGTCGCTTCTGCTATCCGATTCTGGCGTACTATACAATCGTGTTCCTGATTCCGCTCATCAATGGCGGATACAACAGGGGCGCGGCTTTCTGGGAATATTCACTTCTGGTTTTAGTGATTCCCTTACTGGTGATTTTGCCGCTGATAATTTTCTATGGGCTTGGGAAGCGCGTCGAGGTCGATGCAAATTCTAATGTCCAGGTGTAACAGCTACTCGGTTTTCGTTCGGTTCAGAAATAGCCTGGGAATAGCGTTATTTGATAAAGTTTGAACGACGCTTTGAACGAACTACGATTACCTCAAATTGAGAAAATGAAAAATCAAAACCGTCAACTGATTTTGACTGCCGTCATCGGCGCAATCCTTTGGGCAATCGTCAACGGTCTGCCGGTCGCCGCGCTTCATCAACAAGAGAGCGCAACCTCAACGGCATTGCCGCCAAAGGCTCCCGCGCCTGCCGATAATCCGACCACTAAAGAACGGATTGAACTGGGCAAACAGCTTTTCTTTGACGCGAGACTCTCCGGCGATAACACCATGAGTTGCGCCAGTTGTCATCTTCCCGAAAAAGCCTTTACCGATGGCTTGACGAAAGCCAAAGGCGCAGGCGGCAAATCGCTCACACGTAACACGCCCGGACTTACGAATGTCGGATTTTATACGCGCTACCTGTGGGACGGGCGGGCTGGGAGTCTCGAAGAGCAAGCCTTGATGCCGATTCAATCCGCCGATGAAATGAACCAGAAGCTTGCCGAGTTGGAAAAAGAATTGAATGCCATTCCTCAATACGTCGCGCAATTTCGCGCGGCTTTTGGAACCGCTGCAACCAGTGATTCGATTGCCAAAGCCCTCGCCGCTTTTCAACGCGCCTTAATCAGTCGCAACGCCCCCTTTGACCGTTTTATTGCGGGCGACCAAAACGCGATTTCCGATGAAGCGAAATTGGGATGGGAACTGTTTCGTGGCGATGCCGGTTGCATTCGCTGTCACAGCGGACCAATGTTTACCGATAATAATTTCTATCGACTCGGCACGACGTTTATAGATAAAGGGCGCGGCGCAATTACCGGCGAGAAGGCGAAATTTTATGCCTTTCGCGCGCCGGGTTTGCGCGATGTGGCAAGAACCGCGCCTTACCTCCACGATGGTTCGCTGGAAACGCTGTCGCAGGTTGTCGAGTTTTATTATCGCGGCGTTCCCAGAGGTTCAACGGACGGACTGCCGCTTGATGTTGCCCCGCTGCTCGGACAGAGCTATTCGGAGATTTCCGCAATCGTCGCCTTTTTAGAATCGCTCAATGGCGAACTGCCGAATATCTCACGCCCGGTTTTACCGTGAGATAAAAGCAGGCGATGAATTGCATCTGGAGCGGCTTGCAAAACAACTTTCTCAAATTGAAAAAGCGGTCACTGATTGCGAGACCATGAACGTCGCAGTCAAACACCTTCCTCAACTACCTCATCACCAAATTGAAAAGGAGCCTGAAATTCAGGCTCCTTACTTCTCCCCGGTAAACAGGTGGCATCACGAATTACCAGGAGAACCGCACATAGGCTCCCCACACATGAGCGTCATAGCCGGTGTAGCGGGAATCGAGTAACAGGAACCGTCTGCCATCCTGAGTCGCAGGTAACTGACCGAACTGATAAGGCTGCTGATTATCCCAGGCATAATCTTCAAGATGATAGGGTTCATAAATGTAACGCGTGCCGATAGCGAAATTCGGCGTCAGTTGGTAACTAATGTCCGAATTGAACTCATTGAGGCGCGTCTTGACATCAGGGAACGGATAAGCCGCCGCATTCAGCACATTGATGGCTGATGGGGTGTTGGGATTGACTGTCGTCAATCGCGTTCTGCCAAATGAATAGCCATAATGCACATCGAGAAACAGTTTCTCTTTTGCCAGATACGTAGTGACGCCGAGTCCCAGAGTATCGAGCAGGTCGCGTTCATCCCGATTCCAACGATTCGCAAGATCAAACGGCACTGCGGTCTTGGCAATCTGATTCAATGAATAGCTGTAACGGTCACGACCATAGTTGAAATAAAAGGTCGTTGCGTCGTTCACATTGCAGAGCAAATCGATGCTTCCGAAAGCTTGAATATATTTCGTCAAGCCGAAGAAGTTTTGATCATAGTCATCGCTCAAATACCCGAAGGTTCCCGATAAACCGAGTTGCGGATTGATGTGATATTGCCACTGCAAACTGGCATTGTGGCGCAGGCGTTTCGACTGATCGAACATTCGTAAACGATTAAACTCCAAAATGCCGGGATTGTATTTGAGCGGGCTTCTATCGGAATAGGCGTAACTCAATCTTCCGGTAAAGCGGTTGGTCGGTTTGTAAGAAAACAAGGTGCTGATGGTGTGTTCATTGCTTCTTTCAACCTGGCGATTTTCCCTGTCCCAGACATCAAGCTTGTATTCAAATTTCCAATCCAACGGATCGGCAATGCGCCAGACCGATTCGGCGCTCGCCATTTGATGCGTGAACGAGACCGGTTCATTTTCAATTGGCTTGGTGTTGATATTGGTACGCCAGAAAGATTCCCCGAAAGCCACATAACCGGGAAATTTAATGTGATGCGTGACATTGTCATAGTCATACATTCGATAATGAAGATTGAACATCCAACTCTTCGTCACCCTGGTGGTAAACAAATGGTCTTGAGAGAAGGTATCAACTTCACCTTCGAGACTGCGACGCGGTAATGCCGCCACATCCGTCACACTCGTGCCCGCAGGCAAACCCGAAGCAACGATTGCCGAGTTCAAGGTATAGGGGAGAAAATCTTCATTCTGTTCCCACTGGCTCCAACCGAGCGCGCTTGCCCAACGCGAATCGTGCGGCAATTCGATGAAGCCTGAAATCATGAAAGTTTTCGCTTCATTGCTTGGCGCGAGAGCAAAGATGCCGCGCGCAAATGCCATGCGGTCAAATACCCCGCCGCTGCCGGTGGCTTGCTTATCGGTAATGCGGAAGGGATTGTCGAAGGTCAATGAAGGAATGCGATTCTCAAATTTCGAGAAGGTGTAATCGGCATTGATTGCCCATTTGGCTCTCGTATAGCTGGTTCCGAAAGTGAACTGGTTGGTCAGATAATCAACCGGCGCAGGCAATTCTATAGAGAGTGCCCGGAAGGTATCGCCGGTCGGGGTTCCGACACGTTCATAACTGCCGGTGCCGAGTGGACTGGTGCCGGTTTTTTTCTGATTCCACCAGTTGAATCGCAATTTCCAGTTTTCGGTAACATTTACCGTCTGGCGAAAATCAGTGGTGTGGCGCTGCACCCTGAGCGTAGAAAGTGGCAGGCTGCTGACATAATTCCGGACAAGCGCAGGCAGTTGGTCATTCGTAGCATTTTGAAAAGCCGTCTGCACATTGTCCGGTATCGTAAGCACGCCGCCCTCGCTTGAACTGAAGGGTGAACGCGCGCCGCGAGCATACAGATGCGGAATGCCTGTGTAATCAAAAGTGGTTCTGAAGGTTCCGTATCTGCCGAGGTCGAGGCGGTAACGCTGGTCGCGTTCGCTCGGTTCGCGACCCGTAAAGCGGAAAAACAGCGGTGAGGCGTCGGGATTTGCTGAAAGCGAAAACTTCCGCACATAAGCGCCCTCTCGCACTTTGCGATATTCTTCAAATTTCGATGGGCGGCTGCCATCAACGCTGGTGATCTGTCCGCCGAATTCAAAAATCAGTTTGAATGGACGCGGCGTGTCCGCTTGCGGAAGCGCCGTGGTTTTAGTTGCGGTCTTGTCATTTGCAATGAGTTTCTTGTTGGCTGATGCATCAGCATTTTGTTGTCCAAAGGTCATCAACGGACAAACCAGAAGGAACCAAAGCAAAGAACAAAGAACAGACTTGGGTTGGAAAACGATTCTTGTATTCATAACTTTCTTCTCCTTTCTGTTGTCCTTTTAGCGTTGCAGGTTAATGCCTGATGGATGATTCGAGCCATGCACTTGCGGATGGCACTGAACGCATCCTCTCCCGGAGGTAAATACCGAGTTGGACACCCCGGCAACCGTTTGATGCCGCCCTTGAATGTGGCATTGCTGACATAGCATTGGCGTTTTTGCAGCCAGCAAGGCAGCGTTATTCGACCCGTGGGCTTTGTGGCAACTGCCACAATTTTCCCGCACCGGCGAATGCTCGAATAGAAACGGGCCACGTTTTTCGGTATGACATTGATAACAGGTTTCGTTAGCGGTCGCGGTTCGCATCATCTTTTCGCCAATCGACCCGTGCGGCTCATGACAGGTGGAACAGGTGATTTTGTGTTCCAGATTTTCATTGCGGAAAAGATGTGTCGAACGTTGAAATTGCGCTTTGCGAAGTTCCGTGTGGCATTGAAAACAGGTCTCGGCTTGGGAATTTTTCTTGAGCAATTTGGTTTCGGCTTCCGCTGAAGCAAAGAGTTTGGATTCGCTGAATTTCGCAACCGGCGAATGGTGCGCGCTATGGCAGCTCAAACAGGAAAGCCCGGCGGCTTCGTGTTTGCTGCCGCGCCAGACCGCGTGTTCGTTGTTTTGTGAGTGACACTGCGAACAATTTTTACTGGCTTCGGCGGCATTCAGCTTTGCCGGATTTTTAATCTTCGTCGCATCTCCACCATTGGCTATGTGTTCGGTGCCGTCCCCGTGACAGGACTGGCAACTGACGGCAGCTTCTGATGAAGCGTTACCGGTTTTCACCAGGGCGGCATGTTTTTTAGCCTTGCCGTGAACCGTTTTAACAAAGCCTTGAGCAATCTGTTCATGACAACTTGCACAGGCGCTGTCTTCGGGTGAAACCGTGGGTGTATTGACCTCTGTATCAGTTGATGAGTTGATAGAACTAACTTCTGCAGAGGCGTTGTTGGCGGGTGTGAAAATGAAGAAAAGTACGGTCACTAAGGCTAAGAGGGTAATCACACGTTTTAAAATCTTAGCGGTTTTAGGTTCGGCATTTTCCATAGCAACGCTCTCCTTTGGCAGATTGTTTGCCTTGGGCAATGAGCACTGACTAATCCGGGACGTTATCCACTGATTAATTTGCCCCAAACAAAATGCGTGGTTTTTCGCAGGAAACGGAATTTTTCTGCGAGGTTAAAAGAACAAGTGGTTTTGGCGACCGACCGCGCCCAACTCCCTGATCATTGCTGGCAATACCCTATTAAAGTCTTTTTTTTGCACAGTAAACATCCTTGGCTCTCGACCAGATTTATTGAAGTAGTTGACCAGCATTTACCCCGTATCAGGGATTTGAACATGGTTAAAAATCCCCTTGGGAGCTTACGATGGCTCTCCTGGAGCAACTACTGTTCCGCTATCTATGGGAGGAATTTTCCGCTCTCAGCGAATCAAGACAAGCCCTATGGAGCTTTAGCTGATTTTTAAACGCTTGCTTATTCGACGAAAAGATTGCAGTCACTATAAAAATTCTTACCCAACTTCACAGATAGCGAGTTGCAAGACCTGTGCAAAAAAAATATAGTGTGTGCCCGACAAATCAGTTCAATGAACAGGCGAAATTTAAACTCCAAAAATCCAAAGAGTTTTCATTTATAAAAAACCTGAGAGGTAAAGCCATGATAGAACGACGCAATATTCTTAAAGGCGTAGGAGCGGCGCTCACCACATCGCTTTTCACGGGGCGTGTGCGCGGCGCGAATGACCGCATCAGTGTAGGCTTTATCGGGCTTGGCGCGATGGGTTCGAGCAACCTGGGTTATGCCTTGAAACTGCCGGATGTTGAACCGGTAGCGGTTTGTGATGTGTATCAACCGACACTCGAAAAAGCGGTCGCCGCCGCAGACAAAGGCGGCAAAAAGGTCAAAGCGATAAAAGATTTTCGCGAACTCATCGCCGATAAATCCATCGATGCCGTCTGCATCTCAACGCCCGACCACTGGCACGCTTATATGGCTGTTGAAGCCTGCAAAGCGGGCAAGGATGTTTTCGTTGAAAAACCTGCTTCGGTCTATGTTGAAGAAGGACTGAAGATGGTGCAGGCAGCGCGCAAATATAAACGCGTGGTGCAGGCTGGCACTATGCAACGTTCAGGCGGCTATTTCAAAAAAGCCGCTGAAATCATCCAAAGCGGCATGATTGGTGAAGTGACGTTTTGTCACACCTGGCAAACCGCAAAGCCAAACAAAAAAGGCTTCGGCAGACCCGCAGATGGCACGGTTCCCACAGGTCTCGATTGGGATATGTGGTTGGGTCCGGCTCCGAAAGTTCCTTTCAATCTCAACCGTTGGGGCGTCGGTGTGCAAACCTTTCCGACCTTTCGTTATTTCTGGGATTATGCGGGCGGCGCGATGACCGATTGGGGCGTGCATCTCATCGACCCTGTGCATCAGTGTTTCGGTGAAGTGATGCCGACCGCCATCTCAGCGATGGGCGGCAAGCTGTATGTTGATGATAATCGCGACACGCCCGATACTATGATGGCGACCTTTCACTATCCGAAATTTTTGCTCACTTACGAAAGCCGCACGGCTAATCCGTTGCCGATGTTTGGTCACGGCGCGGCAACGTCGATTCACGGAAGCGAAGGGACACTGATTGTCAGGCGCGGCGGTTGTTATGTGATTGCCAACGATGACGCGAAAATCACTTCGGTTACTTATGAAAAAGATGCGGCGATGAATGAGATGAATATGCCGCACTGGAAAAATTTCATCGAATGCATCAAGACGCGGGCGCGACCTGTAAGCGACATTGAAACCTGTGTGCGCTCTTCGACGGTCTGCCTTCTTGCCAATCTTTCGATGCGTCACAAGACGTGGCTGGATTGGGATGAAGCAAACTGGACGGTCAAGCAAAATCACATCAGAGCGTTTTTGAAGGCGAAATATCGCGCCCCGTGGAAGCTTGAGGTTTAGCCCTCAAGCTTCAAAACTCTCGCGCACAATCTCAATTGCCTTTTGCCGCCGACTTGGTTTCACTTGCCATCGCGCCGGGTAGCGTTTTATTGATTCGCGCCGCCATCATTCGCACCAGTTCAGCATTGGTGAATGGTTGCCAGCCGTGCGCCTTCATCGGTCGCCCGTATTCAAAGACCGCTTCGGCTTTCGGATTGTCTGCGACTTTCAAAAAATCTTCGAGCAGGTAGACCGCAAGATTCAGATAATAGTTATCCATATCGCCGCAATAGACATGAATTTTGCCAACCAGATCGTTGCCATTCTTTGACCAGTTCTTTTCCAGGTTGTAACGCAAATCATAGCCGTTGTCGCGCATGTATAACGCCACCTGGCGATCAATCTTGCCGGTCAACCGATCCCAGATGGGGCGCGGATAACCGTCCTTGCCGACAGTCCCGTATGCCGCATCCCACGCGGCAATCTGTTGCCCCGAACGCACGTTGCTGCCAAGCACGGCTTCAAGCCGGCTCATCTCGCGCATCGTCAGCGTCACCTGCCCTTCGGCATTTCGTGAAAGCGGGCGGATGAGTTTGCTCCAGTCGCCGTTTGGCACTTCAAAAGCATTGTCGTCTTCGTAAACATTCGACATTTGATAACGACGAAAATCAACAGGGTCTGGATACAGCGCCCAGGTGCCGTTGAAAAATTTCGGATGAAAAATTTGTAAAGCCAACGCTTCCCAACCACCGGTTGAACCGCCCGTGAGCACACGCGCTTGCGGCTTGGCGATGATTCTGAATTTTTCTTCGAGATAGGGAATCAACTCTGTCAGTAACGCATCACCGTAAGGGCCGTTGTTCGCCGAATTCACCGCATAAGAATCATCATAGTAAGGCGTCGGATGTTGAAAGGTGATGGCAATCATGCGCGGGAAATTTTCCGACATCCAGCTTTGCGCAAACTCATAACCGGTTTCACGGGCGCTGCGACTCAGTCGCGCCTTGCGTTGCTCTGCGCTTTCAGGTCTTGCGGGCGGTTCAGTGGTAAAGCCAAAGGGCGCGCCGAGTCCGAAATGACCTTGAATGTAGATTGCCGGATACCGTTGATTCGGATTTTCGGTGTAGCCTTTCGGCAACAACAAAGTCGCGCCGAGATACATCGGATGTCCCCAGAACTCTGTCAGCAACTTGCTTTGAATCTTTATGCGTTTGACCCAGACGGTATCGGGCGGCACTTCGACCGGCGGCAGTTTTTTCGTCAGGCTGAGTTTGATATTGAATCCTGCGGCGGGGTCAAGGTGGATGCGCTGCACTTCGCTTACGAGATTTCCCGGCGAACGATTCCACTGCTGGCCCTCCCATTGATCCATATGCACCCAGATAACGTGACCATCTTTGCGATGCGCCTGAGTGTAAACATTCAAGAGCGCCTGCACATAGTATTCGCCTGCCGGAAGCTGATTGAGATTTTCGACCGGATAGCCAAGTACCGCTGCATCAATCACTGCGTTCTCGTCAGGCTTGAGCGCCTGCACATCCAATCCGTAAAACGGCACCGAACTGTTATAGGAACCCGCCTGCAAGCGGGGTTCGACGCGATTATTTTTTGCAATCATCACAAACACACGCCCGGTGATTGGTCCCTTATCGATTGCTGTCGGATAGGAAATTTCAAATCGCGCATCGGCTGCCATCGCGCAAACCGAAGCGACTGCGATTATCAAGAGACAAAGCATGGCTTTCGTGACTGCCTGCCCGGTCCATTGCAATTGAGCTTTCATTGGAACATTGCGCGCCACTGAATTGAAACTCTCCGGTCGAATTCGCTGATTCATGTTTCCTCCACAATCGTCAAATTGATTCACTGACAACTCCTGCCAAAATTTTGGCACCCGAAACTCATTGTTTGATTGAACAATTTCCGTTGAGCCTGAAAAAGCCAGGTGACGGCGGAATCATACAACCGATTGAATAGAAAATTGAATGACGATTCTGGAAAATTTCTTATTTGATGCTTAGGGTACATCATTTGCCTGAGTGAATGCCGGGGTGATTTGTAAAAAATTTAACGCGCAGTTTTGTAGGGAAATTATGCACTCGCCGATTATGAAATTACAGCCGTTGGGCGAGCCTGGTTTGAGAAGGAGATGGATTATGGCGCTCAAGAAAAAAGGAGAGCCGAAAGGGCGTTCAGGCAATCAAGGTTATCAGGAAGGCAATGAAGGACGTGAACACGAAAAGCCTGCCACACCGCTTTGATGCTCGCCAATCAAGGCGGTCACGAAGACACGGCTTTTTCGCTCAGGCAAGCCGGAGCAGTTGAATAGCATCCATTGAAAAATTGATGCCCGCGAGACACTTAACTTGAGCGATGAAGCCGTGCAATTAACCGCAATCAGAAATGCCTAAATCATTTTGGGTTTTTCATATCTTCCAACTTACCCGAAAGCCAGTGCATGATGTTTAAAAGAAATTGCGGATTCTTTGCGGCAATTGGCGCATTCATTCCCACCGGCGTGCGATTGGCTCCCGCGAGTTGCGCCGAAAACATCGCGGCTTCTCCGAAAATCGCAATACGCCCTTTGCCGAATTTCATCGTCGCCCCCTGCAACCAACCCTTTACCGGAAGGCGCGGCGTGTCGTCATTTACCTGACCGGCTACCGTGGTCAGCACAGACACCACCGATGAACCGAGAATGAGCAGCGGTTGGGCTTCGCCTTCGATTTGAAACGCTGAGCCGGTGAAGGTCGCAACCGAATCCACCTTTTCATTCTCATTTCGCCCACGGGTAATCGCGTGTTCTTTCAGTAAGCCATCCGCCAGTTTAAAAACTATTGGACCCTGCGCTTTTTCATCTACCGCATAACCGTTGCTGAAACGAATGCCGAAAGCTTTTGCCAGGTTTTCCGCAGCCCCCGGAAATGGCATATGGTCAACGATGAGCAGTAGCGCGCCGCCATCTTTCACCCAATCGCGCACGCTGGCAATCTCCTCATCGGTAAAGGCTGTGGGCGTCGGCAACTTCCAACTCGATTGATTCTGCTCAGCCAGAGCGTTGGCAATTATCAGTATCTGTCCCTTTTGCAGAGCGGCTTTGCTGAATTTTTCGCGCGACCCCTGTACCACATAACCGTCGCGTCGTATGAATTCGGCAAATGGCTGGTAGCGTCCATCCACCGTATGAAAATTGAAGTGGGCTTCATCAAGTAAGATGACCGGACCCCGACCCGTAGCGTACAGCGGATTCGCTATGGGCGGTTTAAACGCGGGGTCGGCAATTTGTTGCCCATAGCTATTGACGCTTAAAAGCATCGAAATCAATATCGTAAACTGCAGCATCATGCGTAGTTTTATTATCATGGAGATTCCTTTGTTCGACGTGTCTGGCTGGATACGTCGCGAGATTTTAGCTTACTTAAACAACCGGAATCAAAATTAAAACCGGCGCGGCGAAATGCGCCAGGGCAGGCAAAAATCGTCAATCATACTTTGGCAAAGGTAGAGTTTATTACAGTGGAACCTAAGTAAGTTGATATTTTTCAGCGTTCAGAGTCACGTCTTCAGGCGTGAGAAAAAAGCGATTCACGCATAAATGCGTAACTCTGAACCTCAAGAAATTTAGTTTCCAATGTACTTATCCTCGGATAAAACGGATAAGGCAAATTCACTATGCCGCATATTGCCCAACCTGTGGCATCATAAAAAGGTGAATATTAAGAATCTCAAAATTTATACGAAGTATGCCCGCCAGCACGGGCGTCGTTATTTTAATCAGCAGGCGCAAGACCGGCGCTTGCCGATTGCGCCCGCGCCTCATACTCCGCAACTTGAAAACTGGCGCGATGATGAACTGACGGTCGCCTGGATTGGACACGCGACCGTGCTCATTAATTTTTTCGGCACCTGGATTTTGACAGACCCGGTGATGCGTTCGCATGTCGGCGTCAATCTCGCAGGCTTAACTATCGGGCCGCGTCGTCTGGTGCATCCGGCGCTCTCAGCAAATGAACTCCCGCCGCTTGATGCGGTGTTGATTTCGCACGCGCATATGGATCATTGCGATCTCGGCACACTGAAAAAATTGCCGCGCAAAACTCACGTCATCGTTCAACAAGGCAATCGCGATTTAGTGAGCAGGTTCGCCAAAGTAAGCGAAATCGGTTGGGGCGAACAGGTGACATTTAAAGATACCGGTGTGGAAGCCATCGAAGTCAATCACTGGGGGGCGCGGCGACTCACCGACCGGCATCGCGGCTACGGCGGCTTTTTAATTACCAAAGGCGAGCGCGCTATTGTCTTTGGCGGTGACACCGCTTATACGCGGGCGTTTTCGCGTCTGCGTTACCGAGGGATAAAAATTGAACTTGCCATCTTGCCGATTGGCGCATACAACCCCTATATCTACGCGCATGCGAATCCTGAACAAGCCTGGCAGATGCGCCATGAAATGAATGCGAACTATATTTTACCGATGCACCATTCGACCTTTCGCCTGGGACGTGAACCGGTCGGCGAACCGATTCACCGTCTGCTTAAAGCGGCGGGCGATGAAGGCTGGCGCGTCTGTTTGACCAAACCCGGCGAGACCTGGAAATTACCGGCTCGCGAGATTCACCTTCCGCTTCGCGCAAAGACAACCGCTGAACTGGTTGCCGATTGAGCGGAATAAATTTTCCGCAATATAAAAACTCGGATGCTGTATGGATAGCAAACTGAGTGTCTGCAAATTTTTACACTTTAAAATACAGGATGGTTTATAGATTGAAGCAGTGAATGATTTTCGCCGCCAGGTTCTGCTTGCCTGCCATACAACTCAACGTCTGAAAAAAACCTCATTGAGGATGTAACACGCTTCCCGGTTTTTTCCGGAGAATTTTAATTCTTTATAGACCTTCACTTACTTCAACTCTGCGAGTTCGAGTTCGGCTTTGCCGGTTCACAAAAAGTTCAACGGCATATCGGTTGCTAAATACCAATCGCGTAGGACAAAGGTTATTGCAGAAAAACTTGCAATAACTCGACCGGTTTTTTAATCGGTCACCACTATAAGGGCTGTTTGAAGATTACTGGTTTTAACGTGTTTCATAAAACTGCTGATGTTGAAGAACGGGATTTCTTCACCATATTAAGCGTTTTGGATTATGCGTTAAGTTCAAAAAAGAATCTTCAAACAGCTTGAAAAATAAGGAGAGACCTATGAAAAAGGCACTGTTATCTATAGCCGTTCTATTTTTATTAGCAGGCGTTCCATCAACCACTTCAGCTCAAATCGCTTATACCATTGAAGCGACCATTCCCTTCGATTTTACCGTCAAGGATATGAGATTTTCTGCGGGCGAATATTCGCTCCGACGAGTCAATACTTATAACCCGCACATCTTAGCTTTGCGTGATGAAAGAGGACACAATTTGATGTTATTCCACACCATCAATGCTCAGCTCCCGGAATATTCCGAAGACACCAAATTGGTTTTCCAACGTGTGGGGAATCGTTACTTCTTATCGCAGATTTTTGAAGAAGGTGAACGCTTGGGATTAGAGTTAATCAAATCGGATATGCAGAAGAGATTGGAGAGAGAAATTTCTTATGCTTATTCCCGACCGGTCGTCGTAAATGGTTATATTCGATAAATACCGGTTTAATAAATTCGACAAATTTACTTTCCTTGTGAAAGCAACTCTGAAATTAAATCCAGGGAATCAAGTTTAAAACTTCGATTCCCTTTTTTGTTTATTGAAACCTGTAGCGCTTCGCTTTTTTTCCGTGCTCAACGAAAAACCACAAATCCTCTGTGAATTTAGAAGGTCTGTCCGAAGCGAATATGAATCACGCCTTGCGGTTGACGAATCACCATGCCTCCGGCGCTTAGGAAGGTCGAGGGATTCAACAAATAGCCATAATCGATTCCCACGGGACCAATCGGGGTATTCAACCTTAACCCCAAGCCAATCGTATGTGACATGCCGTTCCATTCAATGTCACTGACGCGGCGGAAAACATTGCCTAAATCGTAAAACGGCACCAGCCTGAGTTGCGTGGTGAGCGGATAACGCAATTCAAAATTCATCACCACCAAAGCGTTTCCGCCAAGCGGCACCAGCGTCGGCAATTCCTCTTCATTGCGCGGTTCGAGTATCGCTTGCGGTCCCGCCTGCTCAAATTGAAAGCCGCGCAAAGTGGTTGCGCCGCCGGAAAAGAAGCGCGCGCTGATGGGCAGTTGTCTGTCGGCATCGGTAATCGCGCCGTTTGCCCCGGTGCCGCGAATGCTGTACGGCGCAGCCAATCCCACGCGCGCCGCAAAAGCCAGCACCGAATCTTTGAGCAGCGGCGTGCTCACAGGCAGTTGTCTGTAGCGTTGATAGTTGGTGAAAAATTTATTGAACGCTTCGTTGCCGCCCAGGGGTCTTGCCGCCAGCGAATGCTCGAAACTGATGAGTTGCCCCGAGGTCGGATTAAGCGCCGAGTTGCGCGTGTCGCGCGTTAAGCCTGCCGATAGCTGTCCGAGGCGAACCGCTTGCGCATTGCGGGCAATTTCATCGACCGGAATATTTTGCACGTTGAATAATTTGGTGCTTTCAAAACTGTAGCGGAAGCGCATTGATGTGAGGTCAGAAAGTTTGCGCTCAGCCTGAGCGAAAGTCACAAAGCGATTGATGCCAAAACCGGGTCCATTATTGGTGGTCGTGCCGCCGGTCACCAGACGCCTTTGCAAGAAGGTTTGCAAATTGCTATTGCGATTAAAAAACGCCGAAACCGTGCCGCCCCATTTGCTGCCTAAAACGCGGGGGTCGATATATTGCACCTGCGCCAGTTGTTCGCGGAAACTGGCGCGCAATCGAATCGACGCCGAATTGATGCGCCCGAACAAATTCGTATTGGTAAATTGCAACAAGCCGCGCGGTCCCTCATCTGTCGAATATCCCAAACCATAAACCATCAACAAGGGTTTGGCTTCCGTTACCCGCACATTCACGATTCGCGCGTCGGGGTTTTTGCCGGACATCCCGAGCGGACGAATACTCACTTCGCTGAATGCGCCGGTGGCAAATAAATCGCGTTGTGTGCGGCGAATCTTGTCGGGCGTCAACACCTCACCGGGTTTGAAATCAAAGAACCGCCGAATCGAATTTTCATGAGTTTTGCTATGCCCGGTGACTTCGATTTCGGCAATCACCGACCGTGTGCCTTCCACGATATTGTATTGGAGCATCACGCGGTCGGCTTCGACATCCAGAATGGCGTATTGCACGGTGGTTTCCAGAAAGCCTTTCTCGGCATACATCGCCTTGATGCGTTGATTGCTTTGCCGCGCCTCGGTTGGCGAAAAGGCATCTTCGGCTTTGATGGGCAGATTCTCGCGCAACTCTTCCGCCGTTATCATGGTGTTGCCTTGAAAAGTGATATCCGCCACCGTTGAACGCGCGCCCTCTTCAACGATGAACACCAGCACCATATCATCGCTGTTCGGTTTGGTATCAATGCGCGAAGTCACACGCGCCGAACGAAATCCTAAATCCGCCAGGCGCGCGCGAATGGTTTCGCGGTCGCGACGGATGCGGTCATCACTGGTAATGCCGCGCGCCAAGCCGCCAATCAACGGCATATTTTTCAGCAGCGGCACGCCGCCAAAAAATGCCGCGCTCTTGGATTGCAACGCGCTGCTGACATCGCCGAAACTGATTTCATCCGTGCCTTCGATTTGAATGTCATCCAGGTCATAACGCGCGCCGGGTTGCACATCATAAATCAGTTTCAAACCCGTCCCGCTGCAATCCGCAGGCTCGCAACGCGAACGCACCGTCGCAAAAAAGTAACCGCGCTCTTGCAGATAATTTGCCAGGTTTCGTTCACCAAGTCTGGCGAGCGGGCGACTGAAACCAGCGGTTTTAACGGGCAATAATTCGCGCTGCCGTCTGTCGCTGAGCTTAATCCCTTCGGGAAAATTAATCACCACTTGGGCTTCAGGCTTGGGCGCGCGTTCGATGCGCGGCGGTTCATTCGCAGTGGTTTTGCCCGCGCCATTGCCTTCGCGATTGAAGCCCAGTGAAAACCGCCGACGACCGCGCACTTCCAATGTGAAATCGCTATTGGTGCGCGCGCCGTTGGTCACGCTGCCGCCCTGTGTGTAAGACGCCAGCGCCGAAAATTTATTGGTCAGGGTGTATTCAACAATTGCGCTTTGATCCTGTTCGGAACCGACGTTGGTCGAATAGGTGAACGCCAGATCGCGGGTCAGTTGTTTGCCAAGCGTCAATCGCGCCGCCGGGTTGGTATTCGGTTGCAAAACCGGGTCTATCTGAAACCGGCTCAGCCCCAACAGGGATTGCGCGGGCGCTGAAATGAATTCTTCTGAAAGCAAGGATGCCGCCGTGCCCAAACCGGATGCTAGAATCTCTTCGCTTCCCAGTGTGCTCGAATCGGTTTTGCCGGTCGCTACCAGTGAAAGAATTTCCGAACGCGGCAAATCCGGGTCAGCGCGCAACGTCACTTCCATCGCATCAATCGGGCCCTCAAGTCCAAGATAGACGTGATAACCGCTCACGTCGCCTTCGGTTAAAATGTTGACGATAGGCGACGCGCCGCCAATCGGAAAATCGAGCGTGCCGGTGGTGATTTCATAACGCTGTGAGCGCAACTTGATGGTGCCGCCTTCGATGCTGACGCGCCCGGTCACACTCGGGTCGTCGAGCGTGCCGCCGATTGTTAAGGCTGCTGATGCTACGGTGTTGATTTGTTGATTGCGTACCAGCAAGGAACTGGGCGCGTCGACGCGCACATCGAGATTGATGGAAGGGAAAAAAGTATTTGCATTGCCTGCTGTGGTGCTGCCGCTTCCGAAACTCAAACTGCCGCTGCCGCCGCTTTCGGTTAAACCCGTGAGGTCAAGATTGGTGGTGTATTCGCCTTCGGGAATGGTGACGGTGCCGCTTAACACCTGGCGGTCAGGATTACCGGTCAAATTAAAATCGCCATTCACGATTGCCTGCGCGCCTTGATACAACACATCCACGTTACTGGCACGCGCCACAAAGTTCCATTCTTTGGGTTTGAGTTGCGCCAGCGTCATCGACCCATTGGCGCTTAGGGTTCCTTCATTAGCGGTTGCGGTGAAGTTTTCAAGGGTGACGCGATCACCGGCAAGCGCGATGCGCCCGTTACCGTTTTCAATCGACACCGGCAAATCAATGCCGGTAAACGATAGATTGCTGGCAATGATTTCTCCCGCGAGGTTCGGCTCACTTGCCGTGCCGGTCAATCGCGCATCAATCTTCAGAGTGCCGCCCACGAATGTATCAGGGTCGAATTGACCGAGAGCGTCGAGATTGGCTGTGCCACTCAGTGCAAAGTTGAGCGCGGCGTTTTCTTTCAAACCAATCGTGCCGCCGAGTCTGAGATCAATGCCCTGCCCGCTGATGCGGGTCTGCGACAGCGCCACCTGCGCGTCACTGAGCGTCACCGCGAGCGGCGTTTGAATGTTGATGGCTCGCTCTTTGACTTGCAGAGCAATGTTATTGAGCGTGAGGTCGCCGCGAAGTCCATCAACCGTTATCTCATCTTTTTCATTCACCAGAGGTCCGGCGATGTGCAATCGACCATTGACCGTACCGGCAATCGAAGCCGCAAGGTCGGGAGCGAAAGCCGCGACCGCCGGTTCAAAATTAAAATCCGCGAGATTGGCATCAATCGTAATCGGGCGACCCGGACGACGCAGTTCAATGCTTGCCGTGAAGGGTTGTGGTTTTCCGGTGATGCCAGTGGTGAGATTGATGTCAACGCGCCCGCCGGGATTGGTTTGCGCCGTGAGACTCAATTGCCCAGCATCACGTCCATTGATGGTGACGTTTTGCCCTTCGGCTCTCAACTGAACATTGAGTTCACCAATGTCATCGGTATTGCCATTGGCTTGAAACGTCGCGTTGGCAATCCCGGTCACTGTGGTGTTGGTGAGTTCGAGCGAATTGGCAAGCTCACCTAAATCGATATTGCCGGCATTGCCCTGCAATTGATAATCGTTGCTCTTTAAATCAAGCGTGCCGGTTGCGGTGAGTTGCCCTTGCGCGAGCCGGATTTCGCTGCGTTCAAGTCGCGCGCTGCGTCCATCGAATACGAGATTAGCGGTCGCAAGCTGCGCGGTCTGTCCTGCAAGCGTGCCATCCAACAGATTGACGGTTGCGGTGCCGGTTGGCGCATCGGGCAGCCCGGTTAAATGGGCTTCGCCGGTAAGCGCCCCGGAAATAAATTTCTGGTCGGCTGCAAGCCCTGCGGCAGTGGCAAGCGGCGCGACATTTACGCGGTTAAGCGTTGCGTCCAATCGTCCCGCTGTGGCTTTCTCTGCGCGTGGCGCGGCATAAGTGAATTTCGCGGTGCCGCCATCGGCGACGGCAAGCGTGCCATTTTCAAAAGCAATATCGGTTGGTGAAACGCGCACATGCCCTGTGAGGCTGCCAAGCGTTTGTTCGCGCAAACCAACCTCCGCAGCATCGACATCACCTTCAATCACCGGGTCTGCGAGTTTGCCGGTCACTCGACCTGAAAAGGTGAATGCGCCTGCAAGACGCGGTTTATAATCGGCTATGGATTTCTGTACATCTTCAATCGAATAGGCGATGGTTTGCAGTTCTTCGGCATTCGTGGAAGTGAGCGAAAAATTTAAATCCGAATTGCCTTTCGATGAGAGTTGTCCGGTTGCCGTCAGTTGCGAAGCGGGCGTCGCCAGCGTCAGTTGTTCGACATTGAACGTCCCGCTTTGCGCGTTAATTGAAACATCGCCATTCACCGGAATGGCGTTTGTGGTCTGTGTGGTTTCGCCGGTCAGATGCGCGGTAATTTGTCCGCTCAACAAATCGAACTGGGTTCCCGGAAAGGTGATGTCGACCTGCGCATTGACATTGCCGGTCAAAGAATCGTCTTTGACTTCAGCGAGACTGAAAAGCTCACCGGTTTTAACATCAGTGAGCGTAGCGGTCACGCGCGACTCGCCGTTTCCGGCAATCTGCAAACTGGCATCACCGGTCGCTGTGCCGCCCAAAATGGCGCTGGTGAATTGGCTCAAGGCAAGGGTGCGGTTAGTTGCAGTGAGTTGTCCCCGCGTCTCTCCAACGGTTGCGCCTGAGACCTTGCCGCCATCGAGAGTGAGTCCGGCAGTGACCTCGAAACCTTCGCCCCGCAAATCGGCGACGACATCGCGCAAGGCAAGCCCTGCGAGTTGTCCTTGTTCAAGGTCAAGGCGCGTGGCGTTCACCTGTTGCACGCGCGCTTCCGTGCGACCACCCGCAATGGTTGCGCTGATATTTTGCAGAGTGGTTCCCGCAAATTGCGCCTCGGCAAGAGTGGCTTGCGAAATCGTTGCCTGCTGCGCGTTAGCCTGTGTGCGACCGTTTTCAACGGTGACGCGGATATTGTTTAAGGCAAGCTCTGAGAGTTGCCCTTGCGATAATTTCACCCCGGAAGCCGTCGCGCGTTGAATGCTGGCTTGCGTTCGCCCGTCAACATATTCGCCGCTGAGCGCCCCGGCTCGCACCTGCGAGAGTTGATTGGCTTCTACATTGATGGCATCTGCTATGAGTTGATTGCCGGAAAAATTGATGCGTGTGCCATCGCTTTCAACATTGAGGCTCTGAATATTTGCGCCGCGTAGCCGTGTGGTTTCGGCAATCAGTTCGCCGGATGAAAGCGCGCCGTTAATTTTGAACCGCTTGCCTTCACCATTGACGTTGCCCTTGAACTGGGCATCGCCTTGCAGATTCATCTCCGGCGCAACGACGCGCTCGACTTCATCGAGATTGACTTGCGCCTCTGTATCAAAGTTGTAACGCAAAGCATTCCAATCATCGAGGCGACCATTGGCAGCGATTGCGCCGACGGGCGAATGCAAAGTCAGGCGCTCGACCTCTGCGCTGGTTTCGCTGAGTCGACCGATGAGTTCAAGCGCATCAAGGGTGGTTTCACGTCCTTCAATATTTATGCGACCTTCACTGGCATTCAACTGCAAAGTGACGAACGATTCACCGGCAACCGGCTGGGCGTTAGCTTGCAATTTGCCGAGTTCACCGCTCAATTGATGGGCTTTGTCACTGAGATGAACCGTGCCGCTTTTAATCGAACCGATGAGACTGGAAAAATCAAAAGTGATGCGGCTCGGCGCGCTCGGCGGCGGCGAATGAATGCCGCTGAAATTGGTGTTTCCCTGTTCATCGAGGTCAACATAAGCTTGCAGATTATCAAGGTCGAGGCGTTTAAAAATAATTTCGCGGCGCAACCGCAAAGCGTAAGGATTGGGAATATCGACAACCAGTTCCGCCTGTTCGATTGTGGCAATCAACTGGTCGGTTTGCGCGTTATAGATTTTCACATCACGGACTTTTGCGGTGCGGATTCCCCAGACCAGATCGAGTTCACCGACTTCGGCGCGCAGTCCGTATTCGGCAAGCGCCGTTTGCACTTGAGTGACGATATAGCGATTGAGCCGTCCTGAACGGACATAATAAATTGCCGTAACGGCGATGATGATGATCAGCGCGAGCGCAATGATGCCGCCGATAAGCCAACCTTTATGTCGCGTTGACCACGGCAGTGGAGATGGGGACGATTCCGGTGTCTGACTCATGCGATGTTCACAATCAATGAAATGTTTAGGAAGGAGCTGGCAACAAACTTATCATGTGCCATTACTGATGGTAAATCCGATTCATCGTTTTGTGGCTGTAACTGCCTGCTCCTCTGTTACTGGTTTAACTAACTTGTGATTCGCTTCGTTTAGGGTTGCCGCTTAATCATTGTTCATTTCACCGCAAATTTCAAATTCGATTCATCACCTTGGCAGGGCTTGAAAAAAGTAACGGGCACCATGCAAGTGATGCCCGTGAGGATATTCGCTGATTGAGTTTTATCAAACAGTCTGGCTTAGAGGCTCCAGCCTTTGCGATATTCGCGCTGCAAATACTGATTGGCATCGGCAATGTTGGTGACCTTTCCGGCTTCTCCATCATAGTAAATGCGTTTGCCTTGCCCTGTGCGAAGCGCGACGATGCCAAGCAACATGGTTTCCGTAAGCGGTCCCGCATAATCGAATGGCGTGGTGGCTTTGCCCTGACCTTTTGCGGCTTTCGACCAGTTCAGTTTGTGCAGCGCGTCTTTGCGTTCGTTGGTCTCAATGCGCTCATACCGCTTGGGCACTTTGAGCGCGACTTCCATCAACGATTCGGGATAGAGTTTGGGATTCTTGCCGTAGGTTTCGTGCATCAGGATGCCTTTTTCGCCGATGAAAATCACTCCGCCGCCGCGTTGCAACGGCACATTATCGGGCAAGACGTCGGGACGACCGGGCATCAGTCCGCCATCGCTCCAAGTTAGTGTGACGCCGGGTTGCGCGCCGCGCGCCGGGAATTTATAAACCACCTGAGTGGCTTGCGGGTAACTCGCAGGCTTGCCGTCCCAACCGGGTCCAAATGGCGTCGAGGTTGCTTCAATGGATGTCGGGTATTTGAGTCCTAAAGCCCAGTACGGATGATCGAGCAGATGCGCCGCCATATCACCGAGCGCGCCGGTGCCCCATTCGACCCACCCGCGCCAATTGAACGGATGATAAATCGGATGGTATTGCACATCGGGACCTGGGCCTAAATACAAATCCCAGTTCAACCCTTCGGGCACCGGATAATTTCCGGCAAAGGCAGCGGCTGAAGTTTGCCAGACGCCGCGCTGATCCCAGCTCACATTTTCAGGCGCGCCGCTTCCCCCTTTACCGGGACGCGGAATGCCTTGCGGCCAGATCGGACGATTCGTCCACACCTGCACTTCGCGCACCTGACCAATGACGCCCGCCTGAATCCATTCGTTGATGAGTCGCGCTTCTTCGCTTGAATGACCATGATTGCCCATCTGAGTGACCACTTTTTTGCGGGCAGCGGTTTCGCGAAGCACACGCGCTTCATACACTGACCAGGTTAAAGGTTTTTCAACATAGACGTGTTTGCCGAGTTCCATTGCAGCTTTGGCAATCACCGCGTGCAAGTGGTCTGGCGTTGCCACCAGCACCGCGTCAATATCTTTTTGCTCATCGAGCATCTTGCGATAATCGGTGTGACGTTTGGCTTTTGTGTAAGCTTCCTGCAATTTAATGAAATCGGGATTGGGTTTGCCATCTCGGCTTTTCGTGCGATTGGCAATTGATTTATCGACATAATTGAAATCGACATCGCAAATGGCGACGATGTTTTCACCACCGGCGACCAGTTCGGTTGCGTCAGAAGCGCCTTGCCCGCCGGTGCCGACGACAGCGATGTTGAGCCGGTCGCTCGGCGCAAGAAAACCGGTGCCGCCGAGAACGTGGCGTGGCACGACCATCAAGGAGAACGCCGCACCCGCAGTGCCTGCAACGAAATTGCGGCGCGTGATTTTGTCTTTTTTCATGTTCAATTCCTTTGTGCTGGATTAAGAGTGTCGGATTGCAAAATTTTAGTTTTTATCAGCTTTTTGCAGTTGGTAATAGTATGTCCAACGCTTGCGCTATGCAACTGATTCAGCGCATTCATCGAACGACTTTTCGCATTGACCAACGGTTTCAACCAATATTTCTCCTCAATATCCATGTCCGAATCCAGCCAGTTCTATTTTTTTTGATATGCTAATCTACGGCTTATGAAATTAGACCGTGACATCTGTTACAAAGCCGCGCTCAGTCGTGACCAGCGTTTCGACGGGCGCTTTTTCATCGGCGTCACCAGCACCGGAATCTATTGTCGTCCGATTTGTCCGGCGCGCACCCCGAAACCAACGAATATGAAATTTTTCGCCTGTGCCGCCGCCGCCGAAGAAGCCGGCTTTCGCGCCTGTCGCCGTTGTCGCCCGGAATCCGCGCCCGGTACACCCGCCTGGCTTGGCACATCGGTTACCGTAGCGCGCGCCCTCAAATTGATTTCCGAAGGCGCGCTCGATGAAACCAATCTTGAATTTTTAGCCGCCCGGCTCGGCATGGGAGAACGCCATCTGAGAAGATTATTCACCGAAGAACTCGGCGTTTCGCCATCGGTGGTGGCGCAAACCCGACGTGTGCATTTTGCCGCAAAACTTCTCGAAGAAACCCAACTGCCCATCGGCGAAGTCGCCTTCGGCGCGGGCTTTCGCAGCATCCGCCGCTTCAACGATGTGATGAAAAAATCGTTCGGCAAATCACCTTCGATGTTTCGCCGGGCGATTGATAAAACCGATTCACGAAATGAATCGGGCAAACTCAATTTGAAAATTCCTTTTCGTCATCCCTACAACTGGCAACAGGTGGTGGGTTTCCTGCAACCGCGAGCCATCACCGGTGTCGAAGTCATCACGCCCTACAGTTATCGCCGCACCTTTGCCATTCAAAATGCCTGTGGCATTTTAGAAGTGCGCCCTTCGATGAAAGAGCATTGTTTATGGCTGTCGCTTCCGGCAATCGATACGCGACTCTTGCGCGTCATCGTTGAACGAGTGCGGCGATTGTTTGATTGCAACGCCGACCCGCTGCGCATTTCAGAACATTTGAAACAGGACGCCTTGCTTGCGCCAATTATTCGCAGACATCAAGGGTTGAGAGTTCCCGGCGCGTTCGATAATTTTGAAATCGCCGTGCGCGCCATTCTCGGTCAACAAATCACCGTTGCCGGCGCAACCACCTTATCGGGGCGTCTGGTGCAAACCTTAGGCAAAAAAATTTATGACGACCGCAACGATGGACTCACCTGCCTTTTTCCAACACCCGAAGTGTTAGCCGCAAGTGACCTCACGGAAATCGGACTTCCGCAAGCGCGCGCCAAAACCATTTCCGCTTTAGCCGAAGCGGTACTCGAACGTCCGACCTTGCTTGATGGCATAGATGGGTTGGACGAAACGCTCATCGCCCTGACTGCAATCAAAGGCATCGGCGAATGGACGGCTCAATACATCGCCATGCGGGTGATGGGCGAACCCGACGCTTTTCCGGCAAGCGACCTTGCACTGAGACGCGCCGCCTCAAATAGCACGGAACCCATTTCGGCAAAGGCGCTCGCCGAACAAGCCGAAGCGTGGCGACCGTGGCGTTCATATGCGGCAATGTTTTTGTGGTCGAGTTTGAAATAGGATGGAGAACAGATGAACAACGAAAGCAAACGCTATACATTGATTGATAGTCCGGTCGGCAAAATTTTAATCGCCGGAACCTCGGAAACCTTAACCCAAGTCTGGTTTCTCGAAGGCAAACATCCGGTGAAGATTCCAACTGAATGGCAAGCGGATGATCATTTATTCAAAGAAGCCATCGCACAACTCGACGCCTATTTTGAACGCAAACTGTTTACTTTTGATTTGCCGCTCAGACTCGAAGGCACGCCGTTTCAAATCGAAGTGTGGAATGCGTTGAAAGAGATTCCTTACGGAAAAACGATTTCTTATGGCGAACTGGCGCGACGTATTGATAGACCGAAGGCGGTTCGCGCGGTCGGCGCGGCGAATGGGCAAAATCCGATTTCGATTATCGTTCCCTGCCACCGGGTCATCGGCAGCAACGGCTCGCTTACCGGTTACGGCGGCGGACTGAAAAATAAAGAAGCCTTGTTAGCTTTAGAACAAGGCAGAGTTTCGCGGCTCACATCACAAGCCTCGCTATTCGAGTAGTGGAATAATCAGCATAGAGATATTGCATACTGTGAACTTTGCGATGATCACCGAGTAACCGGTTTAAAGATTATCACGGGAAACGACTGCTGATAGTTTTCAAGTTGAATTTCCCAGCGGATGCCGCGGATTAATGCGGGTTAATGCGGATTCTATTCACACCCTTGAAATTAAATTGCTGCCTGAAGAGCGGCTGCGCGCGAAAAATCCGTCCCTATCCACTCAATCCGCCGCATCCGCTGGGAAACCGGAATTGAAACTGCCGCCCGCTGACTTTTCATTGTTCAATTCATTCCCTCCTCAATCTCTCTCAACATCGAAAAGCGCCGGTGATTGCCAGACATTCAAGCGGTTCGTTATACTGCGCTTTCAAGTAAGCGAAATTTCTTCAAACCACTTTCAGGAGGCGCAATGTTCAACAAATTTTTTTCACTTTGCATTCTATTACTGCTGAGCACAACCGCTATGGCGCAAAAAAATCCTTACGTTGGTAAATGGGACATCACCGCAACCCCGGCAAAAGGCGATAAACAGGTTTTCTGGCTCGAAATCAAGCCCGATAACACCGGCACATTTTTATATCGCTGGGGAAGCGTTTATAAACTCATATCGGTTGCCGTCGACAATGGCGAACTCACTTTCGATTCATCGCAACCCGGCATGAAACAAATTCACAAAGCGAAAATCGAAGGCGGCAAACTGGTCGGCACTTTAACGATTAGCAATACCAAAACCAATCAAACTGAAACCGTCAACTGGGTCGGCGTTCGCGCGCCGAAATGGGGCAACGCGAATGCCAATGCCAAACACAAATTCGGAAAACCCATTGAACTTTTCGATGGCAAAAGCATCGAAACGACCTGGGGCGTTGAACATCAAGGTCAGGAGTCGGGTTGGTCTGTGGTTGATGGCGTGATGACCAACAAAGCCGGAGCCAACAATCTGGTTTCAAAACAAACCTTCAAAGATTTCAAAATCGCCTGCGAATACAAACTCGAAGCAAAGAGCAACAGTGGCATTTACCTGCGCGGGCGTTATGAATTGCAGGTGCTCGATGATTACGGCAAAGAAGCGGAAAGCCACGGACATATGGGCATCTACAGTCGCATCGCGCCGATGACCAATGCCAGCAAACCCGCAGGTGAATGGCAGACTATGGAAGCCACGATTATCGGCAATCGCGTCACGGTTTTCTTAAATGGTAAAAAAGTTCATGACAATCAAGTGATTGATGGACTCACGGGCGGCGCGCTCAACGCCAATGAAGACCAACCGGGACCGATTATGTTGCAAGGCGACCACGGCAAAGTCTGGTTCAAAAAAGTCACAGTTACACCGATTATCAAGTAGGATTCAGGATTCAGGGAAAGGAAAGTATGAAGTAGGAACGATGAACGAGGAACCGAAAGCGGTTTGCAGTTGTTCATCCTTCAGCCTTCTTCAGCCTTCCGCTTTCATCGTTTCTTCTCCCCTGAATCCTGAATCCTGCATCCTGCATCCTTGAGGAATTATGAAAGCAATCGTTGTTGAACAATATGGCGGCGCGGAGGCGTTGCAGGTCAAAGAAGTTGATAAACCGACGCCGAATCAGGGCGAAGCATTGGTGAAACTCGCGGCGACGGGATTGAATTTTATTGACGTTTATCATCGCACAGGACTTTATCCGTTGCCGCTTCCCTTCACGCCGGGCAATGAAGGCGCGGGCACGGTTGAAGCCGTAGGCAGCGGCGTGACTGAAGTTGCAGTCGGCGACCGCGTGGCTTATGTTGGCGCGATGGGCGCTTATGCAGAATATACCCTCGTGCCTGCCGGTCGTTTGATTAAACTCCCCAATGCGATTGATGAACGAAGCGCCGCCGCCGCGATGTTGCAAGGTATGACCGCGCACTATCTGGTCTATTCGACGTATCAATTAAAAAGCGGCGATACGGCATTGATTCATGCGGCAGCAGGTGGCGTCGGTCTGTTGTTGATTCAAATGGCAAAACGTATCGGCGCGCGGGTGATTGGCACCTGTTCAACCCAAGCCAAAGCGCAACTCGCGCGTGAGGCAGGCGCAGACGAAATCATTCTCTATACTGAAAAAGATTTTGAAGAAGAGGTCAAACGCCTGACGAATAATCGAGGGGTGCAGGTGGTTTATGATTCGGTTGGCAAGACGACCTTTTTGAAAAGTTTGAAATGTTTAGCGCCGCGCGGCATGCTCGCATTGTTTGGACAATCGAGCGGCACGGTCGAAGCCTTCAATCCGGCATTGCTTGCGCAACAAGGTTCAATCTTTTTAACCCGACCGAGTCTGTTTCATTACGTTGCCACACGCGAAGAATTAGAGTGGCGCGCCGATGATGTGTTGAGTTGGGTGGCAGCGGGCGAATTGAAACTCAGAATCGAACAAACCTTTGCGCTCGCCGATGCCAGTGAGGCGCATCGCGCGTTGGAAGGTCGAAAGACGACCGGCAAAGTGCTGCTCATTCCGTAACAGTGAAGTTATGTTAAGATGGCAGTGCGCTCACACATAGGGAGATACGCCGTATGAGAAATATGAGAAAAGCAATCGAACCGCTCCTGACAATCGCTGACCTCGACGCCATGCCCGATGATGGCAACCGATATGAATTGATCGAAGGAGATATTTATATGTCGCGTTCCCCCACGATTTCACACCAACTTGCTTTGCAAAATTTGCAGGTGGAACTTGCTCTATTTTTGCGAAGTAATCCGCTGGGAATTTTGCTGCCCGGCATTGGCGTCATCTTCGATGATTTCAACGGGGTGATTCCCGATTTGATTTTTATCGCCAATGAAAATATTCAAGACCTCGCTTCCGGTGACCGGGTTTATGGTTCACCCGATATTGCCATCGAAATCATTTCGCCCGGCGCGGAAAATGAACGCCGCGACCGCAGCATGAAACGCAGGCTTTATAGTCTGCACAAAGTCAAAGAGTATTGGATTGTTGACCCCTACAAATACACTATCGAAGTTTACAAATTGAAAAAGCGCGGGCTTGACCTCGCCGCGACTTTCGGAATTAAAGACCAATTGACCTCTGCGGTTTTGAAAGGTTTGCGCTTGCCGGTAAAAACCATTCTCACTCGTTAAGTATGATCATCGAAACCTTGCGCCACTATTGTCTGTCATTGCCACACGCCACCGAAGGCGTACAAGGGGACAGCGATTTACTGTTTCGCCTCGGCGGAAAAATGTTTGCGGTGACCAATCTCGATGGCACGCCAACTAAAGTGTCATTCAAATGCACGCCCGAAAAATTCGATGAGTTGATTGAAAGCGCCGGCATCATTCCTGCGCCCTATCTGGCGCGCAATAAATGGGTGATGGTTGAACGCTTGAATGCGCTCAATGATAAAGAACTCAAAGCCTTAATTAAACATTCATACGATATGCTTTTTGCGAAATTGCCTAAGAAAATTAAAACCACTTTGATTACGCGATCATAGAGAAACTTTAAAGCGCAAGTTTTCAAGCTTGCGCTTTTTTTATGGAGAAAAATTTATGCAAGCACTTAAAAAGATGAGTCTCACTGAAAACGGTCTGGTTTATGTTGACAGCCAACCGGAACCGGCTATCGGACACGCTGATGTGAAGATTCGTATGCAAGCCGCTTCGATTTGCGGCACCGATCAGAGCATTTATCAAATCACTGCGCGACAAGGCATGCGCGACGAGATGTTGATTTACAATGGCGGCGATGTGAATCTCTATCAACCCATCGTTGTCGGTCATGAATTTTGCGGCGAAGTGGTTGAAGTCGGCGTTGATGTTCCTGCGGGTTTGGTACAGGTCGGCGATTATGTCACCAGTGAAATGCACATCAGTTGCGGACATTGTCAACAATGTCGCACAGGCAAACGCCATATCTGTCGCAACACCCGCGTCAAGGGCGTGCATCTTGATGGCGCGTTTGCCGAATACATCGTCGTGCCTTCGGAAAACGTCATCAACCTTGAACGCTTCGGCGGTCGCGGGGTGATTTCCCCGCGCATCGGCGCATTTCTTGATGCGCTTGGAAACGCCGTGCATACCGTGAGTGAAGGCGAAGTCGCGGGTAAAACGGTTGCCGTGCTGGGCTGTGGCGCGCAAGGACTGATGGCAACCGCAGTGGCGCGCACGCTTGGCGCTTCGCGAATTTATGTCACGGATTTTTCCAACCCCACGGGCAGTTTTGATTTGCCGACCATGGCAAAGCGCTTTGCACTGGCGAAAGAGATGGGCGCGGATTTTTGCTTCGATATGAACGAAGATGCGTCGCCCGGTCAAAAACCGGAACTCTTTGAACGCGCGCGCAGCGAACACGGCGGCGGCATCGATGTGATTTTAGAAATGAGCGGCGCGGAATCGGCATATAACGATGCCGGTGTGATTGTTAAAAACGGCGGCTTGATTGTTTTGCTGGGCATTCCTGCGCGCCCGCTTTCAAATTATGACATCGGCAAATATATCGTCTGGCGCGGCGTGACTATCAAAGGCATTTTCGGGCGACGAATGTTTGAAACCTGGTATTCGATGCTCGATTTACTGGAAACTGAAAGTTCGGGACTGAAAGCCAAAGTTGAAAAAATTATCGCCCCCGAAACTGTCGCGCTGACTAATTTTGAGCGAGGGTTTGAACTCGTGCGCACCCACAAATCGGTCAAACAACTGCTCGTTCTGGATGATAAAACGGTCATTTAACCATTGAAGGAGCAAGTCAAATGGCTTGCTCCTTTTCTTCGTAACAATCAGCGCTTTTTACCTGTTGAACTCAGCTTTTTTCTCGCCTCTAGCACACCTCAATGACATCAATAATATTGATGCCAAAGCCGCAAAGCATCACCGATTCCGTCGATTTACCCGTTTTGTTTCTGATAGTTACAGTTGATTTTCAACACTTACGGGAAGTCGGGTTTTGTAAGAAATTCGCAAGAAGTCCTGATAAGCTTTGCAATTTTAAAAGTAAGGTCAGGCAAAGCGACCCGAGAAGCGGTTTTGCGCCGGTGGGGAGGGTAGACAAGGATTTTTCGGGTGATATACTGTGGCTTCGTTTGACCCCACAGATGTATTAGGACAACAAAAACGAAAGATTAGTCAACGGAAGCGCACGGCTCGGATGTCTGGCAGGTGTAAAAGTCCGGTGCGATTCCGGTCTTGGTTGATTCCAGGTCGTGCAAGGCATTAACCAAATTTCAGGAAAGTGCATGAATCAAATAACCAACACTGGTTTTAACAAAACCCTCTCTACTTTTTCAATTCTAGCCCTCTTATCAGGAGGTTCATTAATCACCACAGGTCTTTCGACCGCCCATGCAGAAGGTAAAAAAAATTCGGCACAGGTTGCCAAAGTGGCTGTACCGGCTCAGGTAGAAATCGAAGATGAAGAGACCATGGAACTACCGGGCATTTTTAAAACCCTGCCCGCCGAAGGCGCTGAATCCACCCAAAAGCAGACTTCACATCATCTTGCTAAACGTCAATCCGACGCGCAGTTTTCAGCCGACTTAAATAAAGTGGCATGGCTTGCGCCAAAACGTCTGGAAAAGAAAGAAGAGAGTAACTCACTTCCAAGACGCGCCGATAAACGCGAAAATGATTTAATTATCGCCAACAAGCCCGAAGCCAAAACCATCATTATCCCTAAAACGATTACCAGCAAAGAAGCAGGCGAATTTCATGCGACCGCTTATTGTTTGAAAGGTCGCACCGCCACAGGCGAATATGTTCGCAGAGGCATTGTCGCCGCCGACCCCAAAATTTTACCGCTTGGCACCCTGGTACACATCGAAGCCGGTAAATATTCCGGCGTGTATAAAGTCGCTGATACAGGTGGGGCAATCCGTGGTCGCCGCATCGATATTTATGTTCCGTCTTATTCGGAAGCCGTGTCATTCGGCAGAAAGAAAATCAAAATCAAAGTTCTCGGTCGTTAAGCTGCGCCAGCTGGCGAAAAAATATCCCGCCATCGAAGGGCTTCGATGGCGGGATATTTTTTTGTTGCCTGGTGGTCTGGAACCCCTGAACCGGTAAATAAAAAAGGCTGGATGCAAATCCAGCCCTTTTTACATCGAGTTCTTTCGCAACTACCAACGTGGTTCGCGATTAAATCCACCGCGACCGCCGCCGCCGCCGTTACCACGTCCGCCACGACCACCGCCGAATCCACCGCCACGATTACCGCCGAATCCGCGACCGCCGCCACCGCTACGTTCCTGACGGGGACGCGCTTCGTTGACATTGATGTTGCGCCCATTGAATTCATACCCGTTGAACTGCTCAATCGCTTTGTTGCCTGCATCATCACTCATTTCAACAAACGCGAAACCCCTTGAACGACCGGTTTCTCTGTCGGTCACAATTGATGCCGATTCAACCTGCCCGACCTGAGAAAATAGATTCAACAGTTCATCTTCTGTCGTCTGATACGACAGATTGCCTACAAATATTTTCATACTGACTCTCTCCTGAATGTCTATACAGACTAGCTAGGGGAACTCGGTTTAGCTATCCGGCGGGAAAAATGAGTCGTGGACTCCGATACACTTCCGAACAGGGAAAACGTGCTCCAAACACCAAACACTCACAGCAGCCTGAACGCGCTGCCAACACGAACCCATTTAGGCTAGCAGTACAACTTAATTTTGTCGAGGCTTATGTTTCGCGAGAAGGCGAAATGTCCGACAGGCAAAACTCTCACTTTATCGTCAGCAAAATTTCCGACGCCCCATCAGCCACGCGATTGCCGGTAAAATCTTCGGCAATGATTTTTAAAATATAATTACCCGGCGCAATCAATGATGTGCGAAGCCATCCCGGCTGCGCCTGCCCATCACGAACCCGATTGGTCACCAGGTATTTGAATTTTGTTGGCGTTCCATAGGCGCTCACCCCGCTGCCTTCAGCATAAGCAAGCTTTACGGCATCCATTGCCGCAGGCAGACGATTGAATTCGATATTAATCAGCGGCTGTTCAAAACCTTTCACTGGCGCGCGCGTGTCGGTCAACAACTGATAACCCACGCGATAGAGTCCCAGTTTGCGGCTCGCGCCATTGCCATCGATGCGATCATAAGCGGTCACCTGAATCGCCACATCGCCGGTGATAACCAAACGCCCCTGCGATTTTTCTTTAAACGGTTTGCCATCAGGCGAAGTGATTTCAATGCCATTTGGTTCAATAACGGGCGCAACCGTGTCTTTGAAATTTGCAAAGGGAAAAGCGATGGCGTTGGCTTCACCATTGCGCGGGCCGACATTCATGTGAACATGATTCAAGCGATTCAAGGTGCCGATAAAATCGCCAACGCGAAATCGCGTGCCGCGCCTGACGCGCACACCGATTAACTTACTACCTGAATCAAGCGATAGATTTTTACTCGTATCGAATCGCGGTTTGAATTTAGCATCTAAAATTTCGTCTTTTGCAGTTCGCCCAATGCGAATGTGTATGTAGCTGATCAAACCGACGCGCAAGCCTTCACCGGTATCATTAAAGCCCCAGTTGGCAATCGGCGCAGTCACTTTTTCATCCATCACCGACAAACAGTTGTCGCCCATTTTACCGACCACGTCGAGTCCGCTATGAAAATGATCGCGCGCTTCACCGTTGAACCAGCCGCGCACTTCCCCGACCACACCGGCAAACTCATGCCACTCGCTTTGCGGACTGAGCGGATAAGGAAACGGCGAAGCGATGTTCAATACTTCTTTATCAATTCTCGGAATCGCCGTTTCAATCTGTTGCGAGTTGCCATTCGCTTCGTTGTTTATTGCCGGTTGAATAAACGGCGCATCTGCGCGATCTGAATTTTGCGCAATTGAATTATTAGTTCCCGGCGCGACTTTGCGAATTAAAAAATTATTGCTGTCGGCGACGAACAGATTTCCTTCGCGATCAAGCGCAATCCCCGAAATGCCGTTGAACTTTGCCTGTTCGCCGATGCCTTCATTAAAGCCCGAGGTGAATCCCGCATAAATCGTTAATGAGCTTTCGGGAGACAAGCGATAAACGCGACCGTTGCCGCTGCTTGCGATAAATAGAAATCCGTCGTGAGTTAAAGCGAGTCCGACAGGTTGGCGAATCGGCTTATCGGCATTCGCTTCATCATTATTTTGCAAGCCGCCCGCAATCGTCGTTACTTCACCCTGTTTACTGATTTTCCTGATGGCGTCGTTGCCGGTGTCGGCGACAAAAATATTGCCGAGTTTATCGACGGCAATGCCGCCTGGCGTATCAAACATCGCGCTTTGCGCTTCGCCGTCCTGATAACCGGCAGCGCCCGTTCCGGCAAGTGTCGTCACTTCCCCGTCTTTAGAAATTTTTCTAATCCGGTCGTTATAGGTGTCCGCGACATACACAACGCCCTCTTCATCAACCGCTACGCCGATGGGCGAATCAAACTCGGCTTCGCTTGCGCTGCCATCTTTGAAGCCGGTGTTTCCGGTTCCTGCAAGCGTCGTAACCTGACCTTTTTTATCGAGTTTGCGAAGTCGATTGTTCGAGGTATCGGCAATGATGAGATTGCCATTGTTATCAAAGGCAATCGCCGAGGGCGTGTTGAATTTCGCTTGACCAGCCGAACCGTCATTAAATCCTTCATCAAAACCGGCAACGGTTTCGACATTGCCTTGCGCGTTGATGCGACGAATACAGTTGCACTGACCGGCGTCTGCAACGTAGATATTGCCATCATCGTCAACCGCGATGCCGAACGGGTCACTAAACGCCGCCTGTCGCGCCTGTCCATTTTCAACGCCCGTGTAACCGGCTCCCGCAAGTGTCAACACCTGTCCGATTGCCTGGGGGTTTGTCGGAACTTGCTTTTTAAAAACCAACCGATAGACGGCAAAAGCAGCAGCGAGAATGAAAATAAAAACCAGAAGAAAAACTATTTTTCGCGCAGGTGATGAAGATTTCCAGATTGGCATAGATTGAATTTATCGGGACAAAAAATCTCTATTAAGAAACGCGAAAAAGTTTTTCATATTTTATCCGCCAAGCCAACTGTAAAAGCTGAAAAAAAGTGAGCCGCAAATTTTTCAACTTGCGACTCGTTTGAGGGTGGTTGAATTGAGCACAGCTCGTTCTTCGAGATTAATCGAGAGTTTGCCAATAAGCGATTTACCAGAGAGAACCTGTCTCTGCCAATCTCATAAGGTTCAATTTAGCAGTTCTTTGTCGGGCTGTTGATGCTTAGCCTCGCAGAAACCTCAGTCGACGATCACCGCCAATAGCTTCTCGTCATAATAGATGCGCGCCGGCAGGCGCACTTTACCGTTCAGCGCATAAAACTCTTTGAGGTGCGCAGAGGGCGCGATATTTCTTTCAACAGCCGGCCAATACTTATCGCCGGATTGAATAGCCAGCACGTCAACTTGCGTGTTGTCGCTTCCGACAAACGAGAGTTTTTGCGGAGAAAAGGTCGTAAATCCCGTCCCTGTATTTTCCACTTGCGCCTCCACAGAGCCATTGCCGAGTTTCATGAAACTACCTCTAAACTCCGCAAAGGTGAACTTCAACGATCCAACAACAAGTGGCATACGCTCTAGCTCTGAGGTGCGAATGCGAATGGGCTGCTGAGCGGCAGATGATGTAACCAACGCTACAAACAGGACGAGAATGCCCGCAGTCAGTGATTGTCTACGCAGGTTTCGCCGTCTCTGCTTGAGGCAGTCATCAGCGCGCCGGTTTATGGGCATTGTCGAGTTATGCAATTTCATGCAACGACCTCCTTGCCGCAGAACTTACTGCGGTTATTCATCAAACAATCCATCTATCACAAACAGTCCTTCATGCGCTGCGCTGCCTTCGCCAACCGTGCCGCGCAGCAGCAGCGAGCCGGTGTCGCTGAGCTTGAGCGGCGAAAAATCGCGCACGACCTGTCCATCGGTTGTGGCGTCACCTTCAACCAACACCAGTTCGGTCTCAAAAACATCCGGTTTCCCAATGGTGACTTTACGAGTCCAGAGCCATAACGCTGAGCGGCTTCCACTGAGCTTGACGATAGATACAATCCCGGACGGGTAGCGCTGTGTACTGTCAGCAAAGGGGAAAACCGCATTAGACACAGGAGGGCTAAAGCTTTGCATCGTTTCGCCGGGCAGACCGGGAGCCGCATCACCCGCGGCAGCAATGACAGATGCACCGCCAAGCACATTGCGCACGGCAATCGCACTTATCCCTCCTTTGAGGACAACCGATGCGATTGAGACCTGAAAAGTTATCGCCGGTGGAGTTAAGATTTGCTTTATTCTAGGAAATCCTTCGATCTTTCCTTTTGTCCTGAAGTTACTGCCGGAAATAATGTTGCCAGCAATCAGAATCACATCCTTGTAGTTCTTGCCATTGGTGAGATCGTGCATATCGGCTACTGCACACACAGCCTCACCGCCCGACTGAGAAATTACGAAGTCTTTCACTTCAGCATTGCCCAATACATCGCCAGTAGTTACTTCTATCGGTGACACCGCATCGGAAGTTACGACGATTGATTTGCTGCCTTCTTCCATCAGCGCAAGGAAGGTTAGAAAGTAACCACCTCCTCGATCTCCTCTCTCAGCAATGAGGGTCGGTTGGGCAAAGGACTTGTAGGTAAATCCTCGCGGAGACTTGCCGCCTGCAAGCGCAATCACCTGTATTCCATCAGGCTTCAACAGGAATAATCCTTCTGATGCAGATTGACCCTCTAACTCGGCTCGAAACAGTAGAAGAGCGAAATCTGCGTTGTGGAAGCCATAGAATGATCTATCAATCTCATCGAACTTCTTGTATGTGCTTCCATCCGGCGCTTGGTCTCCTGATCGCAAAAGCACCTGAACCGTGTCACCTGATTTGAGCAGAATCGCGCTGCTTGCCGATGAATCTGACAGCATTGCGCTGAAAGCCACGTCGCCGGAATTATCCACGGCGGCAGAGATGATCTTCGAGTAGGTTCCGCCGACCTCGGCAGGCGCGGGGTCAGACTCTAACGCGATTAAATGCGCGTTGTTGGCGGCAGTTGTTGCAGAAGCGTTCCTGGTTGCTGGCGCAATGATGGCTGTAGTCATGGCAATTACTCCTAATGTCAAAAAGATGTTCCTCGATTTGCCGCAAGCCCCGGCAAATACTCGACGCCATCTTCGCGTCATCATATCGCCTGCGGCTCGTCGGGTTTCTGTTTCTCTATTGCTTGAGATCATCGGACGCACACCTCCTTTCGTCCTTGTCGGTAGCCGAATCGAAGGGGCATTTAGTGTACCGTCTTCAAGCGGCTTGTGAGTTGAGGAAGAACTGCTTGATTAAAGTCGGCGCTCTCTAATCAAGGTTCTATAGACCTCATGAAAAAGAATTTCTGAGAATCACTTGAAAGTAAGGATGCAATCGGGGTATCTCCATAGTTTCACTTTATCCAAAAACCAAAGGAGATTCCCCGATGTTACCCTTTCGTCTTACCATATCTACGCCGCTTTGCAAAGAGATGGAGCAGGCTTTGCAGTCCGCTCAACGCCGTGGCGACCTTCGCCTCGTCAAACGCCTACTCGCCATCTTCGCTCTACGCGATTCCCATTCTCCCGAACACCTCGCCGACTTACTCAAAGTTTCCGTCGCTGCCGTCCTTGATTGGGCCAAGAACTTTCTCTGCTACAACCTCAAGGGCTTGCAAGAGAAAAAAGCTCCCGGGCGACCTGCAAAACTGACGAAATCCCAAAAGCGTCAACTCGCCGCCTTGATTGATTCAGGACCAAGCGCCTGCGGCTTCTCGGCGGCTTGTTGGCGTTCACCGATGATTCAACATCTGATTCACCAAACCTTTGGCGTCTTTTACTCGGTCTTCTACATCGCGCAGTTGCTCAAAAGTCTCGGCTTCTCCTATCAAAAAGCCAAATTTGTCGCCCACCACCTCGACCAGGACAAGCGCCAACTCTGGCAACAAAAGACCTTACAGGAGGCTATCGAACTGGCGCGCCAACAAAATGCTTATCTGTTGTTTGGCGATGAAGCGAGCTTTCCACAATGGGGGACGCTCTCCTACACTTGGTCACGACGCGGGCAACAACCCGAAGTCAAAACCTCTGGCAAAAGAAAAGCCTACAAAGTCTTCGGCTTGATTGACTATTTCACCGGCAAGTTGTTTTCTCAAGCGACCCAAGAGCGTCTGACCTCGGCAAGTTATGAAGCCTTTCTGACGCAGGTACTGGCACAAAGCAACCGCCCAATCGTCTTGATTCAAGATGGGGCGCGCTATCACACCTCAAAGGCGATGCAAGCATTCTTTGGCAAACACGCCGACCGCTTAACGGTCTTTCAACTACCGAGTTACTCGCCAGACTTCAACCCCATTGAAAAGCTGTGGAAAAAAATCAAAGAGCAAGAAACCCACCTACATTACTTTGCGACCTTTGAGTCGTTAAAAGAAAAGGTCGAACAAGCATTGGTAAAATTTGCCAATGCCCCCAAAGAGATTTTGGCCTTATTCGGCTTTGCCGCCTAAGGCTTTAGCTTTACAATCCTATTTCTCAAAAAACATTTTCTTAAAAGCTATAGTTCAAGGAGCCGTGGCGGTGATGGCGGCTTTCGCCAGTGCCGCCTTTCAGCGCAAGCGCAGCCCCGGCGGCAGCCGTTCCAATTGCGGCATGGCGAACAAACTTCCGCCGAGAGAGTCTTGGCTTTCTCTTGCTGTTGTGTGATTCCATCATTTCGTCATCGTCCTTGATGACTATTTGCTCATCATGATAAGTTGACATTGAGACAAATCTCCTTTCTTCTGCCTCTCCCGAGGTGGGACAGGGGAAGTTCAAGGGCAGGTGTTCGAGCATCTGCCCTCTACTGTTTCATAATTACCCGGAAAGTCCGAGTTGTGGATATTGTTGATGGTGTGGAGTTCTGGTCCCCTTCTATAACTCCTTGCTCGTCCTGGCTGCTATTCGCTAGATTCCCATCTCTGTACGCTAGCAACAGTATTGGAAATAAATAGCATGACCACGCCACGGGTGATTACTCCAGGTTTTTTGAGTGCTTTTTTAGTTGTATTGATTCTCAAACCCCAAAGTAACTTATGTTGTAGACCATATATTAGGGGGGGGGGGGAATGTCAAGAGAGCGGGTTAATATTTTTTTACCTTTTCAAGAGCATACTGAGAAATCAGAGGAAAGGCAGTGGAAATGGGTAAATTGTCATTACTATAACCAAATAATCTTATTCCTCTAACCTCTTCAATGAGCAGTGGAATCTACTCGAATCGAGGTTATCACCTCCGTCTCTGCGCAGTCGCAAACAAACCAAGTGCCCGAAGAACCGTGCGAAGTTAATTTCTCAACCCGCTGTAAAACTTTTTTAACACGCGGCAACTCCGCATCGCGTTTGAATTTGTGCAACCTGAGTCCCGCATTCAATCCCGTTTGAATGATGTCAGCAAACGAAAACTGCGGCATCGCTCCAAGTTTTCCTTGAACGAATGCCGCAGCCAATTTCGTGTAGTAGCGGTCTTCCTGCATGGTAATTTCAACAAAGAGCTAGACCAATCATTTTGCTTTCGCAAAATTCGGGCAGGTACAAAACCTGCCCTTACAATTTCACGCTAATCATCACGCTTCACTTCTTCATTGATTCAATCAAGATGGCGGCGACTTCGGGACGCGAAAATTCTTTCGGCGGCATTTCGCCTTGTGAGAGCGTCTCGCGCACTTTCGTACCCGAAAGCGCGACGTGCTGGCTTGAATCATGCGGGCAGGTCTTGTTCGATGCCATGCCTTCACACACCCGGCAGAAAAAGGTGTGGTCAAAAAACATCGGTGTGATACCTAAAGCTTCGGCGTCGAATTCATTAAAAATATAGTGCGCGTCATAAGTGCCGTAATAATTGCCCACACCCGCGTGGTCGCGCCCGACGATGAAATGCGTGCAGCCATAATTTTTTCTGATAATCGCGTGAAACACCGCTTCGCGTGGTCCCGCATAACGCATCGCCGCAGGATTGACAGATAACATCGTGCGGGTTTTCGGAAAATAATTCTGCAACATCGCTTCGTAACAATTCATGCGCACGTCCGCAGGAATGTCATCGGATTTGGTTTCGCCGACAATCGGATGCAACAGGAGTCCATCGACCACTTCGAGCGCGCATTTAATGATGTATTCGTGGGCGCGATGAATCGGGTTGCGGGTTTGAAAAGCGACGACGCGATGCCAGCCTTTTTTGGTAAACGCTTCGCGGGTCTCGGCAGGATCGAGGCGATAGGCGGGGAAACTCACATTGCGCGGGCGGTTCAGCAAACTGATTTTTCCGCCAAGCAGCCAGTCGCCCTGCGCGTAAAGCGCCGCCACGCCGGGATGCGCGGTTTCAGTTGTGAGATAGACGCGCTCGGCTTCGCGCTGTTTGTCGTAGCGGTATTTTTGTTCGAGGTGCAATACGCCAAGCAGATGGTCATCACTGTAGAGCGCCAGGTCTTCGCCTTCTTTTATTTTATTTGCGAAATCATCATCGGTTGAAAGCGTCACGGGAAGGGTCCACGGCAATCCCGATGCCAGATGTTTATTGCCGCGAACCGCGCTGTAATCGTCTTCGCACATAAACCCTTCGAGCGGCGAAAACGCGCCATTGGCAATCATTTCGAGGTCAGAAACTTCGCGGGGTTTTAAATTGATTTTCGGCATCGCGGGGGTGCGCTCCAGAAGGGTTTCGCGGGCAATGCCTGTGAGTTCGCGATTGATTAAACGTCCGCCGTGCGCCGGTATGGTTTCCATGTCTTTTATGACTCCTTGTAAAAAATTTTAATAAAACAAATGTTGAGCCTTGTGTTAAAAAGCCTCAACACTGAGGATTGGTGAGCAGTTTACATTTTGTTCGATTGTGCAGGTGATTGAGTGATTGCCGGTTAATAAACATGGGTTGAATGCAATGTGGCGGAGGGGACAGGACTCGAACCTGCAAGGGCTTGCGGCCCGGTGGTTTTCAAGACCACTTCCTTACCATTAGGATACCCCTCCGCAAAAAATCGACTTATCAAACAAAAGTGCAGTATAGGTAATGGGCAGGGCTTTTTCAAGGGTTGCGGAAATTATGCCTGTCGAGGCATTGCCAGTGCTGCGAAATGAATAGGCTTGACGCCGCCGGGGGTTGCCGCCTATTTTGTAAACATCCTCCCAATCGCCTTGACTCCACATTTATTCGAGACATAATTCATGCGAGTAAAATAATTGGCACACAGGATTATCTGCCCCTATCAGATAATCTGTTCATGTTGAAAATTCGACGGATAATTTTTATTTAAAGATTTTCTGTTTAAACAACGTCGTTGAACAATCTCATCCCCGTATATTACTGAGCGTCTCCTTTGAGGCAGCGGGAAAAGGAGTAAAACAGTGTACGAATACAACGACAAAAGACTGACCTGTCAGGATTGCGGTCAGGAGTTTACCTTTACCGCAGGCGAGCAACAGTTTTTTGCAGACAAAGGATTAAAGAACGAACCGAAACGGTGCAAGGATTGCAAAGTCAAAAAGAACGAACGAATTTTGGCGGTGGCTCAAGCCTATGCTCATGCGCTTCCCAAAGAACGTGTCGAAGTCGCCGTCCGTTGCGCCTTGTGCGCGACGCCAACAACCGTTCCCTTTAATCCAAATCAAGGAAGACCGGTATATTGCCGCGATTGTTTTCTAAAGATGAAAGCCTCATCTACACGATTTAATTCGGAATTGGTTTAATCGGTTGACCGGCGGCAACCCTCTCTTCTCAGCAAAGATTCATAGCGATGGCGTTTTCACGCGGTGCAACAGGGTTGGTGTGTGTGACGCTAGTTGCCAATCTCGGCTAAGTAATCGCGAACTTTTTTCATATCTTCCCAGGCTTCACGTTTTTTATCCGGCGACCGCAACAGGTAAGCAGGATGAAACGTCGGCATCACCTGATAGCCATTCCACTCTCTGAACTCGCCGCGCGCCCGACTGATGGCTTCTTTGGTTCTGAACAGACACTGAAATGCCGGTGAACCGAGCGCCACAATGACTTTCGGATTGATGAGTTTAATCTGTCGGAAAAGAAATCCTTCGCAGGCATCGGTTTCATCTTTTTCCGGCGCGCGGTTTTGCGGGGGACGACATTTGACCACGTTTGCGATGAATACGTCTTCGCGTTTTTTGCCGATGGCGGCGATGATTTTATCGAGCAATTGCCCGGCGCGTCCGACAAACGGGCGACCGGTGGCGTCTTCATCCGCGCCCGGCCCTTCACCGATAAACATCAACCGCGCCTGCGGATTGCCTTCACCGAAAACGATGTGTTTGCGATGCTCGTGCAATTTGCACCGTGTGCAATCGCCGATGTCGGCGCGAATGTCTTCAAGAAATTTATCCGCAGGGAGTGTTGAAAGAATCGGCAGCCCGCTTGATTTCGCCGGCTTGCCGGCATCCGAAACCAGGTCTGCGAATAATCCGACCGGTGGCAAAACTTCCGGCGGGGGGGCTGCGATTTTTTGAACCGCAGCAATGTCAATCTTCGATGGTTCACTTGCAAGACTTTCAGGTTTTGCAGGCGACCTGGCGATTTCAGGCGCAGCAACCATTTCGGTGGTTGGTTCGTCATGCGTTTCCACAGGCGTTGAGCTAACGATTTCGCGTGGCGCAATCTGTTTGAGCATCTGCAAAAATTGTTCATCACGCAACGCGCCGCCGATATCGGTGATGCCGAGTTCAGCGTAAAATTCCAGTTGCGCTTTCAGTTGCAAACTAATGTCTATCAAGGTCTGATTGCTCTCTTCCGCCATAAGTGTGCATTCTCTATTAGTGAATGAAGGCGGTCAAGCATTGACCGTTGATTTAAGTTTTGAGGATGCACACAAGCCGCTGTCTGTGTGCGCATGGCATTTTGCGTTCACTGACCTGAGCCGTTATAAATAAATTGTGAATGACCAACTGCCGCAATCGAGCCGGGTGAAATTAGCCATTCGCGCCCTTCGGCATCGCAACTATCAACTCTACTATTTCGGCATGCTGGTCTCTTTCGTGGGCACCTGGATGCAATCGGTGGCGCAAAGCTGGCTGGTATACCGCTTGACCGATTCCGAACTCTTACTCGGACTGGTGGGGTTTGCCGGACAAATTCCGATTTTTTTATTTACCCCGATTGGCGGCGTGATTGCCGACCGCTACTCGCGTCAACGCATTATTTCCATCACCCAGACGCTTGCGATGTTGCAAGCCTTCGCGCTTGCCATTCTCACCCTCACGCATCACATCAATGTTGAGTTGGTTATCGCCCTGGCGTTTCTGCTCGGTTGCATCAATGCTTTTGATTTACCCACCCGGCAATCGCTGTTATCGGAACTCGTCGAACGCGAAGATTTGATGAACGCGATTGCCCTGAATTCATCGATGGTCAACGGGTCGCGCATAGTCGGTCCGGCAGTTGCAGGCATCCTGGTCGCGTGGCTTGGTGAAGGCTGGTGTTTTTTAATCAATGCCCTGAGCTATATTGCCGCGATTGCCGCTTTTTTTGCCATGCGCATTACCCGCAAGCGTGAGCCGCATACATCTACCTCGGCAGTTTCGGCTCTTAAAGAAGGTTTCGATTTTGTGCGACGAACTGCACCGATTCGCGCTCTGTTGCTGCTTGTCGCTTTAGTGAGTATTTGCGGATTGTCTTACATCACCTTGATGCCGATTTTTGCCGACAAAATTTTAAACGGCGGCCCGAAAGCTTTGGGAATCATGTTGAGCGCCGCCGGCATCGGTTCGCTGGCAGCGGCGCTCACACTTGCCTCGCGAAAAGAAGCGCGCGGGCTTGGTCGCGTGGTTGCCGTTAGCGTCGTGTTGTTCGGTGTGCTGATGGTGATATTTGCCATGTCGCGCAATTTGCTCTTGTCCTGCGCGTTGCTTGTGCCGATGGGGTACACCGTGATGTTGCAGCTATCGGGGTCAAACACGCTGTTACAGACCATGGTTGACGACCGGCTGCGCGGCAGGGTGATGAGTTTCTTTTCGATGAGTCTGATGGGCATGTCGCCGTTTGGAAGTTTACTGGCAGGCGCAGTCGCCAATAAAATCGGGGCGGCATTTACGCTCGCCTTGGGCGGCGCAATCTGTGTTATCGGAGCAATCATTTTCGGTTTGCGCTTGCCGAGCCTCAAACGCGCCGCGGCATCATTGATGCCACCGCCGCAAACCACCGCAAGCCGATAAAAACTTGATACGCGCCAGGCAAACCCTAATGATTTTTCGGCAGTTGTTTTGTCTCCTTCGGTTTACCTCACCACGTTGTTGTGCTACTTTTGCGGCTAAGCAAAAGGCGTTTCGCTTTTGAAACCTGCACACGCGCTTTTCGGAGGTGCTTATGCGTTTGAAAAATTCCGCCCGTTACTTTCCGGCAATCGCTTTGCTGTTATCGCTATTTGCCGTACCCCTGCAAGCGCAAGCGCCGCCTTCGATTCAATTCTTTATGCCTGACGGTTCGCTGCCGCCGCGTGAAGTCCGCTTTACCATGACCAGTGATGACGGATTGGTGCAGACCTATTTCAGCGATTCAAAGGGGCGTTTTTTAATCACTCGCAAAGAAGGTCTCAAACCGGATTCGGCATATACCGTCACCGTCATCGGCGATGGACGGACATTTGGTAACACCACAACTTCATTCAAACATTATGGGGTTTATTATGTGACGATTTTTCTGAATCCCGTTGAAGAGACCAAGACCCGACCGGCTGGCGTGGTTGATGTCTCGGAACTCGATGAAAAGGCATCTACTGAGGCGCGCGCGGCTTATGATAGTGCCAATCAAGCATTATCTGAAGGTCGCTTGAACGATGCTGTCGAACGTTTTCATCATGCCATCACGCTTTATCCGAATTATTTTCGCGCTCTGAACGATCTGGGCGTCTTGCTCATTCGTTTGCGCCGTTATGATGAAGCAGTCACCATCTTTGAACACGCCATCGAGATTGCCCCACAGGTTTACTATCCGCGATTGAATTTAGCGGTCATCAAAACCCGCCAGGGAAACTATCAAGACGCTATCAATATGCTGGAAAAGTTACATAAAGAGTATCCGACTTTTACCCAGATTCGCATTGCGCTGGCTGATGCCTTGATTGCCGATAATCGTTTAAAAGATGCCGAAGGGCATTTGCGAACTGCGCTTGAAGATAAAAAATTAATCGCCGATAAACGCGGCAATGTGTTGTACCTGCTCGGACTGGTGCATAACAAACAGGGACGATACGCGGAAGCCGCAAAAACTCTTGAACAGGCAGTCAAGGTTTTGCCGACCGCGCCGCGCGCCCATTTGCAATTTGGCGCAGCCCTGTTGCTTTTGAATAAACTCGATGATGCCGAACGCGAGTTGAAAGCGGCTTATGAGTTGGGCGGGGTGAGCCTCGGCGGCGCGCAATTTCTGCTCGGTCAGCTCTATTTCACGCAAAAGAAATATGAATTGGCAAAGCAGGCTTTTGAACGCTATTTGACCGATGTGCCGGATGCGCCCAATAAAATCGAAGTCGCCAAAGTCATTGACCAGATCAAAGCCGCCAAGCCGCCCGATAAGTAAAAAGGCAAAAACAGCTATACGGTTTGCCAGTTTGCCGGAAATCGTTTAATGAAAATGTGGGCATTTGGTCGGCGTTTCCAAATCGCTCATTTCGTCGCTTGCGCCAAGCTTTACGCTGCCCCTGCTTTTCTGTAAAATCTTTCATTTGGAAATAGAGCATATTGGCGAGAATCTCATGACCTGTTCTCTAACCAGTGGCTTGCATTCCTTATTCTATAAATCCATTACATTCAGGATAGGCAATATATGAGTTCAACTACTATTCTCAACAACGTTGAAGAACGTCACATTGAAGAACTTGATGCCGTAACCATACGTTTTGCCGGCGACTCCGGCGATGGTATGCAGCTTACCGGCACGCAGTTCACGAATACTTCGGCGGTGCTTGGCAACGATGTTTCGACGCTGCCCGATTTTCCTGCTGAAATTCGCGCCCCGGCAGGCAGTTTGCCAGGCGTTTCCGGCTTTCAGTTAAATTTTTCCAATCACGATATTCGCACACCGGGCGATGAACCGCATGTGCTGGTGGCGATGAATCCTGCGGCTTTGAAGGTCAATCTTCCTGACCTCGAAAAAGGCGGCTTGCTTATCGTCAACACCGACGCTTTCAATGACAACAACTTGAAGAAAGCCGGTTATGCGACCAACCCGCTCGAAGACGATTCCTTGAGCGGTTATCGTTTGTTCAAAATTCCGATTACGACCGCTAACCGCGCTGCCTTGCGTGACGTTGTGCAAATTTCGTCCAAAGAGATGGATCGCTGCAAAAATTTCTGGGCGCTTGGACTCATGTACTGGCTCTATGACCGTCCGCTTGAACCGACCATGCGCTGGATTGAAGGCAAGTTCAAAAAGAATGCCGAAGTCGCCAAAGCCAACGTCACTGCCTTGAAAGCCGGTTTCGCTTACGCTGACGCTACGGAACTTTTCACCACCCATTATCGCGTTAAACGCGCCGCCATCGCGCCGGGTAAATATCGCAACATCACCGGCAACGAAGCCACCGCGCTCGGTTGCATTGCCGCAGCGGTGTTAGCCGAACGCCCGCTGTTTTACGCGAGCTACCCGATTACCCCTGCATCAGACATTTTGCATGCGCTCTCATCGTATAAAAATTTCGGCGTCAAGACCTTTCAAGCTGAAGATGAAATCGCCGCCATTTGTGCGGCAATCGGTGCCTCGTTTGCCGGACAATTGGGACTGACGGGAACCAGCGGTCCTGGACTCGCCTTGAAATCCGAAGCTCTGGGCTTAGCCGTAATGACCGAACTTCCACTGGTGGTCATCAATGTACAACGCGGCGGACCTTCAACAGGGCTTCCGACCAAGACCGAACAGGCAGACCTCTTGCAAGCCATGTTCGGGCGCAACGGCGAATGCCCGGTTGCGGTGGTTGCCGCAGCCAGTCCCGCAGACTGTTTCAACATGGCAATCGAAGCTTTCCGCATTGCCACGACTCACATGATTCCGGTGGTCTATTTGACCGACGGGTATCTGGGGAACGGCGCTGAACCCTGGCTGTTGCCCAAGATAGAAGAGTTGCCGCGCTTTGAAGTCAAATTCTATTCTGACCCGACGACCTTCAAAGCTTATTCGCGCAATCCTGAAACCCTGGCGCGTCCGTGGGCGGTTCCGGGAACCCCTGGGCTTGAACATCGCATCGGCGGCATCGAAAAACAGGACATCACCGGCAATGTTTCTTACGACCCGGAAAATCACATGCACATGGTGTTGACGCGCGCTAAAAAAGTTGACCTGATTGCCAATGACATTCCTGAACTGGAAATCTTCGGCGAACCGGAAGGGCGCGTGCTGGTGCTTGGCTGGGGTTCGACCTATGGCGCAATCACTTCGGCAGTCGAAGAGATGCAAAGCCAGGGCTATTCGGTTTCAAGCGCGCACCTGCGTTATCTCAATCCCTTCCCGAAAAACCTCGGCGAGGTGCTTGGGCGTTTTGACCGCGTGCTGGTGCCTGAACTCAATCTCGGACAACTTGCCCTGCTGCTCAGAGCGAAATACCTCATACCGGCGATTTCATTTGCGAAAGTCAAAGGCAAGCCGTTCAAGATCAGCGAACTCACGGCGAAGATTAAGGAAGTTTACGAAGATTAGTTAGGAAACGATGAAGTATGAATGATGAACAATCAGAAACTTTTCTTAGTTCATCATTCATACTTCAAAAGAGGAATCATTATGAGTGCAAATATAGAACAAGGTAACGGCGGCAACGTGGCTGCTACGATTAAACTCACGCGCAAAGATTATGTCTCCGACCAGGAAGTGCGCTGGTGTCCGGGATGCGGCGATTACGCCATCCTGGCGCAGATTCAAAAGGTCATGCCGGAACTTGGCATCAAACGCGAAAACACCGTGTTCGTTTCCGGCATCGGTTGTTCGAGCCGCTTTCCGTATTACATGAACACCTACGGGTTTCACACCATTCACGGGCGCGCCCCGGCGGTTGCCACCGGCATCAAAGCCGCCAACCCTGAACTCTCGGTCTGGGTCATCACCGGCGACGGCGACGCTTTATCCATTGGCGGCAATCACCTGATTCACGCCATTCGTCGCAACCTCGACATCAATATCATTTTATTCAACAATCGCATCTACGGACTCACCAAAGGGCAATACTCGCCGACTTCAGAATTCGGCAAGCGCACCAAATCGACGCCCTACGGGGTAATTGATTATCCTTTGAATCCGCTCTCCGTTGCGCTGGCGGCGGAATCCACTTTCGTTGCGCGTTCGGTTGATACCTTCACGGCGCATTTGCAAGACACCGTGACCCGCGCCATGAAACATAAAGGCGTATCATTTGTTGAAGTTTATCAAAACTGCAACATCTTCAATGACGGTGCCTATGATATGATTAAAGCGAACGACGCCAAGGATGAGCGAATGATTGAGTTGAAACACGGCGAACCGTTAGTGTTTGGCAAAGCACGCAACAAAGGGATTCGCATGCGCAGCGATATGCACTTGGAAGTCGTCGAACTCGGCGATGGCATCAGCACATCGGATTTAATTACGCACAATGAGAAAGCGACGGATTCCTATCTTGCCTATATGCTGAGCCGCATGGAATACCCCGATTATCCTGTGCCGATTGGCGTGTTCCGCAATGTTGAAAAGCCGACTTACGAAGACATGCTCGAAGACCAGATTAATTCGGTCATTGAAAAGATGGGACCGGGCAATCTCGAAAAACTCATGCACAGCGGCGACACCTGGGTTATTGAATAAAAGTCGAGAGTCAGAATAAAGTAGGAACGCTGAAGTATGAACGATGAACAACAGCAAAAGCTAGAGCGTTCATCGTTCATACTTCCGACTTCACACTTGCTTATTCGGACTTCAGACTCCAGACTCAAAACGGAGTAGTATCAATCCAATGAAATCTCGTTTTCTTGTTTTCCTCCTCACCATTTCTCTTTTGCCTCTTTCTGCCTTGCCGCTTAGAGCGGACAGCTACTCGCGAGAAATTACCGTCAACAACAACTCAAAAGACGAAACCCGCCGCTGGGAAATCACCGGCCCGTTTGGCGGCGATGTGCGGTCGCTGGTAGTTTCTCCCGATAATTCCGATTCATATTATGCGGGCACCAGCGACGGGCAACTGTTTCGTTCAACCGATGGCGCAAACAGTTGGCAACGCATCAAACCGGGCATCAACAAACGCGGGTTGTCGATTGACAATCTGGCAATTGACCCGCGCAATCCGCAAATCATGTACGCCGCAGCCTGGGCGGTCAATCCGAGCGTCAATAGCGAAATGGGAGTTTTTAAAAGCGAAGATGGCGGCGTGAATTGGAAACTGCTGAAAGACACCAAAGGCTTGCACATTCTCTCGCTCACCATCGCGCCTTCGGATTCCAATTATTTGCTTGCCGGTTCCAAAACCGGGCTTTACCGTTCGACCAATGCCGGTGACGATTGGCAATTGGTTGATACTTCTGCCTATCCTGAAATTAAAAATATCAACTCGGTTGCCTGCGACCCGCAAAACACCAATGTCATCTACTCCGGCACTCATCATCTGGCATGGAAAACCGTTGATGGCGGCGTGAATTGGAAGCTGATTCAAAAAGGTGTGCTCGATGATTCGGATATCATGGGCATCACGGTTGACCACGGCAATCCGAGTCTGGTGTACATCAATGCCTGTAGCGGCATCTATCGTTCGGAAAGCGCCGGTGAACGCTGGGCGAAAGTGCCGGGGATTCCCTTCAGTGCGCGTCGCACCTACGCGCTCACGCCGCATCCGACCAATCCGAAAATAGTTTTTGCGGGAACCAGTGAAGGTTTGTGGCGCACCAAAGATGGCGGCAGACGCTGGATGCTGCTCACCCCGAAAACCGTGGTGCTGAGAGCTGTCGTCATCCATCCCGATAAACCGTCGCGCGTCACCATCGCCACAGATGATTTCGGTGTACAAATTTCCGATGACCTCGGCGACAATTTCGTCGCTGCCAACACCGGTTTCATTCATCGTTATGTGATGGCGTTTATGTCCGACAGCAGCGAACGCGGTCGCCTGCTGGCAAGTGTTTATCATGATGTGAATGCCGGTAGCGTGTTTGTTTCGACCGACGGCGGCGAAACCTGGGAATCTTCTTCAAAGGGACTCGGTCCACGTGATGTTTTCGCTTTTCTTCAAGCCCAGGACAACCCTTCGCTGATTTATGCGGGCACCAATAACGGCGTCTATCGCTCAACCGATAAAGGTACAAGCTGGGCTTATGTCGGCAAAGAGGTCGTCAAAGAACCTACGAAAAAGACCACAAAAAAACCAACCCGCAAACGAGCAGCAAATTCGACTGCCGCAAATGAAACGATAAAAATTGCCGCGTTGCCAAATGCGCTCGGAGGTTATCAAACCGCTTCGATTCAAAAAAGTTCGAGTAAGAAACCGGCATCAAGCAAAGCCACAACCCGGAGCAAACCTGCGGCAAGCACGCAAAAGAAAAAACTTGCGAAAAAGCCCGTGACCCCCGAACCGGTCGAACCGCTGGGACCGGTGCTTGTGAACATTACCAATCAGGTTGATGACCTCGCTGAATTCTATGACGCCGACGGTCACAGGGTTTTGCTCGCTGCCACGATGGACGGACTCTATAAAACCGTTGATGAAACCAAAGGCTGGGAAAAGGTGGTGATTTCCGGTTATGACTTCAACGGGCGAGTGTTTTCCGTATTCGCTCCACAAAAAAGTCCCGGCAAAATTTTTGCTGGCACGCGACACGGGTTGTACATCTCGAAAGATTTCGGCACAACCTGGGAATTTGCCGAAAAGGGACCGACACCGGATGAATCGGTGAAAGCCATCGCGGCTGCCGCCAACGACCCGGACAGTATGCTGCTTGGCACCAATCAATTTGTTTATCGCTCGACCAACGGCGGGCGCACCTGGATACGCAAAGGCGGCGGATTAATCGCCGGCGATTATACCTCTGTGGCAATCAATCCGAATAACCCGGATGAAATGATGGTGACGGAATTTTCGCGCGGCGGCGTTTATCGCTCGCGTGACAAAGGCGTTTCGTGGGAACGCATCGATGCGGATTTGCCCAGTCGTCAGGTGTGGGCATTAATGTTCGATCCGTTTGAACGCAATCGCGTTTACGCCGGCAGTTTTTCAAGCGGCGTCTATATTTTAACAATTCAAAGAGGAGAAATAAGCACAGGACAGTAGGCAGTAGGCAGTAGGCGGTAGGCAGTTAGCGAAACATAAGGCTTTCATAATACCGATAGATTCAATTCGCTAATTTTTACTACTGTCAATTTACTGCCTACTGCCTACTGCCTACTGCCTACTGAATATGAAAATTCACGAATATCAAGGCAAACAACTTTTAGCGAAATATGGGGTGACGGTGCCGCGCGGCGTTGTGGTAACGAGCGTCGATGAAGTTCCTGCGGCTGTTGAACAACTCGGACTACCGGTTGTCGTCAAAGCGCAGATTCACGCGGGCGGGCGCGGCAAAGGCGGCGGCGTTAAACTTGCCAAAACCGCCGAAGAAGCCAAAGCACTCGCCGGACAAATTCTCGGCATGAATCTGGTCACCCATCAGACCGGCCCCGAAGGTCGTCTGGTTCGCACTCTGCTCATCGAAGAAGGACTGAAAATCAAACAGGAATTTTATTTAGGCATCGTGCTTGACCGCGCCATTTCGCAATTGGTGTTTATGGCATCAGCGGCGGGCGGCATGGATATTGAAGAGGTCGCCGCCCACGAACCGGAAAAGATTTTGAAAGAAGCGATTGACCCGGCGGTTGGACTTACGGCTTTTCAAGCCCGCAAACTCGCCTTCGGCATCGGCATTCCCAACGAATCCATCAACAAAGCTGTGAAATTTATGACCGCGTTGTATAAAGCCTTCGTCGAATCGGATGCTTCGCTTGCCGAAATCAATCCGTTTCTGCTTACGGAAGACGGCGAACTCTATGCGCTCGACGCCAAGTTGAATTTCGATGACAACGCTTTGTTTCGCCACAAAGACTATGAAGCCTTACGCGATTTGAACGAAGAGGAGCCGCTCGAAATCGAAGCCTCGAAGCATGATTTGAACTACATCAAGTTGGACGGCAACATCGGTTGTATGGTGAACGGCGCGGGGCTGGCGATGGCGACGATGGACATCATCAAACTGGCGGGCGGCGAACCGGCAAACTTCCTGGATGTCGGCGGCGGCGCTTCGCAGGAGCGCGTTGAAAATGCCTTTCGCATTCTGCTTTCCGATAAAAATGTGAAAGCCGTATTGATTAATATTTTCGGCGGCATTGTGCGCACAGACATGGTGGCAAGCGGCGTCGTGGCAGCGGCAAAAAATCTCGGCGTGAACATTCCGGTGGTCGTTCGTCTGGAAGGAACCAATGTCGAACTCGGTCGCAAAGTGATTGAAGAATCGGGTTTGAATTTCACCACCGCGTCAGGCATGAAAGACGCCGCTGAAAAAGTTGTGGCGCTTGCCGGGTAATCAAAAAAACTGCATTTAATCGCCGTTCATTAGCTTGACGTATTGCGCCAATGAACGGCGATGGCATTTCACCGCTTGCTATTTTCACCTTTATGCCGAGAAAAATCCGACAATTGATTGCCGAACTTGAAAACGCCGGATTTTTGAATCGCGGCGGTAAAGGCAGCCATCGAAATTTTTCCCATCCGAAAGGCGTGCGTATCACGATTTCTGGTAAACTTGGGGATGATGCAAAAGCCTATCAGGAACACGCTGTCAAAGAAGCGATTAGAGAGAGCAAAAAATGAAAGATTCGGCTCGTTATCTGAAAATTGTTGAATGGTCGGATGAAGATAGCTGTTACATCGGACGTTGCCCAAGTTTGATGCTTGGCGGCGTTCATGGCAATGATGAGTTGAAAGTCTATACGGAACTTTGTAAAGCGGTTGATGAGTGGATTGACATTTTAAAAGCGGAAGGTCAGCCTTTACCCGAACCGACATCAAGGTATGTCTATAAAAAACCGCTGCGACGACATTCAGGCAAGCAATCCAAAGTTGCGCCGCGCCATTGAAGGACGCCGCTGAAAAAGTTGTGGCGCTTGCCGGGTAAATAAAAAATCGGTTGGTCTGAATTTTTTAATCCAGACCAACCGCTCTCACCAATCAATTGCTTAACCTCACCTTTTCTCGCAAGGTTCATTCCAACGGGCGCGTGTACATAATTTCACTGGAAACTTTACCGCTTGCGGTATTCTTGACTTGAATCATCACGGTTTGACCGGGGGCAATCCATCTGCCGGATTTTGCGGCAATCACCAGGGTGGTCGGGTTGTCGATGTCGTTGGCGGTCTTCTTCTGGCGTTCGCCGTTGACGTAAATTTCGGTGGGCGATTCAAAGTTCACACCCGTAACCAGTAATTTTTTGCCTTTCACTTGTACGCTTTGAATTTGCGGCGTCTGACTGTCGGCAGGTGTTAATGCGAAAACATAAACCGCGCCGGGTTGCTGCGTATTCGCGCCGCTCGGGCTTTTTTGCGGAGTGCCAATCAGCATTTCGTCATTATTCAGAGCAACGCTTGAGCCGAAATAATCCAATGCCAAGCCATCATTAGCTGTGAGCCGGGCTTGCGGTTCCCACAGAGCGCCGTTGCGTTTGAATAAATAGGCTGTGCCTTGTTGCAGTTTGCCGTCTACGCGAGTGCTGTAAGCGCCAATAGCAAGGGCATCGTTTTTCAATGAAACAGCCCATCCGAAGTTATTGTTAGCGCCAATATCCGCAGCATCGGCGGTCAACTTTGCCTGTTGCGCCCAATCATCGTTTGAACGGGTAAAAATATAGGCTGCCCCTGCAAAAGAAGTACCTGCAACCATAGAACCCAAAGCCCCGACGACAGCCGTATCGCCACTCACCGATAGCGAAAAACCGAAATCATCTTGGTAAGTGCTGTCATCTGCCATCAGTTTGGCTTGCTCTGTCCAGACGGTTCCCGTACGGGTAAAAACGTAAGCAGCCCCTACCCGGATATCTCTGGAGCTTTCGGGAGCGCCAATCAAAATGGTATTGGCATCAATCGCTACGGAAGAGCCAAAAAAAGCGTAGTCCTGTGGAGTGCTTGCCGTGAGTTTTGCCTGCTGTGTCCAGGTAGCATTTTCGCGAATGAAAACATATGCCGCGCCTTTGTTGGTATCAGGTGTACCTGACGGGTCATGAAGGACTGCGCCGACAATGATGGTATTGCCATTGATGGCGACAGCTTCCCCGAAACGGTCGTGGTTCACTGTATCAGTGCCAAGGAGTTTTGCCTGCTGAATCCAAGCTGCGTTTGATCTCACAAAAACATATGCCGCGCCTTTATTGGATGGGGCAGTGGTTCTCGCTCCGATGACAATCGTGTCACCATCAATTGCAACGGTAAATCCGAATTGGGCGTTGGCGCTTCCCTCATCGGCAGTCAATTTGGTTTGCAGCGTCCAAACTCCGTTGGTTTTTGCATAAACATAGGCTGCGCCTTGATTGGTCTTGCCGTTGACATCGGCAAGCGGCGAACCAATGACCATCAGGTTGCCGCTTGCCGAAACTGACCACCCGAAAGCATCGCTTACCGCGCCATCATTCGCCAAAAGTTTCTGCTGCTGCGTCACGGTTCCAAGGCTGACAGCAGACCCGTCTGAAGGGGTCGCAGGCTCGACTTGCGCGAGTACCTTAAATTGCATAGCGCTTGCCGCGCATAACCAGGCAATCAATAAGAAAATAAATATTTTGTTGTGCAAAGTTTTTATTGTGGTTTTCATACAGGCTCCTTCTGATTTTCTTGAAGTTTTTATTTTTGATTGATGATCAAGGTTGCTTCCCTTGCGAAAAGTTGGAACCTGGCTAAACTCCGACTGCAAAAAGTCCATGTCGGAGCCTAGCCAAATCTTTGCGGTTTATTCGAGGGGGCGCGTGTACATAATTTCACTGGAAACTTTACCGCTTGCGGTATTCTTGACTTGAATCATCACGGTTTGACCGGGGGCAATCCATCTGCCGGATTTCGCGGCAATCACCAGGGTGGTCGGGTTGTCGATGTCGTTGGCGGTCTTCTTCTGGCGTTCGCCGTTGACGTAAATTTCGGTGGGCGATTCAAAGTTCACACCCGTAACCAGTAATTTTTTGCCTTTCACCTGCACGCTTTGAATCTGTGGTTCATTTTGACTAGTGTTTTCACCGAGCGCATAGGCAGCAAGCCCGAACCCGCTTTGAGCGCTTTTGACGCGCCCGGCGACGATGGCGCGACCATTGGATTGAAGGGCAATCGCACGAGCTTCATCCTCATTGCTGAAAAAGTCTGTGGTGATTTTGCCGCCGTTGCCAAAAGTAGTATCGAGGCTGCCATCCGCTTTGTAACAAACCAGCGCGAAATCACGATAGACACTATCATTGACATTCGCCATATTAGCCATTCCCGCTTGCAGAATGCGCCCGTCTGCAAGCACAGCGAGGCTGTAGCCAAAATCGGTTCCCCCAACGATGCCAAAGTCTGTAATCACTTTGCCGCCGTTGCCAAATGCCAGGTCAGGCGTACCATTGGCAAGCACCCGCATCAGAAGAAAATCGAAACCGTTTTGCCCGATACCGCCACCAATGAGAATTCCTCCATCACTGAGTAGTGCTATGCTATGAGCGGCGCTTGATGAATTAAGCGGTAAAATCGCTTTTCCACCAATGGCAAAAGAGCCATCAAGTGAACCATTCGTCAAATAGCGCGCATACGATAGTCGGATGTCTGAAACGCCGACGGCAACAATCCGCCCGTCCGGTTGAATCGCCAGGTCGTGAACCTCTTCAAAGTTTTCAGATTCTCCGGGGGCAGAGTAAATCTGAGTATTGATTTTGCCGCCGACGCCAAAGGTTGGATCAAGCGTACCGGTTGCCGTAAACCGCACCAACCCAAAATCGGTAGCCGTTTGACTGATAGTGGCACGTCCGCCAACTACAATACGTCCATCCGTCTGAATGGCAATCGCCGTAACCTGATCGTTCAAGCCAAAAAAATCGACCGTTGCCACCCCGCCGTTGCCAAAGGTGTTATCAGGTGTCCCATCTGCGTTGTAACGCGCCAAGCCAAAATCGGTGCTTGAACCTCCTCCCTGAAATCCTGCAATGAGAATTTTACCGTCAGATTGAATGGCAATATCCTGAATGGTAGAGATTAACCCTTCCACTTTGCCGTCGTTACTGAAAGTGGTATCCAGCGCGCCATCAGGTAAAAACCGCGCCAGGTCTACGGAACCAAATCCGCCAACTACAATTTTATTATCTTTTTGAATCGCCAGTTCCGTAGCCGCCATAAAAGTACCCGTAACCTTGCCACCAACTCCGAAGTTAGTATCCAACTCGCCGGGTTTGAATTGCGGCACAACCTCCTGCGCAGAAATGTGAAAGGTAGACACCACCATCAACACCAGACTTAAAACGGATGTGAAAATTTTATTTGACCTCCAAAGGGTATTTTTCTTTTTGCTAAACCCTCCGGTCATTCGATCTCGTTTATCGAGCAGTTTATTGATTTGAAATTTCATATCTTCTCCTTCTGTTTTCCCTTTGTTTTTCCTGTCATTCACTAATGCGGAATCCGGCGACCAAAACTGCCACATTAAAAATATTTTTTTTTGCGGATTACAGAAGTGGATTTCAATGTGATAAATTTCGCCCCGAACGATTGGCTTTTGCGGGTAATTATGGCATTCACCGGTTCTCAGGATTTAACCCAATTGCTGCAAGCCTGGAGCGACGGCGACGAAGCGGCGCTCGAAAAACTTGCGCCGCTGGTGCAGGCTGAACTCCATCGTCTGGCGAAAGCCTATATGCGGCGCGAACACCCCGGTCACACCTTGCAGCCGACGGCGCTGGTCAACGAAGCTTATATGCGATTAATCGATTGGAAGAATGCCCGCTGGCAAAACCGCGCCCATTTTTTCGGCGTATCGGCAAAACTGATGCGGCGCATATTAGTTGACTTTGCGCGCGCCCGTCCGAAAGCCGGTGAAAATACCATTCAACACCTGTCACTGGATGATGCGCTCGGCGTCGGCAATGAACAAACTGCCGAGGTGTTGGCGCTTGACGATGCGCTGCACGCGCTGGAAAAACTTGACCCCCGCAAGAGTCAGATTGTCGAACTCAGATTTTTCGGTGGACTCAGTGTTGAAGAGACTGCCGAAGTGCTGAAAATTTCCGAACGCACAGTCATGCGCGAATGGGAAAAAGCGCGCGTCTGGCTTTACCGGGAATTGAAAAGATAAGATACAGGATACAGGATTCAGGAAGAGGAAAGTATGAAGTATGAACGATGAAGGATGAACAAAAAGAATTTCACCTATATGCACGGCACACCAAGATTCGGGGAATGAAACGGAGCGAACCGTTTTACCGTTCGACTCGTCGCGGCGGTCAAACCGAATCTTGGTGTGCCGCCTCTACAGTTCATCGTTCAGCGTTCCGCCTTCATCGTTATCCTGAATCCTGTATCCTGTATCCTGTATCCTGACACCTCGCTTATGGACGCTGACCGCTTTAAAAAAGTAGATGAAATTTTTGATGCGGTTCTCGATCTGCAACCGGATGAACGCGCGGCATATTTAGGGCAGGTCTGTGGCGGGGATTCCGATTTGCGACGCGAAGTTGAATCCCTGCTTGAAGCGCGCAATCAAATTGGCAATTTTATTGAAACGCCTGCCGCCCAAGCTGCGGCTAAGTCTTTCGCGCAACAAACTGGTCGCTCACTCATCGGACGCGCCATCAAACACTACAACATTCTTGCGCTCATCGGCACCGGCGGTATGGGCGAAGTCTATTTGGCGGAAGACACGCGCCTCCACCGCAAAGTCGCTTTGAAAATTCTGCCGCCGCAATCAACGCGCGACCCCGACCGCGTGGCGCGTTTTCAACGCGAATCGCGCGCGGCGTCAGCATTGAATCATCCCAACATCATCACCATTCATGAAATCGGACAAGAGGGCGACCTCTATTTCATCGTCACTGAATTTATTGAAGGCGATACCCTGCGTAAAAAAATCGCGCGCGGCAAACTCGCTTTGAAAGAAGCGATTGATATTACTCTGCAAGCCGCCGCCGCGCTTGATGCCGCGCACCGGGCAGGTATCGTGCATCGCGACATCAAACCCGAAAACATCATGATTCGCCATGACGGTTATGTAAAAGTGCTGGATTTCGGACTCGCCAAGCTCACGGAAAAAAGCGAGAGTGACGCAAACCTTACAGGCGAAATTCAACTATCAACTGAAACCGGAGTGGTAATGGGAACCGTCAGTTATATGTCGCCCGAACAGGCTGCCGGGCACTCGCTCGACCATCGCACAGACCTATTCAGTCTGGGCGTAGTGTTTTATGAAGCGGTGAGTGGCAAGAATCCTTTCAAACGCGATTTATTGGCAACCACGTTGAACGCCATACTCGAAGAGCAACCGCCACCTATCAGCAATTCAAACGCGGCGGTCTCGTTAGAGCTTGAACGCATCATCACGCGCCTGCTCGAAAAAGATAAAGAACTGCGCTATCAAACGGCTGCCGATTTGCGAGCATCATTCAGGCGTCTGCAAAAAAATCTCGATTCACGCATCACCGCTTCGGCAGATAAAATTTCCGCCACCCGCCCGACTATATCGAGAAAGCCTGTAAGCGAGTGGTGGCGCAACCTGGCAATCGCGCTTGCGGGGTTGTCGATTTTTCTTCTCGCCGGTTGGCTGTTCTTTCCCCGAAGCGGCGTCAAAAGCAATATGCCAAACTGGCAAAATGCGCGGGTCACTAAACTCACAGACCAATCCGGCGTGGAATATTTTCCAAGCCTTTCACCTGATGGCAAATCCATCATTTATGCGAGTGATGCGCGCGGCAATTTCGATATCTATCTGCAACGCATTGGCAGTAAAAAGACGATTAACCTGACCGAAGATTCGCCAGGCGATGATACGCAAGCGACATTTTCACCCGACGGCACACGCATCGCTTTTCGTTCAGAAAGAAATGGCGGCGGTATTTTTTTAATGAATGAAACCGGCGAATCGGTCAAACAGTTGACGAACTTCGGATATAACCCGTCGTGGTCGCCCGACAGCAAAGCCATCGTCTGCGCCGAAGAAGCGATTACCATCCCTTCCGGCAGAGAAAAAATTCCCAGTCGCCTGTGGGTCGTCAGTGTCGCAACCGGCGAAAGCCGTATACTCAGCGAAGGTGATGCCGTGCAACCGAACTGGTCACCCAACGGCAAACGCATCGCCTATGGCGTCACCAGGCAAGGGATATGGACGATGCGCCCGGATGGCAGCGATGCCAAGCCGATACTCACAAATAATGCCGGAAATTCCAGCGATGTCTGGTCACCTGATGGTCGTTACATCTATTTCAACAATGCGCGGCGTGGCGTACCTTACATCTGGCGAGTAGCAATTGATGAAGCAAGCGGCGAAACTTCGGGCGAACCGGAATTGATTCCTACACCCGCTTCATATGTCTACCAACTGACATTTTCCAAAGACGGCAAACGCCTGGCGTTTTCTCAGGATCATACGATTCAAAATATTTACCGCCTGCCTTTTGACCCTGTAACAACACGCATCACCGGACAACCGGAGCCGGTTACAAACAACACCGACTCATCTTATATGCCGGTCATTTCGCCAAATGGTGAGTTGCTGATTTTCATGAAGCGATTTAAATTGCTGGCGCTGAAAACCAATTCCTCGACACCGCACCAACTCATTGAAGGAACGGCTAATGAAGCAACGCCACGATGGTCACCCGATGGCAAACGTATCGCCTTTCAAATGGCTGGTCAAATCTATGGAGTGAATGCCGATGGCAGTGGGTTACAACAAATCACCAAAGCCCCTGCGCCCGGCGTCGCCTACCCGGTCTGGTCGCCGGATGGCAAAAGACTGGCATATTCCGTAGTCAGCAATAAAACCTACATCCTGGATTTAAGCCGCCCCTTTGACCAGCAAACGCCCGAACCGACACCCGATTTTCCCAATTCCAATGCCTATTTCATCGCCTGGGATTGGTCTCCCGATGGCAAATATCTGGTTGGCAATCAGGGCGAAAACGGCATCGATTCCAGAGGCATTTATATCTATTCGCTCGCCAACAAAACCTATGAAGCGATTTCCGATATCAACTTTTCGGAAATCGTCGGTCGTCCCTTGTGGCTCAATGATTCCCGTCACATCATGTTCAGCACCAGAGAAAAAATTCTGGTTGCCGATATGCAAACCAAAAAGCTTCAGGAAATTTATGCAACCGGTCGAAACGCAATCGAAGTCTATTCGCTGACTAAAGATAATCGCTACATCTATGCTTCGATTGCCAAGCCTGACGCCGACATCTGGATGCTTGCGCTTGAATAAAAAAGTCCGTGCTCGCTGGCATCGAGGTTCATCCACGACACCTCGCCGCAACCAACGGTACGGACTTTTGTTGAACTCGAAGCATTACGCAAACGCGCTGCTCATCGACAACCGGCGCATCAAGATTGGGTGTGAATTTCTACGGTGTACTTTCCGCTGGTTGTGCCTTTCGGAGCCGATACGCCGATGACGATGTTATAAGTATTCATCGTCGGATTTTGAAAAGCGATTTTGCGCTCGCTGGTTTGCACTTTGCCCTTCCACGGACGATCCCATTTGTGGTCGGCTTCGCAGGTGATACAGCGCGGCAAGTTGGGAACCAGGTCAAACGAGTTATTGCCCTGCATATAACCATACAAACTCATATTGGCATCGGCAGCATCGGGTTTTAAGGTTACGGTGAGAATCGAACGCGGCGGAATCGTAGTCGCGTACAACACATGATTGCCGCGAAACTTTTCGTTTTGGGTTGCCGGAAAACAGGCGTTGGAACTATTGGACGCCCAACTCAAATCTTCCATCAAGCTGCCTTCGGCTAAATCGCCAGAGGCTTTCACGGTTTCGTTTGCTTTACTCGAAATCACTTTGACCTGCGCGGGCCAGCCACCTTTTTGCCCGTAAGCCAATGATGAAATCAAAATCATCGTCAACAATCCGACAGTTAATAAACGTTTCATAGTTTCCCCTTTCCTGAATTGACAACTACACAAACACGCATTTGTAGTTTTTGATTGATTACAAACCGACGGCGAAACGAAAACCGCTTCGGCAATCCTACTGCGCCAACGGTTATCGCAACGGTTTATCGGCATCGGCAATCACCTTTTTGCATTTATCAAGCAATCGCAGATTTTGTGTAATCTGGTCTTCGTGTCCGGTTTTGGTATCGCTGTAGTAAGTGAGAATGGTTTCGGCATAATCAATCATCCGGCGATAAAATGCCTGCATCGCCGCCTCTTTGGTTTTGCTCAGTTTGCTTTCAAATATCCCTTTCTCTTTTTCTACACGTTCCTGCGCGGCATCAAATATTCCCTGAACCGTGTTGCGTATCTGATTGCAGTTCTCGGCGTTGGTCAGACGTTGTTCGCAAATGCCGCGAATCTCTTTGATTTTTTCCTTATCCTTTTTGATTCGCGCCTGCGCGAGTGGAATCGTCTGGTCATCACATTTGCGAACCATGCCGTTGTGGCAGAGGCGATTTTTTTCACTCACCAGATTTTTGCAATCCCGCTGAAAGGGAAAAGGAATGGTTTCACAGCCTCTATCTTTTGGTCGGTCTTTGGCGACTTGGGCGGCTGCGCTGTATGCCTTCTCCATCGCCTTATCGTCTGCAAGTGACATCGAGGCGCTCAGATTTACACTCATCAGCAGACCGATAGCCATCGCCATCATCAAAGCGGTCACACACATTCTGTTCATCTGGGGCTCCTTTCTCATTGCCGCTTATTTCGGCGGGACGACGGTGATTGGTTTGGTCACGGCATCGCCAAACCATTTGTTTTGCTTCACCATTTTCCATTCCAGCGTGTAGTTGCCGAGGTAATAAGGTCCGGTGATTTCATATTCAAATTCGTGTCTATCGCCCGGTTTGATTTTGTATTTGAGGTCAACAATCGGCGTCAGTTCATCTCTTTGTGCACTGCTGCCCGATGGACCTCTGAGAATTTTAATCGACAGACGTATGCCGCTGCTGGTGTCCCAGTTGCAACTTCCGTTATTAACCACGGTCACCCGCACGCGATAGGTTTTGTTCACCACGATTTGACTGGGGATAACCACATCGCTTGGACGCATCTGCGCATCCATTTCACACGATTGCGCGTTAGTGATTTGCGACAACAGGAAAATCATTCCCAAGGTTAAAATCGTAAAAGTAGTTTTCGTAATCAGGGTTTTCATTAAATTTGAACTGATTTGCATGCGCTTTCTCCTTTCATTTTCTCCATCTCTTTTTGATTTGAAATTTCTTTCTCTAATCGTTGCGACATTTTCTATGCCTGTAGATATGGCGCGCCAATATGGGCTATTTCGCCAATCCGCCGCCAAAGTCGCGCCAATAACTTCATCACACCATTGCGATAATTCATTCAACACTTTTCACTGTCCATCCGCGCTCTCCATCACTCAAAAAATCCGTTCGCAACCTAGTGCGGGAAGTTCGCGAAATGTATCAAAAATTTTTTTCAATTTTTTTTCGGCGCTTTGATTTGTCTGCCGCGTGTGCAGGCGGATAAATTGACGCGCCTTGCGAAGCCGTATAGAGTGCTCCTTGAAAGGTATGAACAATCAAGAGGTGATGGAATGAAAGCGCGCATGGAGGTTATACAAGGCGACATCACGAAATTGCAGGTCGATGCGATTGTCAATGCTGCAAACAGTTCATTGCTTGGCGGGAGCGGCGTTGATGGCGCGATTCATCGCGCGGCAGGCGCAGACCTGCTGCACGAATGCCGTTTGCTTGGCGGTTGTAAAACCGGGCAGGCAAAAATCACCAAAGGCTATCGCTTGCCCGCGAAATTCGTCATTCACACGGTTGGTCCCGTTTGGCATGGCGGGCATCAACGAGAGCCTGAATTGCTGGCTTCCTGTTATCGGGAAAGTTTAAAACTGACGGTTGCCAATCAAATTCTGACCATCGCTTTCCCGGCAATCAGTTGCGGCATTTATGGCTATCCAATTCCACAAGCCGCGCGCATCGCCATTAATGAAGTGCAGCAGTTCCTTGCCAACCAGCAAACGCTTCAAAAAGTTTTCTTCATCTGTTTTGAAGATGCGGTGTTTGAAATTTATCAGCAAGCCTTTGAAGAGTTGACTGCCTAGCTGGCAGCAATCAAAGCGTTTGCCCGTTGCCTCATTGGTATCCTTGCCAACGAAAAAATCACCTACGAAACAAACGAAAATAACGGAATAAACCAAACGAGTTTTTAATTTGCGCCTCTCCTTTTTTGAGTTGTCGAACCAGTTATTTTTTGTTGCTCTCGCGCATTCATTCATTCCCTGAATTGGTGAACAATCAATCTTTTTTGCAAAAATTTCCGCCAGGTTTCTGAAAATCAGCGGATTTTGAGCATATTCCATAAGCATCATGAAATCGCTGAAACCTCCGATTTATTGCTGTATTTTGCTTGTTTCTCTTTTCCTGAGTCTGAGTTTCTTTGCCCTCGGAACTCAGGGGAAACCAGAAGCGGCTGCTGCCGAAGCGCCAATTGCGCTTCAGCCCTTCCTCACAGGGCTTGCGCAGCCGCTTCTGATTACCAATGCAGGCGATGGCAGCCGTCGCCTCTTCATTGTCGAACGCCACGGCATCATCAAAGTTTTGCAATACGGCGAATCGCAACCCACCATCTTTTTAGACCTCACCGCAAAAGTCCTGATTGATAAATTAGGCGGACTCACGGGATTGACCTTTCACCCGCAATATCGCAACAACGGACGTTTTTTCGTTCACTATACGCGCAGGGATGACACGGCGGTGGTGACTGCCGAATACACAGTCAAAGAGGCAAATCCCGATGTCGCAGACCCGGCGAGCGAAAAGATTTTGATTGTCGAACCCAAGGATGCCGATGGGCATTCGGGCGGCGGACTGACTTTCGCTCCCGACGGATTTCTTTATATCGGCATGGGAGACGGCTCGCTCAGTCAAGACCTCAACAATAACGCACAGAATCTTGACTCGCTTTCAGGCAAAATTCTTCGCATAGATGTTGACCGCGAAAGTGACGGTAAACCCTATTCATCGCCTTCAAGCAATCCATTTTTCGGCGCGAAAACAGGACGTGATGAAATTTTTGCTTACGGCTTTCGCAATCCTTACCGAATCGCTTTCGATTCCGCGACCGGCGAGTTATATGTTGGCGATGTCGGTGAAACCATGCGCGAAGAGATTGATCTCGTGACCCCAGGCAATAACTATGGCTGGCGCGTGAAAGAAGGTACGAGTTGCACGAACTATGACCAGGCGTTGTGCGATTCTCTGCGCTCGGTTGCGCCAATTATCGAATATGAACACGGCACAAGGCGTTGTTCAGTAACCGGCGGTTATGTGTATCGCGGGCGACGCGCCACTTTGCCACAGGGAACCTATGTTTTCGGTGATCTCTGTTCGGGCGAAATCTGGAGCTATCAAGCGGGGCGAACAAGTTTGCTTCTCGACACCGGCATCTTTTTTCTCGCTTCGTTCGGCGAAGATGAAGAGGGCGAACTGTATGTGGTGTCAATCATTGATGGTCGGATTTATAAACTCGTCAATGATGCCGCGATAGAACCGCAAGTGCAGTTGCTTGCGCCCAATATACCGATGAAACTCAAAGGCAATTCCATCACTACGATTAGCTGGCGTACCACAGGCACGGGCATCTATCGTCACGATATTCAATGGACACAGGATGGCGGCGAAAACTGGCAGGACATTACCAGCGGTTTACCGGCTGAATTGTCGAGCTATGAATGGACAGTGCCCAACATCGCAACCAAGAAAGCCCGCGTGCGCGTCATCTCATATGGCAGCGTTACGACCGGACAAGATGAAAGCGATGCCAATTTCAAAATCAGACCGCGCGCTCAATAAAGCGAACGCCTGAACATTCATCGCAGAAATTTTATAACCGGTTGAGCAGCCGTCAAAGAATGCGAGCATTCTTTGCGATAGCCAAGCCTCAGTGAAACGACGTTCCCGACATGGCATAGTAAAAAAATCCGGTGCAGGCGGCATTGAGTAAAAAAACAATGGCTGCGCCGATGATGATGCCTTTGGCGGTCTGTTTTTTACCTTTCATAAAGGCGATGATTACTGCCGGAATCATATACAACAACTGGCTGACACCGACAAATAAAATCAACATCAGCGGTATCTCTTCATTGAACAGATAGGTAACGACAATCATCGGAATCTGAAACAGGTGAAGTAACAAAGATATTATAAAACCGATTAGCGCGTGACCTTCGTTTGGTTGCGCAGACATCGGCGCGCCGTAATAGGGATAAGGTGGTTGATTCGAGGGGTAAGGATTTTGTTCAGACATATCGGCTTCCTTCCTGCATCTCACGCAAAGCGGCAAGTCGCGTGCGCTCCAAATCATCGCGGTAAAACAGATTGTAAGTATCAAACGGAATCAAACGCCCGTCCGGGTGAACAATGTGAACGCACGATTTTTTCACCGAGCGCACATCGAACGAATAAGCATCAATAAATTCCATAATGATCACGCGAAAGAGATTTTCGTAACTGATGCCTTCGGGCACTGCCACTTGTGGCAAACAACAGAGCAAATCGCCGAGCGTCGTCGCCGAAGATTCAGGTGAATGATTCGTGGCAAAGAGTTTGAAAATGTAGTCGCGAATCGCCTGGTCTTCTTCATAGACAATCGTATTGCGGCTGCCGTTAATCAACACCTGCGGGTCAATCATCCCTGTAAGCGGCACGACTTCGCCGCCGAGTTTCAACGCATAAGCCATCGCCAGACTATCCGGGTGACACGGCACAGGAATAATATCTTCGGGGCGAAACACCTGAGTTTGTTCGAGAATTTTCCGGCGCACTTCGGTAAGCGTCAGCCGGTCGGTCGCCGGATTGAATTGCTCTAATCTTCCCGCTGCTTGAATCGGTTGCAAAGTTACGCCACGCACCGAGGGTTGTTTCAGCGCGTATTCGATGATGCGTCCGATTTCATTGTCGTTCAGCCCTTTTTTCAAGGTCACCACCAGCGTTGTCGAAATGCCTAGCTGATTCAAACGTTTCAAAGCCTGCTCGCGTATATCGCGCAAATCTGCGCCTCTGAGTTCCATCAACACTTCGCGCTCGAATGAGTCGAACTGTAAATAGATTTCAAAGCCCGGCATGTAACTCGCCAGACGTTCGGCAAAGGCTTCATCTTTGGCAATGCGAATGCCGTTGGTGTTGAGCATCAAATGGCGAATCGGACGGGCGCGCGCCATATCCATCACTTCAAAAAAATTCGGATGGGTGGTTGGTTCACCGCCCGATAGCTGCACGACATCCGGCTCGCCTTCGTTGCGCACTACCGCATCAAGCATCTTTTCGATTTCCTCAAGCGAGCGATGCGTTAAACGCGCGGGGCTGCTCGACGCATAACAAATCGGGCATTCGAGATTGCAATAATCGTTGATTTCAACCAGCGTCAAACACGAATGCTGTTCGTGGTCTGTGCATAAACCGCAATCATACGGACAGCCCCATCGCACGGGCGTGTTGTAAATCACGGGCATTTCCGGCGGTTTAATAAACACTTCGCGAGAACGGCGATAATAATCGACATCTGTGGCGATGAGCGTTTTTTCAAATCCATGTTCGGCGCAGCGTTTAGTTAAGAAAACTTTGTCGTCTTGAAAAATAATTTTGCCTTCGACTTTGCGATAACAGACCGAGCAAATCGAAATCGCAATATCATAATAGAGATACGGGCGCACGCGCTCTGTCATAAACTCTCGGACTCCTTGATGTGAAACAGATACGGTAAATCCCTCGCATAATACACGAGCGCCAGCAAGCACGCCCATTGAATTGCCGTAAGTCCGCCAAACGCCACCGCCGGTTTAATGAAATCTATCAACAGACGAAATCCCATATAACCGACCATAAACAATTTGAAGGGGTCGCCTTCGCGATGGGCGTGTTGTGACAGGCGATAAATCCAAAAGCCTAGCAACAACAAAAACCCCGCTTCATAAAGTTGAGTCGGATGCCTGCTTACCCCATCACCGAAATCAATACCCGTTGGTAAAGCGGTTGCGATGCCATAGGTTTCATCGCCCAAGCCTGAAAGAAAACAACCGATGCGTCCGATGGCGATGGCAAGCGTCAAGGGAATGGCAAACAAGTCGCCGGTGCGGCGCGTGATGCCGAGAATTTTTTTGGCGATTTCAACGGCGAGGAATCCGCCGAGGAGTCCGCCAACCACGGTTTTGCCTGCCATCAAATAAAATGGGTTGTTCCAGTTCTGCAAAGTGAGCGCGGGATTTTCCAACCAGTAGAGCAGTTTGCTGCCGAGCGCCGCGCCGACCGCTGCGGCAACCACAATCCACAAACGATTGCTGCTGTCGAGATGGTCGCCCGTGTTTTTGCGCAAACGCAGGTAGATGCGAAAGCCGATGAAATAGGCGAGACTTTCAAAAATCCAGTGCGGGTGGATTTGCAGGGAAGCGATTTTAAAATAGACAGGAAAGGTCATGCCGGGAGATGTAAAGGTACATTGATTGAATCAGTTTGCAGTGATTCAAAATAAATTGATGATTAGCTTTTGCATGAATTGAAAATTGATTTCCGCATCTTCTGCGTCCACCTCCGTGTCCTCTGCGGTTTTACTTTCATGAGTAAATTAACCGCAGAGGATACAGAGTTAGACACTGAGAACGCAGAGCATTTCCAGTTGGTGGCTGCTTAACGCCCTTGCGCCTGTTTCAAATAATCCTGTGCCTCGGCAACTTCTTTTATGCCGGCGTCGGCTTTCGACCAAATCTTCAAAAGCTTGGAATAGGCTGTGGTAGCCGCTTTGGTGTCGCCGCTCTGATCGGCGGCGCGCGCCGCGCCGATGAGTGAACGAACGCGATTGGGTTGTCGGGCAAGCGCCACCGAAAATGCCTGCGCCGCTTCTTTCGGGCGATTCGCTCGCAGCAGGATTTCGCCATACAGTTCATGCGACGGTTTGATCAGCGAAGGCGGACCCGATGGCGGCGACATATCTTCTTCCAAGGCGGTTGCCCGTTTCATCAACTCGATTGCCTGTTCGTGCGCGCCTTTCATCGAAGCGGCAAAGGCGCGCACTTCGAGTTGCATAATCTCAATGCTTTTTGCCTGTTGCCCGTTAAATAGTTTTGCGACTTCGGCGAGTTCCGCCGCGTTTCTTTCCGCCTCATCGGTTTTATTCATCGCCGCTGCCGCAAGCCCATTGATAAAGGTCGTCAAATAACGGAAACGTTGCGCCGTGGGTCTAACGGTTTTCGCATCACTTGAACCCATCGTGTGACCTGCGTGTTCACCGGATGCGGGCGCAGGGGTCGCGGCTTTTGCAGTCGATTTTGGCATGGCGTCAAATATTTGTTTGGCATCGCTCCAACGCTCGGTGCCGACAATCAAATCCGCCGACATGGTCACATAATTGTTTTCGTAATAATTCGGGCGCATATCGTTTTCATAATTTGATTTGCGCATGCTTTCGCGCATGACTTCCATAGTCTCTTCGGCTTTTTTGTAGCGCCCCTGTTCAAGGTAGGCATAATTCAACCAGTGGAGGCTGTGATAATCGCGCAAGTAAATCGGCAGATTTTTGCGCTTCACCCAGACATCAGAAGCTTCCCACGCCGATTCGTTCGAGGTGGCGACATTATCCCACATGCCGAGTTGCACGAAGATATGCGAAGGCATATGGCGGGCGTGCGATGATTCGGGGGCGATTTGCGCGTAGCGATATGCCGCAGGCAAGGCGAGGATGGCGTGTTCCGGGTCATCGAATGCATGAATGATGAAATGCGCCGCGCCCGGATGATTGGGATTTTTTTGATAGACTTCCAGAGCGATGGCTCCGGCTTTCATCTGTCGCGCATAGCCTTTATCACCGGCGCGCACGGTGCCAAGCAGCGACAGCGAATAAAAAATTGCTGCCTCAGAATCTTTCGGATAGTCATTGTAAATTTTTTCCATCGCCGCCGCGTAAGCTTTATCGCGTGTGAGTTTGTCGCCTTCGCCGTAAAGCGCGCGCGCCGCGCCGATGAAAGCGCGTTCTTTATCGGTCAGATTTTTCGCATCTTGCAATTTGGTTAGCACTTTGCGTCCCGATTCAGTGTCCTGTTCAGACCACAGCGGATGGTTATGCGCCATGGCTTCGCCCCAGTAACCCATCATAAAATCGGGTTCGATTTTCGTAGCGGCGCGAAACGCTTCGAGGGCTTCTTCAAACCAGAAGGAATGCAATGCCGCGACGCCGCGAATGAAATGTTTCTGGGCTTCGGGGGATTTCGCAGAAGTTGGAAAATCAACACTGCCAAGCGTCGCCTGTTGGGCGTTGGTTTGCGAAGTCAAACTCAACGTCACCAGCAAGGCAACCATCAAGGTGATTGAGCGAAAGTGTTTGATAAGCATAAGACCTCCGGTGCTGGAATATTTAGCGGGTGAAGCGGTGATTGTACGCCCGCCCGCAGGTAAGAGACAACTGCTTGATAGCTTGTCTCAACAGTCAAAGCCGGGTTACGTTTTCGACAAGTTAAAGAGTGGCTCGCCTGCACAGGATGAAAATTTATCTTCCCGAAGATAGCCTTATCTTTTCATTGCAGACAGCATGACTTTATCGAACCGGTTTTAACCCATCTTTTTCATTAACGCCTCATCTCGGTCAGATCATTTATCGATTAAACACAGGCGTCCATCCTTCTTCAAATGTGGTTCCCATCATGAGGCTGATGACTTCGCCGTAATTAGGGGTGGCGTTATTGGCTTTCAAAAATTGCTGGTACATTTCCCATTGAGCTTTGCTGATTTGTTCGTTGATTTGTCGCTTGTTCTCTTCTTCAGCCATCGCCAGCAAATCGGCTTCAACCTGCGGCGAAAATTTCGGCAAGGCTTGGCGCGTCGCTTCATCGGCATCATTTAAAATTCTTTGCAAAGGGATGTGCGAATAGAGCGCCAGCCATCCCGCGTAACGACAGGCGGCGTCTTCGGAACGCAGGAGCGCCAGAAGCCCTATGAAACTGGCTTCCGATTCGGTCGCGTAACCCGCCAGGTGTCCCCATTCGTGCGCTAAGGTAAAGGCGCGGTCGAGCGGATGAAAACCTCTGGCGACGATAGTTTCAAATCCGAAAGGATTCAAAAATCCGCTGATGCCGGTCGATTCGAGATATTTGTCAAACAGGGTTGCTTTGGGCTTTGCAAGCGTGAGGTTAGAAGTTCTGCCCAAGGCTTTCAGCAAGGCGTCATACGAAGGTTGAAGGCGACGCAGCCACTCGCGGTCATCGGGGAAAGCGGTTTGGTGAGCTTTATCGACTTCGGCGTTGGCTTGTTCAATGCACAGGCGAGCGAGTCTGAGTGCCGCGTCTTTATTGATGCGGTCATCGTGGTAATCAAGTTTTTGACTGAGCGGCTGGCGCGCATAGTTAAAGCCCCAGAGCAATTGAAAGAGCAAAAAAATCACTGCCGCAAAAACCATTGTGTTGATCAGCAATCTCGCAGCCGTTTTTAAACGCCTTCCCTTCCCGGCTTTCACCAGACGAACCATCCACCACGCGGGCGCGCCGAAAATGACTGCGACAATCAACAAATCATAAATCGCAAACGGCAGGAGGTTGGTGACGGGTGTAACGAATGATTGCAAGCGCGGATAAAACCCGTTTGCATAAACGCGGTCAACGAAGGCTACAGGCAACTGAAAAACCGTAAGTAAAATTGCGACCATAACGACAGCAATTTTTAAAATCGTTTTTGCCGAAAGTTGCTCTTTGCGAAACACAAAACGTCGCGCCTTTGCGGGTTTAAGTTCTTCTACCGTTGATTTGCTCATGCAGTTTCTATTTGGGTGTTAAAAAATTCATACTATGAGATGTCGCTATCGGTTCTACAAAATCGTGAATTGAATATTTTGCGGTTGTGCCGCTCGAAAAAAAATGCGCCGGCGACAGGGATTCACCTTTTATCATTCATCAAGGCTTACCAGGTACGAAAGAACCATTTTCATCTGCAAATCCGCAATCTGCAATCTGCAATTGGTCGGGTTGCCGCCGCTTTCCGTGCTAAGATAGAATGCCGCTGCCCAAACTGCCTACGACCCGGCGTACAATCGCGGAACCCAACGCATCAGAAGTTGTAGGTCGCGGGGCACATTCCCGCTGCAAAAATCAAAACGAGGTCTAAATATTATGGCAACAAATACCCAAATAGAACCGTCCATTCACACCGGTGCTGATATGGAAAAGCACCCGCCGGGACTTTACGCACTGTTTGCGACAGAGATGTGGGAGCGTTTCAGTTTTTATTCGATGCTCGCGCTCTTTACCCTTTATATGCAGGACTCAAAACAAGGTTTCAGTTGGACTCCCGCGCAAGCAACAGGACTTTATGCAAACTATCTGGCATTCGTCTATGCCAGTCCGCTGGTTGGCGGTTGGCTTGCCGATAAAAAGCTTGGCTATCGAAAAGCGGTAATGATTGGCGGCTTATTTTTTATCGCAGGACACGCACTATTAGCGATTCCAACTTTATGGGCGGTTTACGCAGCACTTTCATGTTTGGTCATCGGTAATGGCTTCTTCAAACCGAATGTATCAACGATGGTCGGCAACCTTTACCCGGAAGGCAGCCATTTAAAAGACCGTGCTTATAATATTTTTTATATGGGAATCAATATTGGTGCCGCCTCAGCGCCCATTGTAATGGAAATCGTCAAAGCCAAATTCGGATTCCACCCAGCGTTCACCGTAGCAGCTTTCGGAATGGTCATTTCAGTTGCCATTCTCTGGAAGTATAAAAATATTGTTGAAGACCCAGCTATGCTGAAAGTGCGTCAAGCAGGAAAGCCGGTCGTTGATGAAAATACTCCTAAACGGGCTATTGATATGGTGCCTGACTGGAAGCGGATCGGCGCACTTGTTGTCGTCTTTCTCATTGTTATTGTCTTCTGGATGATCTTCCATCAAAACGGTTCAACACTCACTTACTGGGCAGATGACAATACAGAATGGAATGTTTCCGGCACCATTTCAAATGCCATCAATCCGGGGTGGATTGTTATATTGACCTTTCCGCTGGTGTGGTTCTGGAAATGGCTTGACAAAAAAGGCAAAGAACCTTCAACACCTACAAAAATTGCAATTGGAATGCTGCTGACAGGCGTATCGTTTTCTATCATGTACGCAGCAGCCAAACAGGGCGAAGCCAAAGAAGTGCGACCTGATATGTATGCTTCGGGGAGGTTCAGAATCACCGAACGCGCACTTGATAGTTTGAAAACGGATGGTATTCCTGAAGAGATTTTGCAAAAGCTTGCAACAGCAAAAGACGTAGAGGAAAAATTCATCGTTAAGGATAAGAAATTTGCTACCGATAAATCCTTTTCAGCCGCCTTTGAAACTATCAAATATGACCTGAAATCCGATGGGCTACCTGATGATGTTTGGGGAAAGTTGAAGGATGCAAAAATTGAAGATGGGGAAATCAGCGGAGATGGTAAATTTGCTTCGGCGCTTGAAACCGCAATACAAAAGCTGCAAGACGAAAATGTGCCTGGTGGCGTTTTAGACAAAATACGTGGCTACAAAAACAAAACCTTTACCGCTCAAGAAAAGCTTCTGGACGGAATTAAAAAAGCGGTGGGCAGTAATCAAGCTGACAAATTTGAAGCGGCGCTTTTGAATCGCGCCTATATTTTCAGGGTTTCCTGGTTCTGGTTGATTCTCGCTTATGCGGTGATTTCACTTGGCGAATTGATGCTGTCGCCGATGGGGTTATCATTGGTGTCGAAAGTTGCGCCGCTTAGAGTGCGTGGGTTGATGATGGGCGGCTGGTTTGTCGCCACGGCAATCGGCAACAAGCTCACGGCAATCGGTGTTTTCTGGACAATCTGGAAACAATCCTCGTTCTTCATCGTCCTGGCTTGTATGGCTTTCGTAATGGCTGTCGTGCTGGCGTTTCTTTTGAAGCCGTTGAAGAAAGCCATGCCCGGCGTGTAAGCGCAAGTAAAACGTAAGAAGTAAACGGCAAAAGTGAAGCGGCAAACTTCAAGCAAGTGGATTTTGCTACCCGGCTTTTGCCTTTTTGTTTGGTCATCCGAATTTTCAGGGAGAAGAAATAATGAATCAGCCTCTGGCGCAAAAAACTTCGATTTTACTGGTCATTTTACTGCTTGCGAGTTCAACTACACTAACGTTCGCGCAGCAGAAACCCAATGCTAAAACCTCCGCTCCAACAGCAAGCACGGCGAAATTTAATCTCACCATTGATAACATTATGCGCGGCAATGAATTCGTCGGCTATGAACCGCGCGCCATTCGCTGGTCGGGCGATAAACTCTATTTTCAATGGAAACAATATAACGACGGGCGCGATAAAGATTTTGACACTTACATGGTCAATGCCGATGGCAGCGGGCTTCGTAAACTCACGGAAGCCGAAGCCAAACTTGCGCCACCCATCGGCGGCGTCGATTCCAAAGACAAACGCTTGACGCTTTACACCAACGCCGGCGACATCTATCTTTACGACCACAAAACCGGCGAGCGCAAACAGATCACCGACACCACCGACAACGAATCGAACGCGCGCTTTACCGCAGATGAAAAGAGCATCTACTTCACGCGCTCGAATAACCTTTTCGTCATGGCGCTTGATTCGGGTTCGCTCGTACAGATGACCAACATCGTCGCGGCAGGCGGCGCAGCGCCACCGGTTGCCGGCGGTTTTGGCGGCGGACGCGGCGGCGGTGGCGCACAAGCGCAACGCGACGGCGCCGGGCGCGGCACAGAAAGCCAGGAGTTCATCAAAAAAGAAGAGCGCGACCTGCTGGACATTACACGCCGTCGCGCCCAGCGTCGCGAAGAAGACGAAGCGCGACGCAAACGCGACAACCCGCGTAAACCCTTTCAACTCGCGCAAACCCAATCGGTCGCCAGCCTGCAACTTTCGCCCGACGCGAAATCGGTGATTGCCGCGATCAGCGAACAGGGCACAGGCGCGCGCAATACCCTGGTGCCGAATTATGTGACCGAATCGGGCTACACCGAAGACATCCCTTCGCGTAACAACGTCGGTGACACGCAAAACCGCAATCGCCTGGTCATCATCGATGTCACAACCGGCGACAGCAAATGGGTCGACCACGGACAGAAACTTATCGCAGGCGGTGAAGCCAAACCCGATACGCAAAGCGAGGCAGAGAGCGATTCAATAGAAGAAGCATCAGACGCGCCCGCCGCTTCACAACAAGGGCGCAGTGCGGCTGCAAATGATCGCGACGTGCAACTCTTTCAAGCCCTGTGGTCAGATGATGGCACCAAAGCCGTGATGATGGCGCGTTCTGCCGACAACAAAGACAAATGGATTTTCGCGCTCGACACTGCGACCGGCAAAACCCGTGTGATTACCACAGACCACGACGACGCCTGGATCAACGGTCCCGGCGCGTTTACCCTCGGTTGGCTCAAAGATAACCAGCGCATCTATTTTCAATCCGAGCGCGACGGTTATTCACATCTCTACACCGTAAACTATGACGGCTCGAACCTGAAACAACTCACCTCCGGCAGATGGGAAGTTACAGGGTTGCAACTTGCCAATGACAAATCGAAGTTTTATCTCACGACCAGCGAAGCGCATCCCGGCGAGCGCCACTTCTATACGATGAGCGTGGATGGCGGCGAACGCGCAAAAATCACGTCAATGCCGGGCGGCAACGCAGCGACGCTGTCACGCGATGAAAGCAAAATCGCTCTGGTCTATTCATTCAGCAACAAACCGCCCGAACTTTTGGTGATGGATAATCGCGCCGGCTCAGAAGCGAAAAAAATCACCTCGTCACCTGCGCCCGAATTCTGGAATTACAACTGGATAGAGCCGCCGATTGTCACTTTCAAAGCGCGCGACGGAGCCGATGTCCATGCGCGATTTTATAAGCCTGCGAATTTCAAACGCGGCGGGCCGGCGGTGATTTTCGTGCATGGCGCGGGCTATGCGCAAAACGTCCATCGTTACTGGGCAAGTTATTACCGCGAATATATGTTTCATCATCTGCTGATGGAAAACGGTTACTGTGTGATCGATGTCGATTATCGTGCATCGTCGGGGTACGGGCGCGATTGGCGCGCGGCGATTTATCGCCATATGGGCGGCAAAGATTTGGACGACCAGGTTGACGCCGCGAAATGGATGATTGCAGAGCACGGCGTTGACCCACGTCGCATTGGCATTTACGGCGGCAGCTACGGCGGGTTCATTACCTTGATGGCGCTGTTTACCGAACCTGAAGTGTTTGCCGCAGGCGCAGCGTTAAGACCGGTGACCGATTGGGCGCATTACAATCACGGCTATACCTCGAACATTTTGAACACTCCGCAAAAAGACGCCGAAGCTTACAGAAAATCTTCGCCGATTTATTTCGCGCAAAATTTGAAAGGCGCATTGCTCATCTGTCATGGCATGGTCGATACCAACGTGCATTTTCAGGATTCGGTGCGATTGGTTCAACGCTTGATTGAACTTCGCAAAGAGAATTGGGAACTCGCGGTTTACCCGGTCGAAGACCACGGTTTTCAGGAGCCGACAAGTTGGGCAGATGAATACAAACGAATTTTCAAATTGTTTGAAATGAATTTGAAAAAAGGCATGACGGCGATGAAGTGATTCTTCTACAATCACAGCCAGAGGGAGCAAATGATGTCAGCAATCGTCTCAACATTAATAGAGCTTGATGATAAGGGAGTTGCGTGGATTAGCGGCACGAAGGTCAAGGTCATTGAATTAGCTGCCGATAAACTCGCACACGGTTCAAGCCCTGAAGAGATGCGCTTTCAGTACCCATATCTTTCTCTGGCACAAATTCATGCGGCTCTCGCTTATTACTATGAGCATCAACTCGAACTCGACTCGGAGATTCAAAGGCAATGGCAAGAGGCGAATGAATTTGCCGCGTTTGAGGCAAACACGCCGCTTCAGCAACGCCTGCGGGAATTGAAACAGCAACGATGAGCGTAAAGTTTTATATGGATGTACACGTTCGTCGCGCTGTAACAGAAGGATTGCGGCTGCGCGGAATAGATGTTCTGACGGCTCAAGAAGACGGCGCAGCAGAATTTGAAGACCCTGCGCTCCTTGACCGCGCAACCGCATTAGGGCGCGTCTTGTTCTCACAAGATAATGATTTGTTACGCGAAGCCAAGCGACGGCAACAAACAAATGGACTTTTTGCCGGAGTGGTTTACGCGCATCAACTGAACATCACCGTAGGCGAATGTATTGCCGATTTAGAACTTATTGCAGGTGCCACCAAGCAAGAGGAATTGGTTAATCAAACAATCTATCTGCCCTTGTAACTGGATAGAGTTGGTCAGAAGTTGGGCAGATGAATACAAACGAATTTTCAAATTGTTTGAAATGAATTTGAAAAAAGGCATGACGGCGATGAAGTGAAGTTTGATTAACAGTAACCAACCGACGGTTTCAATTCCGGTTCTCCCACCGAGGCGCAAAGGACACAAAAGCATACAAACTTTGTGTCCTTTGTCGCATTCATCCGATTGGCTCAGGCAGCATCCGATGTCCGAGTGAATTTTACTTTCGCAAATCATTCACCGCTGCCATTAACTTTTCGACCCGCCGCGCATCAATTGTGTTATGCCAGCGTCCGTCTACTTTGAAATAGGAACCGATGATAAAGCCATCCGCCGCTTCGTAAAACAGGGCGAGATTTTCGGCATCAATGCCCGAACCTAAAACCACCGGCAAGCGGCAATGCGACCTGGCTTCACGAACATCTTCAACTTTCGGCGCTTCGCCTGTAACGTTGCCGGTGATAATCACCGCATCGGCGCGCATAAATTCGACCGTCTCGCAGGTCGCGCCGAGTGTTATATCGGCGGTGATTGCATGCGACGAATGTTTCTTCTTCACATCCGCCCAGACCGCTACACCTTCCGCGCCAATCATTTTCCGATAACGCAACAAACGCGCTGCCGAAGATTCAATCAAGCCTTCATCGGCAACGTGCGCGAAAGCGAAGCCTTCGGCGCGAATGAAATCCAAATTTGCCGCGTGCGCTACCGCCATCGCTTCGAGATTAGCGCCCGCGAGAATTTGAATGCCGACGGGCAAACGGCTTTCGTCTTTTACTGCCGCGCCAATCACGGTCATTGCGGCGACGATTTCCGCGCCGACCGCGCCTCTCAGATAAGGCACATCGTGCATGTTTTCAATGCCGATGGCATCAACGCCACCGTCTCGATAAATCGCCGCTTCACGACGCGCCAGCCGGGCGAGTTCCGCCACACTCAATGAATTTGCAGGCGTACCGGGCAACGCCCCGACGTGAATCATGGCGATGATGGGTTTTAGGTTTGAAAATAAATCGGTCGGCATCACTCATCAAATCGCGTAGCGGTTTCGCGCTCACGCTTCATTGTGTACTAATTTTGGATTGCCTCAAGTTTCAATCAAAGTGGTAGGAAACGAACTTGTCCTTCCCACTCTCCTTCGACACTGCATTCAGCCAACAAAACCAACTCTTCGAGAGCGTCGCCTATCGGTAATTCTTGTGGCACTTCAAATACGCCGGGCATAGGCAATCCGTTGGTAATGCGCTCATACGCCGGGCTTGTCATAGTCGTCACGTCGTGAGTCAAAAGAATTCTGCCTTCTTCGGCTGCCCAAGCCAATACGTCGGTATCTGAGGTTGATCGCAAGCCGACATCTTGCACACGCGCCAAGTCAATTTGCGGCAGGCGGCGCACCAATCCGCGCACAATGCGTCCATCAAAATCTTCATCGGTAAGAAAGCGAATCATGATTTTGCATTTCGGCGAGCCAGCAATCGTTCACGAATGCCTTGTGGAGAGAAGCGATTCTCAACCGCGTTTTTGAGTTCTGCGCGTTGTTGTTTTCGGGTTTGCAAATAATCATCAACCGTTGCGCGGTTCTGCAAATAATAACTGATGACCGCATAGACTTGAACCAGGTCGAGCGTTGAAAACCGCCAGACAATCTCTTCGGCGCTTGCGCCTTCATTAAAAGCGTGGATGACTGAATCCAGCGAGACTCGCGTGTTACCAACCCGCAACACGCCGTCATCATCCGAGCGCAAAGTGACTTTCGGTTCAACGATAGTTGTACTCATGGCTTTTCACCTCGCGCTTGATTGTAGCATGAAAAATTTACCCTTGTATGGTTACGCTTCGCCCGCCAATTCAACAAACCGTCTCATCGCGTTTTACCAGTCAACGCGCCGTCGTATTCCAACAAACCGCGCCGGATTGCCCTGTTGATGGACAAATCAAATTACAGGCGTTCAAATTCCTGTTCGCTCAAGCCTGCTTGGCGAAGGATGCTTCGCAAGGTTCCCGCAGCAATTTCTTTATGTTTAGGAACAATAGCCGCGCGTGTTCCTTCCTGTGTCGTTCGCGCAAACTTGATATGACTGCCGCTTTGCCCGACTTCAATAAAACCGGCGTTTTCAAGTTTGCGTTTGACGACGCGAAAGGGCAGAGCTTTCATGCAACCTTGACCTCGACTTCAAGCGCGTGCATTTGTGGCGTGATTGAAGCGACCGGCGGCGTAAAATGGAGTTCCAGCGCCTCGCGTAAATTCTCAAGGGCTGCCTGTTCGCTTGCGCCCTGACTGGCAACATCCACTTCCGCGCATTGCGCGATGAACCATTTTCCTTCTTGCCAAACGCTGGCGGTAAATATCCGTTTCATGTTTGCTGCATCTCCTTTTTCTTCAACATCACCCAACAGCTTTTTACCTCATCGGGTTTTGCGAATCAATGCGCCGTCGTATTTCAAAATCCCTGCCGCTTGTGAATATAGTCCTCCCTGACGGTCGGGCTACTACCACGCGCTATCAAGACGCGATCAAGCAGTAGCCCGACCGTCAGGGAGGGCTTAACGTCATTAGTCAAATTTTGGGAGTTCATCACCTTGCCCATATAAAACATAATCAATTGCCTGCTCAACCTGACGTTCCGTCCAAAGATAAGGCGTACTCCCATGTCTTGCCCATATCTTTTCATCTGAGGATAGAACGTCAGCTTTACGGAGATGACGAGTGGCATAGGCTTTGAACGCATTCAACACCGGCTCAGGCTTACAACTCGCCGATACCACGCTATGCACATGATTGGTTCGCACATTGAATGCCAACAAGCGATAGCCACGATGTTCGCACACTTCCTGAATGGCTTTCTCGATGATTGCCCGCCTGGAAGCATCAAGCTGCTTGGGAGAGTATTTGAGTTGCGCCGCTTCTTTTTTTGCCAGAGCGTGATTCGGCTTTATTTTAGGCGTACCATAGATATGGTGCCCGCGACGATCCATCGAACCCCGCACATCGCCATGCAACCAAGTGCCATAACATCTGAAGGAAATCAAATATGCCATAGGGAAATTGTGCATCCTCTACCTCCAATCTCCTACCTCAACCATCCGGCAGACATGAGCACAGCAACCCGATCATCAACAGGCTTGCTGAGTCTTGCAGTTGCAGTAGCCCGACTGTCAGGGAGGGCTATATTGGATAGAGACTCAGCCAAGCCCTCCCTGACGGTCGGGCTACTGCTCAAGCGGCACGCCGTAGAGCGCCGCGACTCGTTCATCAATCTCACGCTCGATTTTGATAATCGTTTCGGTGAACGCATAAGTTTCATCGCGGACGTTGTTGAAGAGTTTATCGAGTCTGTCTTGCTGTGAACGATTCGGTTTAAGGCGACGCATAAATTCCGTTTCTGTCAAAGCCCAAGGCTGTTCAAGCGGATTGCGACTGCTTGATGCGGCAGGCGATATGCCTAAATCTAAAAGGAATCGTTCAACCCGCTTGCGCCTTTTTGTATGCAGGTCTTGCGTCTCTTTCGCAAGCTTGGCAATCACATCCCGCTCGGTTGTCGACGCATCTGGGATTGGCAGATTCTCCATATATTGCCCAAAGAAGCGCATATAACCACCGCGGATTTCGCTACTGATTTCCCGAAAATAATTTTCTATCGCTGAAGAATTCAATACCCCTAATAGAAACCAATCTTCAAGCGGGATAAAATACGTTGTGTTACTACTGTAATAGCCTTTACTGTCCATCGCGAATCGAATTTCTTTGGCAATGTCGGGAAATATGATTTTTGGGCGGGTGAAGAAAGCGGTGTATGCTACTTGCGGCTGTTGTAATTCATACCATTTCTGTCGGGTAGCCCGATTCTCAAGTCTTTCTCGGAATGGTCGCAAATAATCACAGACTACAGGATAGAGTCGAATGTCTATACCATGTGGCAAATAAATCAAGTATGTGTCGTGAAATTGGATCTCGTATCGGCGAACATCATCCCCTTTTAGTAGAGGTTTAATCACCTCCTGGCAGTTTTTATCTTGAGCAATTAAATCTTCCCCTACTTGGCGATTAATGATAAACGCATCATTCAACCCGGTTTTAACACCCCAGCCTACAAGCACATTTATAATTTCCTTTAATCGTGTTCCTCGTACGCTCATTCCTGTAATATCGCTAGATACTGCAAGACGAGGTTTCCCATTTCTAAATTGGGTTGCTGAAATTCGTTGAGCAACTCGAATCACATACTCGCGAATACCTTCACTATAACAGGTTTGCAAATCTTCAACCGTTGCAGTCGTAGTTGGGACGTTATCTCGTTCCCGCTTTTGCCAAATAAAAATTGCGGGATATGCAGTTGCCTTAAAAACGGGCAAGTCTCCGAAATCAACGATGAGGTGAAATGCTTGTTTATCGAGCAAGTGTTGCCGAAGGTTTTCACCATATCCAGCGCGAAGCCATTTATTTGAAGAGATGAAAGCACCAACTCCGCCTTGTCTTAAAAGCTGATGTGCACGGTCATAAAAATAAACATATAAGTCAGCGCGTTCTGCATGAACATCAGGAAAATTTTGTTTCAATAGCGGTTTGATCGGCTTGAAAAGTTCCATACGAACATACGGCGGATTGGCAAGCACAATATCAAACCCTGCGTTGTTTTCATTCGCTGCGCGAATGGCTTCGCGCATTTCCGGCTCGAAGACTTCGGCAAACTCCACTGCCCAATCAAATCCCGGCTCGCCTTCGTCTTTTACACTCTCCCAAGTCTTCAATGTCCGCTTCAATACCTCTACCTGTTTTTGCAACGTTGCGGCTTTCGCATGATTTTTTTCGGCGACGGCTTTGCGTATCTGTTGATTCAATCCTTCGATTTGCGCTTTCGCCAAATCCAATTTCTCTTTGCCCGGACGTTTCGGTTGATGTTTGAGGGCAAGAGCAATTTCGGCTTTGAGAGCGTCAATCTGTTTGCGCAATTCTTTTTTTCGCTCAGGCGCATCGCAACGCATAAACTCGCTTTTCAATTTGCGAACTTCCTGAATCAGATAACCCCGACTCAAATCCAATTGCTGCTCGGTATCTTTGGGCGAAGGCGCAATCAAACTGTCGCCGCAACCGATTTTGAAATCAAGGTTGGGCAAAGGTTGCGGCTTCTGTGAATCAATCGCCAGACTGAGCCATAAACGTAAGCAGGCAATCTGCACCGCAAAACGGTCTTTATCTACGCCGTAAAGATTGTTTTCAATTATCGAGCGTTTGCGCTCGTAAATTGATTCATCATCGAGTTGATTGCTTTTGAACAACGCGCCGCGCAGCCGCAAAAGTTCCTGCATCATGCCGAGCAGATACGCGCCGCTGCCGCAAGCCGGGTCGCAAACGCGCACCCGTTTCAAAGCTTCAAGCGTGGCTTCTGCATCTTTCAAACCGCCGGTGTCTTCCTCATCAACAAAGCGCGCGACCGCTTCAACCGGCGTATGCGTCGCTTCAGCAAGGTAATACTTCAAAGCTTCGCGGCACATAAACGAAACAATCGGACGCGGCGTGTAATAACTGCCCGATTCATGGCGACCCGTAACAAGTTCTTCAAAGACTTTGCCGAGCATTTCCGGGTCAACTGCGACCTGCACATCGAGCGGCGTAGATTCCGTGACGGTGAAATTGTAACGCTCGAAAAGGTCTAATATTTGCGCGAATGCCTGATTCGAGATTTCAACATTGCCTGCCTGTAAAATATTTTCTTTCGATAAGCTTGTCTCATCTTCTTCAGCGTCGAATAGCCCGCCATTTAAGTAAGGCACAATGCCCCGTTTGCTTATTAGAAATTGTTCATGCTGGGGATTGCTCATTTGCCCGGCATTGCCCATGCCATGAAAGAACAGCCAGTAAAGCCGGTCATTCAAAAAATTTTCATTCGCATTTTGCGCGGCGTTAAACAAAGCGCGCAGATAATTTTTATCGCCTTCAAATAAAAGCCAGCCTTTTTTCTGAATGAAGTAAATAAACATCAGGCGATTAAACAGGCGTTGCGTGTACAGGCGACAGGGTTCTTCTTGTTTGATGGTTTTGCGGACTTCGGTTTCAACATCATTGAAAACTTTGCGATAGTCCGCGAAGAATTTGTCGGTGACGGCTTCAACATCAAACGCGGCGCGCCATTGTTTGAGCCATGATTCCTTATTGGTCGGGTCTGCCGGATAACTGAGCGCGGGCAGATTGTGTTCACAAAGCGTGCGAATGTGCGTGTCGCCTTGTTGCCAACCGAAAATTGCCAGCGTAGCGCGGTTGGTGTCTTCGCCGCGAAAATATGCAAAGTCGAATTTGTTGAAGTTGTGGCTGGTGAGAATGAACAGCAGGTCTCCGAGTTCAAATCGTTGTCTGTCCGATTCATTGGCGGAGGCGCGCTTTTTCTTGACCAGTCCGCGTAACACACCGCGCAACGCGACAACCGAAGGTTTCTGTTCACCAAAATCAATCCAAAAAATCCCCCACGGTTGATTGCTGTGCATTGGCGCGATCTGTTTAATGCTATTGATTTTCGCCGAGTGTTTGGCATCAAGTCGGAATTCTTCAGCCTCATATTCATAGAGCGCATCTTCAACATCTTCGATACCGTCTAATTCCCATTCGAGAACATCACGCAAATAGTCAATCAACCCGATGAAATTTTTGACTTGGTTAATGCGTTCGATTCCGTTGATCATCTTTAATTATCTCCTACGCTGAAAAGTAGCCCGACCGTCAGGGAGGGCTGATCAAAGCGGCAGTAGCCCGACCGTCAGGGAGGGCTGGCAGATACACTAAGCCCGCGCTGACGCTTGGGCTACTGCTTGGTCGCTGGCGCGACGTTTTGGCAATAGCCGTGCGCTCGAATAGCATCCCGCCGATTTTCTTTTCAAGGGCGCGCGTGCTCCATCTCTCGATGCGGCACATTTCTGCGTAGAATTCCCGTTTTAGTGGGTCATCTATGTAAGCGAGTCGGCGAAAATGAGTCCAACTCAATTGTCTACTCAGTGCGTAGACAATTTGTTCATCAGAGAAACCCTCTGCGACACGCATCATGTGAAAGAGGTTCTCTTTGGTGTAGCCCTTGCCATATGCAGCCGTTAATTGTCTCGACAGCGTTGAGACAATTTCTTCGCCGTATTCGGCGCGCTTGAAATTTAAAATCTCCGAGCGGATGCGCGAGCCGATCTGCCAGTAGAGCATCACGGTTCCGGCATTGACGGCTTGCGCGACCTGCCTGCGCGCTTCGTCAATCAACTGGCGGATGTCGCCAAGCAAGCGCGTCGCCATAACTTCCGCTTTGTCTTTGCGCGAAGCGCTTGCCGGTTTCAGAGATTGCCCATTTTTCTTTACGGTTTTCTTTGTCGCCATACAGATACTGCCCGAAACGGATTGCCCAATTATTTAATGAAGTTGAAAGTTGGTCAATGATTGCCGTTTGGTGTTTATCACAGTCATTGACTGACTCTCAACAAAAGCGCGATAAAAATATTGCAAACCGTTTTTGCCGAGCGGGTAAGTTTTATTTCAGGCAATCTCCATCCAGGCTTTTAAGACCGGCTTTATGCCAACCGGAGCCTGAACCTTTTTGAGGTACGAATTTTTGACATATTTTTCTACCTTTGCGCGAATCTCGGCAAGCGTGTCGTCAGTAAGGGCGCGTTGGCGCGGCGTATCGGGCGTACAGCGAATCAAATTGACGATAACCGAAGGCTCGTCTTCAATCTGTTCGCTCTGCAAATCATACAAATACCATGCGGTTTTGCCCTCTGCGGTTGACCAGGCGGCAGCGTCTTCATCTTTTTCGCTTAACTGAACCGGCAAGCGATAACAGAAAAAGACCGCTCTGGCATCAGGCGACGGGTGCGCTTTGCCGCTGAAAACCTTTTGCGGCAATCTTTCTAACCTTGCGGCTAACCCTTCATCTTTGAGCAATTCTTTGTATTCAAGGCGCAACTCTTCAACGGTCGTGCGTTCGCCTTCGTAAGCGTGAAGAAAATCGCGAAGGTCTTCAAAATCATCATCGGGTTTCAATAGCTTCCTGCCCTCAATGCCAAAGGTGCGCGAGATACGCAGGGTTTTACGGGCGACGCGATTATAGAGTTTAAGCAGATCATCGAGTTCATCGGGCGGCAGAAAATTCCAGTAAGCAACTTTGCCGCGCAAACGTTTTTGTTCGGGGTGGTCGGCAATGAGCCGGGTTTCAACCTGTGGATTCATGCGGCGGTCGATACGTCCGATGCGTTGCATCAAACGCACAGGATTCCAATGCAAATCATAATTGATGAGTCGCGTCGCGTCCTGCAAATTCAAGCCTTCGGATAATACATCGGTAGAAATCAGCACACGGATTTCTTCGCGGTCATCATTCGCCAAATTTGCGCTTGAGGTGCCATTGTAATAAGGCGCAAATCGCTCAATCAATTTGCCGCGCTCCTCTTTCGTGCCGCTGTCAATTTTTGCTGCGCCGGCGATTCCGGCTGCTTGCAACTGTTCAAGCAAGTATTCAGCCGTGTCTTTGAATTCGGTAAAAATCAGCACTTTATTGGTCTTCAAAATCGCATCGGTTTTCAACAGGCGAATCAGCGCGCGCAGTTTGTCATCATTTGATGGTTTGAATTTGTGGAGTTCATCGAGAAAATCAACAATCTGATCTAAATCCAAAAATGTCTCGTTAATGATTTCGTCAACTTTGTACTGGTCGCGGTCAAGTTCGGCGGTCGCCTCGAGAATCTCATCGGTTATGAGGTTGTCAAAATCTTCGTCGTCTTCGGTTTCGCCGAGGTCGCCTTGATTGGTGAACAGGTCGGGTTGAATATTGACACGCATAAATCCGAGACGTTCGTTCTTTTGCGCTTTCCACCTTTCGAGCCGTGATTGTTCTGCGCGGTTGCCGTTTTTTTCAATAAAAGCGAGCAGTTTGGCGAGCAGCTTTTCACACGATTTTTGAAAAGCGTAGGTCGAACTTTCAAAGCGTTTGAGGAAATTGGTGCGAATCAACGCCACCACCTGCTTTTGACGATTGTTGAGTTTGGTGTCCTGTTCACCTATTGAATACATCTCAGGATGATAAATCGCCAGGGAAAACAACGGGCTTTTTCTGGCAAAGGCTTTGTCCAAAACGCCGAGCAATCTGCCGTAGGTTTTTTTGACGGAATATTCGGCGATTTGCGGCGGCTGTTTTTGCGGAAAAAGCGTCAGCGCCGCGCCTTCTTTAATCTGACTTTCGCGGACATAAGAACGACTGCGTTGCACGACCAGCGCATTGAAAAGTTTATCGTTAACGAGAACCTGCTCGGCTTCGACCGCATTGGTTTCGATTTCATCAGGCAGCGTTTCGCCGGAGTTTGCGTCCGCGCTCAACCGCTCGCGGACGAGCTGTTCGAGAGCTTTCTCCTTTTCGCGGAAATATGACGGGATGGAATGAATGCCGAGTTTGTTTTTGAAATAATCGAGTTGACGACGCGAGAACAACTCAATCATATGTTGGAAATCACTGAGGTGATTATTGATTGGCGTAGCGGTGAGCAGAAAGAGTTGTTTGCCTTCGGCAAGTTCAAATAATTTTTGATAGCGCGACGTGCGATTGCGAAAATGGTGTGCTTCGTCTACCAGAATGACATCTGCCATCTCTTTGACACGCTCGAAATCTTTAGCTTTGCTTTCGCGATTCAAATCCGTGTGATTGAAAATAATGAGATTGGAAAAAACGCCGTGCAGATGCGGCAGATATTCATCAATCGTGCGTTCCCAAACCGGCACGCGCGCGGATTTTGGAACCACCAGCGCGACACGCTTGCGGTCGCGTTCAACCAGCCGTTCAATCAACATCAAGCCAATAAAGGTTTTGCCGAGACCGACGCCATCGCACAGAAACGCGCCCGTATACTCACTGGCGATTTTCATCAGATGGCGATAGCCTTCGCGCTGATAGCCATCAAGAATTTTATAAATGCGCGACTCGCGCAGTTCCCATTCGCCGACGGTCATCTCCGCGCCGCGAAAATATTCGTGTAGGGCTTTGGCATAAATTTCAAACGGTTGATAGTCGCGGGTGTGGCGTTCGATGACGCGCAGAATTTCCGGCGTCACATCTTCGGCTTCCATCCAGTGCCGTTCATACCACTGTTGTAATTCCTTGACGCGCTGTTTTTCGTGAATATTCAATTCGACATTATCCGTCAGACCGGGAAAAGTAAAATTGCTCGACCCGACGAGCGCCGCCGGTCCAACGACCGTCAATTTAGACTTTGTGATGTAGGCTTTGGCATGAAATTTCTTTTTCGTGTAAACCCGGCATTCAATTTTCTTTGTCGCCAGAGCCTGAACAATTGCCGGAACGCCTTTGAGAAATTCATTCTTCTCTTTTTCGTTTTCGATGCTGTCATCCAGTCGGTTTTCAATACTGCTTTTGAGCGCGTCAACAAAAGCTTTTTTCGTTCGTTGGGTCATTTCATCGCCCATCAAAATCCGCATCTTGTCGAGTTGTTGCCATTTGCCATCAAGCGCCAGCAACGCGCCGATCTCGAAATAGCCGGTAGCGATGTCGAATTGATGAGAAATCTCCGCCCATTCCTTGAGATAGTCACGGACTTTCCAATCGTCATCAGAATTATCAACGATGAAAAGTTCCGCGCCGGATTTGCTTTTTTGTTCGCTCATATAAATGCCACTGTCGGCTTGCACACGCGACAATTTATTTCATCCCTAATTTACTTTTCACCTGTCGGATGCTGTATTCGAGCCAGCCGCGTTCGTTGCTGTTTTTACAACGCGAACGCAACCCTTCCAAAGCTTTCAATTTCGCTGCAAGCGCCGGGCGATTCGCCGCGTCCGCTGCAAGCGCCATATCGCTCAGATGCAAGGCTTCGATGGCTTCGCCGGCTTCGGCTTTTTGCATCGCGAGTTTTGCCACCGCGTCCGCGCCGCCCGCAAGCTTCACAACATCCGCATACACCGACGACGCGGGCTTTTCATACATGGTCGCGGGGTTTAAATCGAAATAGCCGACATAACCTTCGTAAATGCCGCGCACCGACCAACTCAACTTGCCATAACCTTCGCCAACATCCAACGCCTGCGGCAATTTCACTTCGTTCATCAATGTCCACACATCTTTTCCGGCATTCATTCCCTTCACGGTTTCGTCATGCACATATTGAATGGCATCGCGATAGCGCGTCAGTTTTTTGACAATCTCACTACTGCCGTGAATCGGCATCCCATGCGAAGGCAAGACGATTTCCGGTTTGAGCGCCAGCACTTTATTGAGCGAGTTGATGTAATCGAGTGCAGGGCGTTGCTCGGTGCCGCGCAAGGTGTAGATATTCGGGAACGAATCGTAATAGTTATCGCCGATGAACGCCGCTTTGTATTTGGGAATCCATACCGTCAAATGATCGGGCGTTTCGCCCGGTGTAGAGAAAATTTCAAACTTCACGCCGCCGAGTTCAAATTCATACTTGTCATCAAAAAGAATCGTCGGTTCGATTTTCGCGCCATAATTGCCTGCCCACACCGTCGGCTCAGGAATTTTCAAGGAAAACTGCGCGGCATTGCGAAGGGCAAAAAATCTATTAAGCCGCGCTTGATAGTTCTGAAAATCGACATGTTTTTTCTGCGCGATGATTTGTGTGCCGGGTTGTTTCCAAGCCGAGATGCCGCCAATGTGATCGCCGTGAGCGTGCGTGAGGATGATGTATTTGATGGGCGCATTGCTTTCAGCAGTGAGCAATTGTTTATGCCGCGCCGCGTTAAACGCAATCGAGGTATCAATGATGACATTGCCCGCAGGCGTCACAACCATAAAACTGTTGCCGAAACCGATAGCTTGAAAAATCGCTTCGTTTACCTGCAAAGCTTTTTTCTGATCCTGCCCGGTTCTCAGCAGCACCAGCGGGTCATCAGCCATTTGCTCCTGTTGCGCAAATACGAAGTTGAAAGCAATGAGTAATAAAACAATCTGTGAAAAAATTTTAAGCGGTTTCATGCAGATACCTCGCTGATTTGGGAGATTAAGAAATCATGGTGAGCGTCAATCACTCAATCATTTAACCGGCAATCAATGGTAAAAATTATTTCAAAGTTATGACGGAATGCTATCGCGTCTATCATCAAGGTTCGTTTCCCGGCGGATGTGACGGATTGAGCGGATTCACGCGGATTTTTTGAAAACCGATAAATCCGTTTAATCGTTTATAAATCCCGAAAAAATTTATCCGTCCTCATCCGCAGTATCCGCCGCATCCGCTGGGAAACGAACATACAAAAAAATGCCCGGTGGTTTTCCGTGCCAACCTTTAGGCATCATCGGTGGGCACGAAATCACCAGAGGTCTACGGGCAAACTATCGCCTGTCGTTTATTGCCCGATAGGTTTCACCGGCGCGGGATAAATGCCGGCGTCCGCCATCTCTTTCAACAGCGCCGGCAAAGCGGCAATCACCGCATTGGTGTCCTGAACGGCTTTGTCGAGCAGCGGGCGAATTTCCGCGATCTGTCGCATCTGGGTTTCCGTCGGGCGCGATGTCGAACCCATAATACCGCCTTTGAGACCGCCGAAACGGAAGCGCAGATTTTCATTGATGCGCTCAAAATTGCCGGTTTCAAAGGGATTTTGCGCACCGATGCCGAATCGTCTGCCCACCGGTTCAAACTGTTTGGCAAACGCTTCGACTTTGGTCTTCAAAGCAGCGGGCGCGTTCGCATTATCTTTCAATGCCTGTTGCAGGGCGCGAATTTTTTCATTCAATTCACCGGCGCGTTCGGCGGCTTCGTTCAACGTCCGTTGCATTTTATGAACTTCCATCGCCGCATCAAAAGCGGCTTTGCGATCTTCGGCAGAGATTGCAATATCGGGGTCGCCTTGCACCGTAAACGAACCCGTCGCCACCTCTTTGCCGTCTACTTTCAATGTAACTTGATAAGCGCCGGGCAAAACGAAGGGACCTCCGAGTCCGCCGCCACCAAACCCGCCACCACCACCACCGCCTGCGCCGGGTTGCGGACGCGGGCGCGGCAGAGGCTCAACGCGCAAATCCCAAATCACGCGATTGATGCCAACTTTGTTTTTATCTTTCACGACATCGCCCGCGAGTTCGCGCACCACATTACCTGAGCCATCTTTTACCGCGAGTGCTAAATTTTTAGCACCGGCTTTGAGGTAGTAAGTAAACACTGCGCCTATCTCGGAATTGGTTCCCAGAAAATTCATGTCGCCTTCAAATTCACGCATGCGGTCGCCCGCCGGGTTCATCTGTATTGCCGGTTCGATGTCGAACAGGTAGGCATCTTTTTCGCGGGCTTGGGCAAATTGTTGAAGCGGCGTCATATCATCCAGAATCCAGATGCTGCGCCCGTGGGTTGCCAAAATCATGGCATTATCACGCGGATGCAGGGTGATTTCGTAAACCGGAACGGTCGGCAAATTGGCTTTGAGGCGCAGCCACTGTTTGCCTCTATCAAAAGTTACAAACACCCCGGTTTCGGTTCCAAGATATAAGACATCGGGATTTTTCAAATCTTCGGTGATGGTGCGCGCCACCTGACCTTTCGGTAAATCCCCGACGATGGATTTCCAACTCTGTCCATAATCGGTGCTCGCATAAACGTAAGCATTGAAATCATTCAAACGATGACCATCGAACGTCGTGTAAACCGTCGCTTCATCAAAACGCGACGGCGCAAGTTTGGAAACATAAGCATTCTTGCCTAAATCGGGAACCTTCGCGGTGACAATCGCCCAATTTGCCCCGTCATCACGCGATACACTGACCTGTCCGTCATCCGAGCCTGCGTAATACACCCCGGCTTTTTTCGGCGATTCGGCAAAGGTCACAAGATTGCCATAGGAACTCGCGCCATCGTTTCTCGCAAGCGTCGTGTCTTTGCCTTTGACGCCCATCAGTTCAAGCCCGTCGCGGTCTGTGGCGGTGGTTAAATCCGGGCTGATGGCTTTCCACGAATGCCCTCGGTCTGTGGATTTAAAGACGCGATTGGCGGCAACAAAAATGGTCGCGGGATTATGCGGCGAAAGCGTCATGGGCGTGTCCCAATTCCAGCGATAAGGTTTTTCGCCTGCGGGCGGTTCCGGTCGAATGGGTTTACGTTCATTGGTGGCGCGGTCAATGCGGCTCATGCGCCCGTCCTGCGATTCGGCATAAATGATGCGCGGGTCGGTCGGGTCAATGAGTCCGACGAAACCATCGCCGCCTTGCACCACAAACCATTCATCGTTGCCGATGCCGCTTGCCGACCGCACATTGCTTGGTCCGCACCAGGTGTTGTTGTCCTGCAAACCGCCGCACACCGTAAACGGCACTTTCATATCATAAGAGACGTGATAAAACTGCCCGATGGGCATATTCTTCAACCACACATAAGTTTTGCTCTTGTCGTAAGAGATGCCGACGCCACCATCACCGCCAATCATGGTGTGATTGGAATTCGCCGGGTTAATCCACATGGCATGAAAGTCCACGTGAATTTTTGCCGCGCCATCATTGCGAAAGGTTTTGCCGCCATCATCGGAAACGTGCAGTTGCACGCCGAGCACATAAATGCGCTGGTCGTTATTCGGGTCGATGCGAATCTGGCTGAAATACATCGGACGCGGATTGGTATTCGACATCTTCGTCCAGCTTGCGCCGGCATCGTCCGAGCGATAGACGCCGCTTTCGCGTTGATGTTCGATGCGGGCATAAAGAATGTTGGGGTTTTTGCGATAGACATCCAAGCCGATGCGCCCCTTTACGCCTTCGGGAATGCCTTGCGTGAGTTTCGTCCAGGTGCGTCCCGCATCGGCGGTTTTATAAATCGCGCTGCCATTGCCTCCGCCATTGAAGCCCCAGGTGGCGCGACGGCGTTGATAGGTCGCCGCATAAATCACTTTGTTATTCGACGGGTCGATCACCAGTTCGGTCGCGCCGGTATCGGCATCGGTCTTTAAAACATTTGCCCAGGTGAGTCCGCCGTCTGTGGTTTTGTAAACGCCGCGTTCACCGCCTGCGCCCCAGAGGCTGCCGAGCGCCGCGACATACACCACATCGTTATCGACAGGGTCAACGATGATGCGGGCGATGTGTTTGGAATCGCGGAGTCCCATGTCTTTCCAACTCTTGCCGCCATCAACCGATTTAAAAATGCCTTCGCCCCACGATGAACTTTGGCGGTTATTGTTTTCGCCGGTGCCGACCCAAACCAAATTGGCATCGGTCGGGGCAATCGCGACATCGCCGATTGATGAGGTTGATTCGTTATCGAAAACCGTTTCAAACGTGGTGCCTTGATTTTGGGTTTTCCAGAGACCGCCGGTTGCGGTGGCGACATAAAAGATTGCCGGGTTGCTTTCAAGCACCGCGAAATCATCTATGCGCCCGCCCGCCGATGCGGGGCCGATTTCGCGAAAGCGCAAACCGTTAAGCGGCGAACTTGATGCTGATTTATCTTCCTGAGTGAAGCTTGCGGGCGACCAGACAAGAAGCATTGAAAAGAGTGTGAGTAAACCAAAAGCGCGGATAAAGGTGCGGGTTTTGGGCATCGCAATTCCTCCTGATAAAAGCTAGGTTGGTTAATGAATCCACTGAAAGTTAAGAGGTGAGCAGCAAACTTATCAATGCCGATGGGTTCTGGCAAGCGCGTTAATGATGCTGATGTTTAAGGGTGTTGCCGCACTCATTATTTGCCTTTGAAATCCGGTTTGCGTTTCTCTAAAAAAGCGTTGATGCCTTCGCGATGGTCTTCGCTATCGAGACACCGATGCACGGCGTCGGTGGCGCGGGAAATATCTCTGCCCTCGTCAGCAAGCATCGCTTCCTGAATTTCAATCTTGTGAGCGCGGTGCGAAAGCGGCGCAAGCTCCGCCATCTTCAACGCATATTCGCGAGTAAAGGCTTCAAGCCCGACGCCTGCAACCACGCGATTCACAAGCCCCATCTTTAAAGCCTCTTCGCCATCAAAGGTGCCGCCCGAAAACAGTATATCGGCGGCGTTCGCCGCGCCGACAAGTTTCACCAGACGCCGCACTCCCATCTCAAACGGATAGGCGAGTCCCAATCTGGCAGCCGGAATACCGAACTTCGCGTGGTCTGCGGCAAAGCGTAAATCACAGGTCATCGCCAGTAACACTCCGCCACCAAAACAGACGCCGTTAATCATGGCAATCACCGGTTGTGGCGCATCCATCAACGCCTGCAAAGCGGCATTTGCCAGCCTGTCGTATTCAAGTGTGAGTTCGGCATTTGAACGCATATCAGGAAATTCGGAAACGTCCGCGCCTGACACAAAGGCTTTGTCGCCCGCGCCGCGAATGATGATGGCATGAATCGTGTCGTCGTTTGCCAATCGGTTAGTCTCTTCGGCAAGCCGGCTCCAGACCTCGCGGTTCACGGCGTTACGCGAAAACGGACGATTAATGATGAGCCACGCAAGCGGCGGCTCTTTGACGACGAGTAATGATTGTTCGATGGCTTCGTTCATAGACGTTAAAAAGGTAAAAGTAAAAAGTAAAAAGGTAAAAGTAAAAAAGTGTTTGGCTGAATTTTTGCCTTTTTACTTTTGCCTTTTTACTTGCTTTGCGTCCGGCATTCTCTATGGCGAGTCGGAGATTTTCAAGGCGAATCATCGCGAGCTTAAATTTTTCGAGTTATGCCACTATACTTTTATTTTGAACTCAAAGTCAGTTGGTTATTCTGTCTTCTGACTCCTGATTTCTGAATTCTCGTACAAGGAGTTTTAGCGATGAAGTGCCCGACTTGCGGAAAACCAACAACCTGGAAAGATAATCCTGACCGCCCGTTTTGTTCCGAACGTTGCAAGCTGCTCGATTTAGGCAAATGGGCAAGCGAAGATTATCGCGTCGAAATTCCGCTCACCGACAGCGAAGAGAGCATCACCACTGAAAAAGAGTAAAGCGAAAAGCCTGGAGAGATAAAGATGGCAAGTGAACAAGAGAATTTCTGGTCTACAGGTCGCATCATCGCCACGATTGTCGTTGTCGCGTTGATTGCGACCCTCGGCTATACGTTGTTTTCCCATGCCGACGAAGGCAAAGCCGTGTCCACTGTTGCTTTGCCCACAGCCGAGCCGCCCGCCAATAACTCAACATCGAATGCAGCCAATGCAAAAGCCGCTGCGCCACCCGATTTCGATGTAAAAAATCTCGACGGCGGTTCGTTCAAACTCTCCAGTTATAAAGGCAAAGTTTTGGTGTTGGATTTCTGGGCGGTGTGGTGTCCGCCGTGTCGCGAAGAAGTTCCGCAACTGGTGCGCATCGCCAGAGAGCAAAAGGAACGCGGCGTCGAAGTCGTCGGTCTGCACATTGATGACAAAGGTCGCACTTCGCAACAGGGCATTCGCAATTTCGTGAGTCAATTCAATATCAACTACACCGTCGGCATCGCCTCAGACGATATGTTCATCGCCTATCTCGGCGAAGAAAACGACACCATTCCGCAGACGTTAGTCTTTGACCGCAACGGCAAAGTCATCGCCCATTTGATTGGTTACGACGATTCGCACGCCGCCAAACTCGATGCAGCAATCAACAAAGCCATCGCCGGTTCGTAAAGTCATATTGTTCTGGCAAGTCTGGAGAGTCGGTTTGACTGACTATTTCCCAACATCCTTCGGGTACTTTTGCAGCAAGCCGTCTTCTTTCATCAGCTTTTCAATCGCATCCATTTCCATCGGCAACCAATCGCTGACAATCTCGGCTTTCTGGTTGCCGATGATGATTAAATCTTCCAGGCGAATGTAGATTTGTTCTTCCGGCACAGTAAGCGCCGGTTCAATCGTAAACACCATTCCGGCGCGAAGCGGTCCCGCATCAAAGCCTACATCGTGCGTGGACATCCCCACCCAATGACCGAGTGTGGTGCGCGGATTTTTCGCAGACTGTTCGTAACTCGCCACAAACTGTTTCGCCGCTTTTTCATAAGCCGGTTTGGAAAATTTCGCGGCGGCTAAAATCTTCTGCATCTCGGCGGCGGCTTCCTGTTTGATGACCTGCGCGGTGACGCCCGGACGAATGGCTTTTAAAATCGCCTGATAACAACCGAGATAAAAGCCGTACAACTCGCGTTGCCAATCGTTGAACTTGCCATTGACGGGCATCATGCGCGTGATGTCGCTCATGTAGTAACCGACATCAGGCGCGAAATCCATGAGCAAAAATTCGCCATCCGCCATCTGCTTTTTGCCCGCGTTATAATGCGGATACCAGGCATTGCGACCGCTGGCAATCAGCGAATAATAAGCCTCGCCCTGCGCGCCGTTGCGGTAGTAGATGAATTTCGCCAACCCGTCGAGTTCGTGTTCCATCAGTCCCGGCACGGTCGAACGCATCGCCTCTTGAATCGCCAAGCACGAAAGCCGCGTGGCTCTGCGAATCAATGCGAGTTCACAATCACTTTTAATCAGGCGGAGTTTATCGAGCGCCGGCGTGAGGTCTTGCACGGCAAATTGCGGAAAGCGCGTCTTCAGGAGATTAATAAAAGTGCCTTCACGCGACACCCGCGCGTCCCAGATATCCGATGCAATATCGGCGTTGTAACGCAGCGCCAAATCGCGGCTCACGGCAAAGCCTTCGGCGGGAGCAAACGCCGTGTAAAGGGTTCGCATACTGGCGCCGCGCGCCATTCGCGCCAGATGTTCGGCAAGCAGATCGCTTCCCGCGACCGCATCGATGCCGCTCAATTTTTTAATCAACTCCGCGTCTTCGGCAGAGAGCATTTTGCCTTCGCCGCGCTCTCTGCCTTCGTTGCGATGCGGCAAATAAAGCGTGGCGCGGCGCATCGCGCCATCCAAAAGCAGATAAGCGTGTGGCGCTTCGATACCGCAGAGATAATAAAACTCATTCGATTGGCGAAAGCGCGTGTACCCGGTGGGGCTTTCCGCGCCTTGAATGATGGCAATAGCGTTTTGCCCGATGGCATCGTAAATCGCATTGCGCCGCGCGGCGAATTCTTCGGGCGGAAAATCTTTGGTAAACAGCGGAAAACCTTCCTGCGCGAATGCGCCGCTTGCGGCAAAAAGCAAGATTGCCAACATTAAAAAAACTTTCGTCATTTCAATCATCTCCTGAATGGATTTGCGGTAAACGTGTACCCCTCGGCTGGTTCAGCATTAAAACCGAAACACAGAATACGGAACAGACGGAATAAACGGAACAAACGGAGTAGAGTCAACAAGCAAACTATTATTATTTAGGATTGATTTGCTTTTTATCGCTCTTAAACTTTCCGTCGGTTCGGTTATTTCCGTTTGTTTCGTCATCTTTTCCACTGTCGCGTGATTTATAACACTGCCTGAACCGAGGCGCAAAACATTGACCGCATCTTGCGCGTGCTCTAAATTGCTCTCTTATGCGTAGAGCAAAAATAGTCGCAACCATCGGCCCGGCTTCGGAATCCATCGAAAACTTGCGCGCCTTGATTGACGCAGGAATGAATGTCACGCGCATCAATATGTCACACGGCACACGCGAACATCACGGCGAAGTCATCCGCCGTATTCGTCAGGTATCAGACGAATTGAAAAAACCTGTCGCCATCATGATTGATCTGTCAGGTCCGAAAATCCGCACAGGCAATTTGCGCGAAGGCGCAGCGTTACTCAAAGAAGGCGCAGAGGTGCGCATCACCACCGAAGAAATCGAGGGCGACGCCACGCGCTTTTCGGCAAATTATGCTTTGCTTGCCAAAGAAGTAAAAACCGGCGACCGGATTTTACTGAGCGATGGTGAAATCGAACTGGAAGTTTTAAGCACAACTGAACGCGAAGTCACTGCCCGCGTCATTCACGGCGGCAGCTTGGGCAATCACAAAGGCATCAACCTGCCGGGCGCGCAGATTTCCATTCCTTCGATTACCGAAAAAGATGTAGCCGATTTGCAGTTCGGCATCGAAGCGGGAGCCGACTTAGTGGCGCAATCGTTCGTGCGCGCGGCTAAGGATTGTCAGCGCGCTAAAGAATTGATTAAGAAATTCGGCAGTCATGCGCGACTCATCGCCAAAATCGAAAAGCCCGAAGCGATTGATGATTTGCCCAATATTTTGAGCGTTGCCGATGGCGTGATGGTGGCGCGCGGCGACCTCGCGGTTGAAACTTCTACCGAACGTGTGCCGGTTTTGCAGAAACAAATTATCGCCGAAGCTTTGAAAGCCGATAAGACCATCATCACCGCAACCCAGATGTTGCAATCGATGATTGAAAGCCCGCGACCGACGCGCGCCGAAGCCTCGGACGTAGCGAATGCGATTCTCGACGGGTCAGATGCGGTGATGCTTTCGGGCGAAAGCGCCGTCGGGCGTTTTCCTGTCGAAGCCGTGAAAATGATGGACAAAATCATTCGCACCACGGAAGAGATGAATTCACCCGCGCAGACCGCCATGCGCCAGACGATTTTCGGAAGACAATCGGGGTCGCTCGGGCGGGCGATTGCCGAGGCATCACTTTTTGCCGCTGAAGAGGTCGGTTGCAATTTAATCGTGGTGATTACGCAAACCGGACATATGGCGCGGCGCATCGCGGCACTGCGTCCGCGTCAACGCATCATTGCGCTGACGCCGGTGGTTGAATCCTGTAAACAACTGGCGGTGTCCTGGGGCATCGAACCTTACCTTTTGGGAGGCTGCACCATTGAATCACAAGAGTTGCTGGCGCGCGCCGATTGCGCGATTTTGCAGTACAACCTCGCCAAACGCGGCGAAATCGTGGTGATGATGGCAGGTCGCTTAGAAGACGTGACGCTATCGCTTTCAATGAAAGTCCACCGCGTCGGCGATGTGGCAAATGCTTAATCGTTCGTTTCTTCATTATTTTTTCAATCAATAATTTTCAGGAGCCGGTTATGCAAAAACGCTTCTTATCTATTTTGTTCGCTGTCGCTTTTATCTCTTTATGCGGCGTTACGGTTGAGGCGCGCGCCAAACTTGCTCCCATCGTTCACACGATTAAATTTCCCGCGCCCGAAACCCACTTTGCCGAAATCGAAAGCGTCGTGCCAACCGATGGCAGGCATTTGGTTGAACTGATGATGGCAATCTGGTCGCCGGGTTTTTATCGCGTCGAAAATTATGCCGAGCGCGTGCAAAATTTCACGGCGCGCACCACTGATGGCAAATCGCTTACGGTTGAACAATCGCAAAAAAATCGCTGGCGCATTCAAACCGATGGCGCGGCAAAAATCATTATTTCATATCGGCTGCTTTGCAATTCGCGTTCGGTGACGACCAACTGGGTCGGCGAAGATTTGGCTGTGTTAAATGGCGCGGCAACCTTTATGACACGAGTCGGCGAACTCCATCGCCCGGCAGAAATTCGTTTACAGATGCCCGCGAAATGGCAAGCGATGACCGCGCTTGAATCCCCCCCCGCAAATCCGACGAATGATTTCCGTGCTGTTGATTTCGATGCGCTGGTTGATTCACCAATCGTTGCGGGCAATCTCGACATTCATGAATTCACGGTTGCCGGAAGCCAACATTTTGTCGTGAATGCGGGCGACAGGGCGAACTGGAATGGCGAACGCGGCGCTGAAGATTTACAGAAAATCGTTCGCGCCACACACCGGTTCTGGGGCTTTTTGCCGTTCAAGCGTTATGTGTTTCTGAGCATTTTCAGACAAGGCGGCGGCGGACTGGAGCATAAAGATTCAACCTTGTTTACCAGTTCGCCGAAAGACACCTTGCCGACGCTTCGCTGGCTGATGTTCGTCAGCCATGAATATTTTCACGCCTTCAACGTCAAGCGATTGCGTCCGGTTGAACTTGGACCCTTTGATTATGAAAAACCGCCGACCACCGCGAGCCTGTGGATTTCCGAAGGACTAACGAGCTATTACGGCGATTTAATGGTCGCGCGCGCCGGGCTTGCCAACACCCAGGATTTGCTGGCGCGAATGTCTGCGCAAATCGAACAACTGCAAAACAGTCCGGGGAGATTTTTGCAAACCCTTGAGCAATCATCGCTCAATGTCTGGACCAACAGTATGTCGGGCGTGAACGCTGCAAGTAACACCGTGAGTTATTATGTCAAAGGCAATGTTGTCGGTTTTTTGCTTGATGCGAAAATTCAACGGGCGACGCGGGGCAAAAAAAGTTTGGATGATGTGATGCGACTGGCATTCCGCCGGTTCAGCAAGGCGCGTGGTTTTACCGCCGATGACTTTCGCCAAACGGCGGAAGCGGTTGCCGGGACGGATTTGCGCGAGTGGTTTAGAAAAACGCTCGCCTCAACCGAAGAGTTGGATTATGCGGAGGCGCTCGATTGGTTCGGTTTGCGATTTGTAAAAGCAAGTGGACAAACGACGCAGAATTGGAAACTGGAAATCCGCGAAGACGCGACGCCAGCGCAGCAAAGCAATTTAAAAAAGCTGTGCGGGCAATAAACATTCAAGGCATTTAAATTCGGTTGTAAAGTGATCCAGGTCGGTTCAATCGGCAGGACGAGCGAAAGCAGGTTTATTAAGTTGTGAGTTCTGGCAAAGGCAATTCCATCCTCTTCTAAGCGGGCTTTGAGATATTTTTCAGCGCATTGTTGGGCGTGAAAACAAGCGGCATCATAAACCGGATTTTTTCGGGCACGCGCTTCGCGTTGAGCAGCAATCCAATCACCCTCCGCTTTATCAACCCATTCACCTGTGATTGGCTTCATAAAGAACCTTGCCGCGTTCAATAATATCGCGCATAAAGGCATCGCCGATTTGAATTCTTTCCTGCACCTGCTCAGGTGTGCGAATCAACAAATCAATCGGCGCAAGCACATTCAGTTTGTTCAGGATTTTGATTGCCTGTTCGGTATGTCGTCCTTCAAAAGGCATCACAACTAACAAATCAACATCGGAATCCGCGTGCGGGTTGCCAACGGCGTGCGAGCCAAACAGAATGATTCGCTCAGGGTGAAATTCCCGGGCAATGCGTTCACAAATCGCTTTGATTTCCAATGCGGTATTCATACTTTGTTACATCATAAAGCACCTCCCTCTTTACTTGGCAATCAAAAACTCTCAAGCTACACTCTGCGCGATAAAATAATTTTGAAGAGGCATATTAAATGTTTGAATGGCGCGTCGGTGAAAGAAAATTTTATATACGCGAAGCCGCGCAAGATAGCGATTATCACGAGGTTGAAGACATTCAGCGCGAAGCCTGGCAATGCAGCGACCTCGATATTGTCGGTTCATTGATGCTGGTTGCCAGTCAGCACGCCGGGGCGATTTTGCTGTGCGCTTTTGAAGGCGATGAGATGATGGGGTTTGCTTACGGGTTTCCGGCAATCGAAGCGGGCGAAGTTTCGCTGCACTCGCATATGGCAGCCGTGAGAGACAACTGGCGCGGTCGTGAATTTCAGGTCGGGTTTTATCTCAAACTCGCGCAACGCCAGGCGGCGCTTGAACGCGGCATCACCCATATCACCTGGACGTTTGACCCGCTGCAAAGCCTCAATGCCTATTTCAATTTTGTAAAACTCGGCGTCACCTGCAATCGCTACTACGTCAATTTTTATGGCGATTCGAGCACCAGTCCTTTGCATCAAGGCACCGGCACAGACCGTTTGTGGGTTGACTGGCACCTGACAAGCGACCGCGTCAAAGCCTGCATTGAAACCGATGCGACAACGCGGGAGAAAAAAGTTCTGACGTTGAATGCCGAGACCCCTTTGCTGGTGATTTTTGAAAACGATGAGCCGCGGGTGGTTGCGGATATAGAAAATAAATTTGCCGGCAATGTTTGTTTCATTGAAATTCCGCATAACATCAATGCTTTAAAAGCGTCCAATCCGCAACACGCCGCCAACTGGCGCAACGCCATACAGCAGGCGTTTCTTGCCGCTATCAAGGCGGGTTTTACGGCTACGGATTTTCTGAAAGCGCAAGGCGCAGGCCAACCGCGCTGGTTTTATCAACTCACACGATAAACGTGGCTCGCTTATTTGATTGCGTGAAAGCTTCCCCGTTTATGCACACGGTACTGACAACTGATTCTTAACCGCAGGCGAAAATGACCGGGCGTGACCCATTCAGACAGCAGGCACTGACGAAATGTTCATGAGGCAATGTTATACTCGTTGCCCGCGATTAAGGCTCGTAGCGAGGTTTTCCGATTATGCAAATCGCAATTGTTCTGGGGCTGTTGGTATTGGCGATTATTCTGTTTGCCTCAGAAAAACTATCGGTCGATATTATTACCTTCATCCTGCTCATCACCTTGGTGGTGACCGGAATTCTCACGCCCAATGAAACTTTTGCCGGGTTCAGCAATGACATCATCATCATCCTGGCATCCATTTTTGTCATCAGCGGTGCCTTGCAAAACAGCGGCGTGCTGGATGCCATCGGCTCGAAATTGCATACGCTGGCAAACCGCAGCGAAAACCGCCTGTTGTTTTATGTCATGTGTGTCGTCGCTGCGGTGTCGGCATTTATGAACAACACCACGGTGACGGCAATCTTTGCGCCGCCGGTTATCGGGATTGCCAGACAAGCAAAACTTTCGCCTTCAAAACTGCTCATGCCTGTGGCTTTTGCGTCGATACTCGGCGGCAACTGTACGCTGATTGGCACCTCAACCAATGTCGCGGTGAGCGGTTATATTGCCAAAGTCGGGCTTGAACCGCTCAGCATGTTTGAAATTACCCCTATCGGTTTGATTATCGGCGTCGTCGGCATTCTCTATATGATGTTAATCGGCAAGCGATTGCTGCCGGCTTACCGCGATGAAAGCCTCACCGAAGAGTACGCCATGCGCGAGTACCTGACGGAAATCGTGGTGATGCAAAATTCCGATTTAATCGGGCAGCGCATATTTGAATCCGATTTATCGAAAAAGGAATTCCGCATATTGGAAGTCGTGCGCGGCGCAGAGAAATTCTTACCGACGCCGCGCACCACCATCGAAGCCGGCGATATGTTGCTGGTTGAAGGCATGGTCGAAGAATTATTGAAAGTCAAAGAGACCGCCGGCATCGAGATTCGCGCCGATATTAAATTGGGCGATTTGGATTTGCAGAATGACGAAATCAAGATTGCCGAAGTATTGATTACCGCGCAATCCGAGTTGATCGGACAAACGCTGAAGGAAGTCGATTTTCGCGCCCGTTACGGCATGGTGGCGCTGGCGATTTATCGTCAAGGGCAATCCCTGCGCGACAAACTCGGGCACATTCGTTTGCGCTTTGGCGACTTGCTTTTGGTGCAAGGGCAGGCTGAACGAATCGATGCGTTGAAACGTAGCTCCGATTTATGGGTTTTTGAAGAGTTCAAACCGCGACCTTATAAACAACGCAAAGGCTTGTACACGGTCTTGTTTTTTTCCATTGCCATCTTTGCGGGGTCAATCGGGTGGTTGCCCTTATCCATCGCCTTTTTATTAGCGGCGGTGCTCACGGTGCTGCTTCGCTGCATCACGGTTGAAGAAGCCTACGAATTTATTGACTGGCGATTGCTGGTGTTGATTGGCGGCATGACGGCTTTTGGAACCGCGATGGATAAAACCGGAGCCGCTGAATTTCTGGCTACGAAAATCGTCAATGGTTTGAATCCGCTGGTTATGAGCGTACCGCAAAGCGTCGGCTTGACGTTGATTCTAAGCGGATTTTTTCTGTTGACGGTGATTTTGACGCAGCCGATGTCCAATGCGGCGGCGGCGCTGGTGGTGTTGCCTGTGGCAATCGAAACGGCTGAACGACTCGGCGCCAATCCGCGTTCATTTGCTATCGCGATTATGTATGCCGCTTCGGTGTCATTCGTTACCCCGTTTGAGCCGTCCTGCATTATCGTTTATGGCCCCGGCAAATATAAATTCCGGGACTTTGTGAAAGTCGGCGCACTGATGACCTTCATTTTAATTATTCTGACCTTGATACTGGTGCCGATGTACTGGCATTTTTGAACCCGATGAAGGTGTCATTCATTCTTGAAAAACTACTCGAAAAAGAGAAACATCTAGGGGTGCGAAATTTTTTCTTCATTCTTTCAATCATTTCATGCCTGATGAACCCGTTTGCCAAAGTTGGTCTGGCGCAGGTTGTCGAGCAAAGTCAACCTGCACCCGCAGCGGTTAAACCGCTGCCCGCAAAAGTACCGATGGTTGCAGAAGACGGCGCGGTTTCAACTTCGCGGCTCGCTTTGCCCTTCAAAAAAATCTGGCAATACCTGGATGATACGACGACGCTTGCGCCGAGCGTTGATGAGGCGCGAATTTATTTACCGTTGGCTCAGGGGCGGGTCATCTGCCTTGACCGCGCAAGCGGCTCAAGAGTGTGGATGGATGAAGTCGGTGGACAGGTTTCCGCTTCGGTGGCAATCGGCGAGTCGGCGGTTTTTATCGCGACGCGCAAATTTGCAGACGATGGCAGCGAAGCCGGGGCGGCGCTGCGGGCTGTCGATAAGCTCACCGGGCTAACCTTGTGGGCGCGGGATTATCCGCGCCCCTTCACCTCATCATTTGCCATCAGCGGCAAGCGCCTCTATGCAGGCAATGCCGACGGCTCGCTGTATGCGCTTTCCGCAGATGATGGCGCGATTATCTGGCAGGCAAAAACTTCGGATGTCATACGTTCGCGTCCGCTGGTCTTTGAATCGGTGATTTATTTTGGCAGTGATGATGGCGCGCTTCGCGGCGTTGAAATGGACAACGGGCATGAAGTTTTCAAATTTCAAAGCAAAGGGAAAATTGCCTGTACGCCGGTGATTGATGAAAAATATTTGTACTTGGGTTCCGGCGACGGGCAGGTTTATGCCCTTGAGCGGTTGACAGGCAAACTGAAATGGCAAACCCGCACCGGCGCAGGAATTGAAACCTCGCCGGTGCTGATTGGCGATCAGGTGTTGGTTGCCTCATTTGATAATTTCATTTATGCGATTGCGAAAACCACCGGCAATAAAATCTGGAAACGCCGCTTTGAAAACCGCCTGACAGCAACGCCGATTGTCGAAGGCGACGCGGTATTGATTGCTCCGTTTCGAGGCGACCACATTGCAGTTTTTCTGAACAGTGACGGGCGGCGAGTCAATTTCTATCAACTCGATAAAGGCAATGAAATCGTCGCCCAACCGGTGTTTACCGATAACCTTCTGGTCATTGCCACAGACAAAGGTCTGATTGTCGCGCAAGCTACGCTGCCCACCGACACCAACACCAATGCGTTAAAAAAACCGAAACCATAAATCGAATCTTCAAAGGTTGGTTAAGTATTGGTCAAAGGTTGCGCAGGTCATTGGACTTTGACTGTTACTCAGGGAATTGGCATCAGGTAATTTGATTATGCGGAAAGTGATGGCGAGGTTCCCCCAAATACCAACGCAGCGCCGATTGGAGGCAATCAAATCGGCGCTGCGACGTCTCACGTCGGCGGAACATTTGGGAGGCATCCTGCCCGACGGGTGAGGAAATGGGGCATGTATTCCTTAGAACCCGGCATTTATTGACGTGAGTAAATTTTTTAAGGGGCTGGGGGCTTATATCAAGCTCCCGAAGTTATCAAATTCAATCCGAAAAAGTGCAGGGGGCTGGGGGCACAGTTCGTTTTGCCACATACACCTAAGCAAACTGCTTTAAGGGTAATATTTCTTTCAAACGACATATTTTTATATACCACCTAAAACCCATTGTTCGTATTTACGCAGTGATAAATATCAATTCGCGTTCCACAACATGGCTCGTAAAAAGCCCAATAAATACGGGGTTTTTTTTATATTTTGCAGGCGGGTTTCAACCACAATGAAAGAAAGCAGTCAAGGGCGTTGACAGAGATTGACTGAATCTGACCTGATTCGTTCACTGACCGATTTCCTGCCTCCAATTCAATGAAAAATGACGGACACAAATTGTGAATTCCGATAGCCTAAAAATGTCACTCTGCATTCAATGCTAGTCAGCCCTTGCATCTCTTGATAAATTATTGGCGCTATGTTCAAGAAAAAGTCACTTCTACTAATTTTTTTGTTGCCGTTACTGGTCATTGCCTGTTCCAGTTCGACGCCGCAAACCGGTAATGAGAATCAAAGTAATCAACCGCCGGAAGAGGCGCGCGCCGACGGTTCAAAAGTCGTAAAGGCTGAAGGCACCGTCGCGGTCATTCCGCCGACACCACCACCGGTAGCGCCGACCCCGCAACCAGCGGTCGCGCCCGCCAACGCGCCGAAATTACTATTGCCGGTTACCAGTGCCAACTACGGCAAGGTGAAAACCGATAAAACCCTGGTGCGCACCTTCGATATTAAAAACACCGGCAAAAGTCCGCTCAATATCGAATCGGTATCGCCAAGCTGAGGATGCACGGCAGTGGACTTTCCCAAAGTCCTACGACCTGGTCAGGTCGGCAAAATCAAAATTAAAGTGGAAACCGGCAAAGCGCCCGGCCCGCATACCAAAAGCGTAACCATCATATCTGATGATCCGGCGCAAAAGACCGCCATGTTTCAATTCACTTTCGATGTCGTAGACAAATAAATCCGGCGAAGCGTTTGGCGTTCGACTTGATGCAGACATTTTCACGAACGCCAAAACCAAACACTGAACCATGATGATTGATTACCAAGAATTGCTTTCTGAAGTGGGGCGCACCTTACGCCCCAACGTCATACGCAAACTCACGGCGCTCGCCAACAGCGGCAAGGTAATTTCGTTTGCCGCCGGCGCACCCAGCGTCGATACCTTTCCGATTGCAGAGATTGCCGAAATTGCCATTCAAACCGTGCGCGACAAAGGCAAAGCCGCTTTGCAATACGGCGCAACGCGCGGACTTGGCAGTTTGCTTGAAGGCGTCATCGCGATTATGGCGGAGCGCGGCGTCCGCTGTTCGGCAGATGAAGTGGTGATGACTACCGGCTCGCAGCAAGGTTTGGATTTGATTGCGCGATTGCTGTTTAGTCCCGGCGACATCGCGCTCGTGGAACTGCCGAGTTATATCGGCGGCATCATCGCTTTGCATAACGGACAAGCGCGAATGGTCGGCGTCAAACAGGATGACGACGGCATGGTGATTGATGATTTGCGCGAAAAGCTCGAACAGGCAAAGGCTCAGGGGCGGCGCGTCAAATGTATCTACACGATTCCCAATTTTCAAAATCCGTCGGGGGTGACGCTTTCTTTTGAGAGACGCAAAGCGTTACTCGCGCTTGCCGATGAATATGATTTTCTGATTATCGAAGACGACCCGTACTATGAATTGTACTTTGCCGAAGACGCGACGGAACTCAAACCACTTGTAGCGATGAATCGCGAACGGGTGATTTATTTGAGCAGTTTTTCCAAAACGCTGGCGCCGGGACTGCGCACCGCCTGGGTGGTTGCGCCCAAAGCTTTTTCTGCGAAAATCGAAACCCTTAAAGAAGGCGCGGATTTGTCTTCAAGCGTTTTTGATCAAGCCATCGTTGCCGAAGCCATCCGTTCAGGACTGGTGGCAAAACGCTTGCCGGAAATTCGCCGGTTTTACCAGGTGCGTCGCGATGCCATGCTTGAAACTCTTGAACGCCACGCGCCTGCGGGCGCGCGCTGGACAAAACCCGTAGGCGGATTTTTCCTGTGGATGGAACTTGCGGGCAAGGTTGATACAACAGAAATTTTGCCGCAGGTCATCGAGCGCGGCATCGCTTATGTTCCCGGTCAGCCATTTTTCGTTGACGATGGCGGCACCAATACTTTGCGACTGGCTTATTCCAAAGAATCGCCGGAACGAATTGCTGAAGGCATCGAAATGCTTTGCAATATTTTGAAGCAAAGTTAATCAATGGTTGTCTTCAATTCCACAATCGTTGCGCCCCAACTGCCGGCTTCCATTGGCGCGTCGCGGAACTCTTTCACATAAGCTTTATCGGCTAAAATTGAGCGCACGATTTCGCGTTGCACGCCGATGCCTTTGCCGTGAATGATGCGCAGGTATCGCACGCGGCGCGCGCAGGCTTCTTCGAGATAATCTTCCAGAACGGCGCGAATCTGTTTTGGCGGTATCGAATGCAGGTCGAGCACATCGCGAAACTCAATCACCACGGGGTCAGGAAAGGGATTCATTGGGTCGAAGTCTTCATCCGTTTCATCTGCCACATCAGTTTTTTCATCAAGCGATTCGCGATTTTGCGATGCGGCAAATACTTTACGGAAAGATTTCAGCAGAGATGCCAGCGTCATAAAGCGATTCTATTTTCTCGAAGCGGATGATGGCAATCGGCTAATGCAAGATGAACGACCAGTAGAAGATTTAGAATGAAGATTTTTACGAAAGATGATGGCGCTCAATATCAATGGACATTCCCAGCGGATGCGGCGGATTATGCGGATATTTAAACGGTGTCGCTGGTTGGGTATAGGCTGTGACGAATTGTAAAATCGGTGGGCGTGAAAAATCCGCCCCCATCCGCTCAATCCGCTGGGAAGTCACCTTCAAGTAGAGAACCTGCGCGTCTGCGAAATAATCTTCCTATCTTCGACAACAGACTATTGAGGCAACGATCCATGCTTCAACAACAAATCATCAGCAGGAATACAACCGGACTGATGCATCAAGTCAATCACCCACAACCATGTTCAGCCGATGGTTGCCAATGGTGCGGCTTTCGATTATGTTATTTCTTTAGTAATCGAAGAATAAAATCAGGTAGCACGATTGATACGATCTCACAAACAACACAAGCCGGGGTGGTGAAATTGGCAGACACGCTGGTCTTAGGAGCCAGTGCTTCGCGGCGTGCGGGTTCGAGTCCCGCCCCCGGCATCAACTCATCAAAATTTCCAGTGACAAGCGACCCCTGAACTCATCAACTTCCCGCTTGTCATTTAGTGTTTAGAAAGGCGAATAAAAAATTGAATATCACCGTTACCGATAAAGAAAAATGTCAAAAGCAATTGCATCTGGAAATCCCTGGCGAAGTGATTCGCGCCACGGTTGATCGTTTAGCAAAAAAATATTCCAAACAAATTACTATTCCAGGTTTTCGTCCGGGGCACGCGCCGATGTCAATCATTAAAACCCGTTTTCACAAAGAGCTTCGCGATGAAGCGATGGCTGAAGTGTTGCCGAATGCCTTTGATGAAGCGGTAAAAGAGCACGATTTCAAAGTCGTCTCGGAACCGCATATGCACGAAGAACCGCATTTCGGGCTGGATGATTCCTTAAAAGCGACCTTTGAATTTGAAGTTGCGCCGAGTTTCGAGCTTGCCGATTATAAGGGGCTGTCGCTGACCAGACACCTTCATGAAACCAGCGATGAAGATGTCGAAAAATTCATCAATCGGTTGCGCGAAAATCAAGCCGAACTGGTTCCTGTCGAAGAGCGTGGCGCCGAAGAAGGCGACATCGTCACTGTAACCCTTTCCGGCAAAGCTGACCTTGAATACACACCGCCCGCTGAAGAGACTGACGAAACGCCAGCGGCAGCAGAGGCTAATGCCGATGAGGCTACAGAGGCTGCGGAGGTTGAACCGTCTGAAAATGCTGAAGCGGCAGAAGCGACGCCTGAAGATGAAGCCTCAGACAAAGCGGATGAAAAAGATGATGAGGAAGAAATCATCAATGAAGTTAGCGGGGAAACTCAGGATGTTGACCTCAGCAATCCGAATACTTTGAAAGAATTCAAAGACGCGCTTGCGGGCGCAAAAGCCGGGGATACGCGCGAAGTTACTATCGTTTATCCGAAAGATTATGGCAGCCCATCGCATAAGAATCGTCGCTGGCACTACACCCTGGAAGTCAGCGCCGTGCGCACCAAAGAATTGCCGGAACTTGACGATGAATTCGCCAAAGGCGTGAATGAAAAATACAACTCGGTTGATGAAATGAACGCCGATTTCCGCCAGCAGTTTGAAGAAGCGGCAAAAAAGACTGCGGAAAATCATCTACGCGACGAGGCTTTTGATAAACTGGTTGAGGCGCATTCATTTGAAGTTCCCGAAGGCATGGTGAAAAAGCAGATGGAACAGCAGATGAGTAATTACGTAAACCAATTGATGCAGATGCAGATTGACCCGCGAGCCTTGAATCTGGATTGGAAGAAGATGTACGACGATTTCCGCCCGGCTGCGGAAAATACCATTCGCGGATTTTTTGTGCTTGACCGCATCGCGGAAAACGAAAAAATTGAAGTGACGGACGATGACCTTAACCAGGAGTTGGAGCCGCTGGCGAAGTCTATGAATCAGACGGTTGCGGCGCTGAAGGCTCGCTTGACAAGGGAAGAGGGGCTAGATACCATCAAAGGGCAGATTAAACACCAAAAAGCCCTTGATCTGGTTATCGCTTCTGCCGATGTGAAAGACGCAGAAGAAGAAACAAAGGAAGAAACAACAAGCGGCAATGAGGAGAGTCAGTCTGAAGGGTGATTGAAAACTGGGTGGTCTGCGGCTCTCTCTAGTTGCAGCCTCCACAAACCCGAAGGCACACCCCTCTGCGCCAGATTTTTCTAAGGAACAATAAGCCATCATGAGCGACTATAACAAAACCCTCGATATGCACATGGCGCTTGTGCCTATGGTTGTCGAACAGACGGCGAGAGGCGAACGCGCATTCGATATTTATTCGCGGCTGCTGAAAGACAACATCATTTTCCTAGGCACGCCGATTGACGACACGATTGCGAATTTGATTGTCGCGCAGCTTCTTTTTCTGGAAGCCGAAGACCCTGACCGTGACATTTCGCTTTACATCAACAGCCCCGGCGGTTCGATTACCGCCGGCATGGCGATTTACGATACCATGCAATTCATTCGTCCCGATGTAACGACGATTTGCATTGGTCAATGCGCCTCAATGGGCGCGCTGCTTTTGACCGCAGGCACTGCCGGTAAACGTTTCGCCCTGCCGAATTCGCGCATCCTGATTCATCAACCGTCAATGGGCGGCATATCCGGGCAAGCCACCGATATTAAAATTCATGCGGAAGAGATTTTGCGTATGCGTCAATTGACCAGTCAGATACTGGCAAAGCACACCGGGCAACCGATGGAAAAAATTGAACTCGATGTCGAACGTGACCGGATTTTGAATCCGAATCAAGCCAAAGAGTATGGTTTGATTGATCAAGTCCTGGTTCACCGAGAATAAGACAAAAAAGCATTGAATAGAGCAGCCCTTTCGTAATTTAATAGATTCTTAGCAACCGCGGGGAAGATTTTTCATAAAAAGAGGTCTTGATGAGACGAAGTGACGACACACTGCGATGTTCGTTCTGTGGCAAATCCCAAAACGAAGTCAAAAAATTAATCGCCGGCCCAACCGTTTATATCTGCAATGAATGCATCGATATTTGTAACGAAATCATTACTGATGACCAGCAACAGGAATCCGCAGCCCGTCGTCCACCTTTACCCAAGCCCATCGAAATCAAAGAATTTCTCGACGATTATGTCATCGGTCAAGATGACACCAAAAAGAAACTCGCGGTTGCGGTTTATCAACACTATAAACGTATTGAAATCATGAAGCGGCGCAACTCTGATGTCGAAGTGCAGAAATCGAACATCATGTTGATTGGCCCGACCGGCACCGGAAAAACCTTACTGGCGCAAACCCTGGCGCGTATGCTCAACGTGCCGTTTACGATTGTTGATGCAACGACGCTTACGGAAGCGGGTTATGTTGGCGAAGATGTCGAAAACATCATTTTGAAATTATTGCAATCAGCAAACGGCGATATTGAACGGGCGCAGACCGGTATCATTTACATCGATGAAATCGACAAAATTTGTCGCAAAGACGAAAACCCTTCGATTACCCGCGACGTGTCGGGCGAAGGCGTGCAGCAAGCACTGTTGAAAATTTTAGAAGGCACGGTTGCCAATGTTCCGCCGCAAGGTGGTCGCAAACATCCCCATCAGGAATTCTTTCCGGTTGATACCACCAATATTCTATTCATTTGCGGTGGCGCTTTTGTCGGGCTTGAGAAAGTTATTGAAAAACGCATTGGTAAGAAAGCTCTGGGGTTCAATGCCAACGTGAAAAGCGTTCGTAAGCAGCGACTGAGCGAAACCCTAGCACACGCCGAACCGGAAGATTTAATCAGATACGGCTTGATTCCGGAGTTCGTCGGACGATTGCCGGTGGTTGGCACGCTGCATGAACTTGATGAGGCGGCGATGGTGGAAATCCTCACCAAACCAAAGAACGCCTTGACCCGACAATACAAAAAGCTATTTGAATTTGAGGGCGTAAAACTGAGATTTACCGATGACGCACTTGAAGCCGTTGCCCATATGGCCTGCACACGCAAGGTCGGGGCGCGCGGGTTGCGAATGATTCTCGAAGAAACCATGCTCGATGTCATGTATATGTTGCCATCGAACAAGAAGGTCAAAGAATTCATGGTCACCCGTGAAATGGTCGAAAATCGTCGCGCCACCTTCCCAGTTCTAGAAAAAGCGGGTTAATAGTCATTTAATTAGCAATAGATGCGGTCTTGATATTTGATGTCTTTGTTTGACCAAATCTAAAAGCTGAAAGGTCACACTTAACGGTCACCCGTTTGAGTAAGAAAGCGCGTGGGAAAATTCGTTTTCTGTTTCCTCAAACTTTCGGCATCCATTTTTTTTACAAAGAACAAGCCATGAATGAATTCACTGACAGCACCCCAACAGATGTCGTTCGTTGCCCGATGGTTCCCATCCGTGACGTCGTCGTTTTCCCCTATACAATGGTTGCCTTCGTCATTGGTCGCCCGGCCAGTGTCCGCGCTCTGGAAATCGCTTTGCGCGGCGATAAAACGATTTTTCTGGCAAGCCAACACGACGCCACCGTGGATGAACCGGATATCGACCAGGTCTATTCGGTCGGCACTATCGCGCGCATCACCCATAACCTTCGCCAACCCGATGGCAACATCAAAGTGATGGTCGAAGGCATTGAACGCGCCCGCTCCGTCCGTGTCGAAGAAGAAGATGGTTACTGGCTGGCGACGGTTCGCAAACCCAATGTCGTGCAGGAGCCGCGTTCGCGCCTCAATGCGCTCATCGGTCGCGTCGGCTCACTGGTTGATCAGTACGTTCGTCAATCCACAGACCTTGCCAATCCTGAAACCATCACCGCCGCGCTGCGCAATGATGACCCGGCGCGACTGTGCGACACGGTGGCATCGGCGCTTAAACTTTCGGTTGAAGATAAACAGGGACTCCTGGAAATCTTCTCGATTTATGACCGCCTCGTGCGTTTAACCGAAGTGCTTGAAGTCGAACTCGAAAAAATTCAGATTGACCGCGCCATTCATGGTCGTGTCAAACGCCAGATGGAACGCGCCCAGAAAGAGTATTATCTCAACGAAAAAATCAAAGCCATTCATAAAGAGCTTGGTCGCAAAGATGAAAAAGCCGAGCTTGAAGATTTGAAACAAAAAATCGAAGCCGCCGGTTTTCCGAAAGAAGTTCAGGACAAAGCCCTGGCGGAACTTCGCCGTTTGGAGATGATGCCGCCGATGTCTGCCGAGTCCACGGTTTCGCGCACCTACATTGACTGGTTGCTTGCTGTACCCTGGAAAGAAAAGAGCGAAGAGGTACGCGACATCACACATGCGCAGGAAGTTCTGGACACTGACCACTATGGGCTTGACAAAATCAAAGACCGGATTCTCGAATACCTTGCGGTGCGTCAACTGGTTGAACGACCCAAAGGTTCAATTCTCTGTTTTGTCGGCCCGCCGGGAGTCGGTAAAACCAGTCTCGGTCGGTCGATTGCCAGAGCCACCGGGCGCAAATTCGTGCGCCTCAGTTTAGGCGGGGTACGCGATGAAGCCGAAATTCGCGGTCATCGTCGCACCTACATCGGCGCGTTGCCCGGTCAAATCATTCAAATGATGAAGAAAGCCGAAACCGTCAATCCCCTCATCCTGCTTGATGAAGTGGATAAACTGGGCATGGATTTTCGCGGCGACCCGGCAGCGGCGCTTCTGGAAGTGCTCGACCCGGAACAGAATTCAACTTTCCACGACCATTACCTTGATGTTGAATATGATTTATCGAATGTGATGTTCATTGCCACAGCAAACGTCTTACATACGATTCCCGCTGCCTTACAAGACCGGCTCGAAATTTTGCGCCTTGCGGGTTACACCGAGCGCGAAAAACTCGAAATCGCCAAACGTCACCTGTTACCGAAACAACTGGAGATGAACGGACTGACGGCTGAACAGGTCGAGTTTACCGAAGCCGGTTTCCGCACGCTCATTCAACACTACACCCGTGAAGCCGGAGTGCGTAATCTTGAACGCGAAATCTCTTCGGTCTTAAGAAAGATTGCCCGAAGACTGCTGGTTTTAAAGACCGCCGATGAAACTAAAAACTTCCGCGAAGTGGTGACCGGCGAACTGGTCAAAGAACTTCTTGGGCCAATCAAATTCCGCCCGCAAGTGGTCGCCGAACACAATGAAGTCGGACTTGCGACCGGCATGGCTTGGACGGAAGTAGGCGGCGAAATTCTGCATATTGAAGCAACCTTAATCAAAGGGCGGGGACAAATCACCCTCACCGGAAAACTCGGGGAAGTGATGCAGGAATCGGCGCGCGCCGCACTCACCTGTGTGCGTTCACGCGCCAAACAACTTGGCATCAAAGGCGATTTTTACAAAAAGTACGATTTACATTTGCATGTACCGGAAGGCGCGATACCGAAAGACGGGCCATCGGCAGGCATTGCGATTTCAACAGCGCTGGTTTCGATTCTCACCGGCATTCCGATTCGTTGTGATGTAGCAATGACCGGCGAAATCACTTTGCGCGGTAAAGTGCTGGCGATTGGCGGCGTCAAAGAAAAAGTTCTGGCGGCACATCGCACAGGCATCCGCACGATTATCTTGCCGAAAGATAATGAAAAAGACCTGGTTGAATTGCCTGAAGATGTGCGAGAGGCATTGACCATTCACACGGTCGAGTATGCCGATGAAGTCTGGCGTCTGGCTTTGGAAGAAGACCCGATACAAAAAGCCCTGGAGATGGCAAAGAGCGAACCGCTCTCTCCCGAATTGCCTATCTGGAATCAGCCAACGGCAGGTGACGCAGCCAATCAGGCTTTGGAATAGTCCGTGTCCGTAGTCCGTAGTCCGTAGTTTGAGAGAATCCATTCAGCTACGGACTATGGACTACGAACTACGGACTACTGGCTATGAAAATTACGAGCGCAGAATTTGTCAAAAGCGCGACGGCTTCTGAGCATTACCCGCGCGATAGCCGACCGGAAATTGCTTTTATGGGTCGGTCGAATGTTGGCAAATCCAGTTTGATAAATAGTCTGTTAGGGGTGCGCGGTTTGGCGCGCACCAGTTCCACACCCGGACGCACACAACTGATCAATTTTTTTCTGATCAATCAGGCGTTCTATTTTGTGGATTTGCCCGGTTACGGATATGCCCGTGTGCCAACCGAAATCCGCGAGAGTTGGGGGCCGATGATTGAAAACTATCTTGCATCACGCAAAAATCTTGTGTTATCAATTGCAATCACCGATTCAAGGCACAGCCCCACAAAATTAGATGTCTTAATGCAAGAATGGTTAGCAGCGAATCAGAAACCTTTCATTGTGGTGGCAACCAAAGCGGACAAATTGAGTAACAATCAGTTGCGTGAGGCAATCAAACGGGCAGAAGCGGTAGCAGGGAAAGGGAAAGTAATTCCTTATTCAGCGATCACCCGTCGTGGAGCGGAACACATTTGGCGAGAAATTTCTGCTCGAATTCGTTAAACTAAACGTTGGTTGGATGTGTAGCGAAACGCCAGTCCGATTTTACGCTCAGCCGTATCAACAAAGTGTCTCTCGAAAACCGAACTTAGTGGGCACACATTTTTAATTCTACAGATTGATTTGATAACGTTGTTCTGAAAACTGCAATTGTAATCTACAAGGTGACACAACCAATTCCCCCTGAACATTTTCCCGCGCGCGAATCCGTGCACTATCGCACGCGGCAACCAAACCGTGAGGATTAAAGAAAACTTATGAGTGACGAAACTGAAGTAACCGAGTTATTAGACATTAGCGAGTTAAAAGAGATGTCGATCTCCAAACTCGCGCACATCGCTAAGGATTTAGATATACCGGGCGCTACGGGGATGCGTAAGCAGGAACTCATCTTCAAAATTCTGCAAGCGCAAACCGAAAAATCAGGGTTGATCTTTTCGGAAGGTGTTCTGGAAACCTTGCCCGACGGCTTCGGTTTCCTGCGCGCTCCCGACTACAACTACCTGCCAGGCCCCGATGATATTTATGTCAGCCCTTCGCAAATCCGTAAATTCGATTTGCGCACCGGCGATACTATCTCCGGGCAGATTCGCCCGCCGAAAGAAGGTGAACGCTATTTCGCCTTAATCAAAGTCGAGGCAATCAATTTCGAGCCGCCCGAAATGGCGCGTGACCGAATGTTTTTCGACAATCTCACGCCGCTCTATCCGCAAGAGAAGATCAAGATGGAAACCACACCCGACCAGCTATCGGGGCGGGTGCTGGATTTGATGACGCCGATTGGTAAAGGGCAACGCGCCTTGATTGTCGCGCCGCCACGCACCGGCAAAACCATGCTCTTGCAATCCATCGCCAATTCCATTACCCGCAATCACCCGGAAGTCACCTTGATTGTCTTGCTCATTGATGAACGACCGGAAGAAGTCACAGACATGCAACGCTCTGTGCATGGCGAAGTCATCTCTTCGACTTTCGACGAACCGCCGACGCGCCACGTACAGGTCGCCGATATGGTCATCGAAAAAGCCAAGCGTCTGGTTGAATACGGACGCGATGTGGTCATTCTTCTCGACTCGATTACCCGTCTGGCGCGCGCCCATAACGCCGTCGTGCCGCCATCGGGCAAGATTCTCTCTGGCGGTATCGATTCCAACGCCTTGCAAAAACCGAAACGCTTTTTCGGCTCGGCGCGCAACATCGAAGAAGGCGGCAGTTTGACCATCATCGCCACTGCGCTCATTGATACGGGTTCAAGAATGGATGATGTCATCTTTGAAGAATTCAAAGGTACGGGCAACCTGGAAATCAACCTTGACCGCAAGCTTTCCGACAAGCGCGTCTTCCCGTCCATCGACATCAACAAATCCGGTACGCGCAAAGAAGAACTGCTGCTGGCGTCCAAGGATTTCAACCGCATCATCGCTTTGCGCAGAGTGCTTTCGCAACTCTCGCCCACGGAAGCGATGGAGTTGTTGCTGGAAAGATTGGGCAAAACCAAATCCAACTCCGACTTCCTCGATTCCATGCAATCGTCCTAAAGCAATCTCTAACCTCACGGCAAATGTTTATAATCTGAGCTTCTCAAATTTGAGAAGCTCAGATAAATTTTCATTGCTGTGGTTCAAACTCACTGCACACTATCCTTTTCATCTTGACCAACCTCATCCGCAAAGTTTAAGTTGCTTACGATTCAACCGAGTTGAATCTATTTCTGGCGTTACCGGACATCAGCCCCCCGGAACCTTTGCCAGTCTCGGCTGATTGGATGTTCAAATGTCAAATCTGTGGTAACACCTCGCAACCTCGCACCCCGGCTTACAAAGTCGTCCTCGAAACCCGCAACGTAAAATATCCTTTTCGCGAAAAGGTCAATGCCTGTTGGAAATGGAAAAGTGACCGCCGCAAATTCGTCCACACAAACGACACTGGCGGCAGCGGGCAGGAATGTGTGCGGGAGGTCTTAGCCTGCGCCGATTGCGCAGCTAAATTTCCCTCTCGACTCAACAAGTATCAATCGAACGGTCTGAAGAACCGACGATGATTGACCGCTCAACGCGGCAGGTCGCCGCCTGAAAAAAAATTGACGAGCGCATAAAGTATCGCGCTCGTCATCAATCAAAATGGTTAATACCTGCGATTGACTTAAAAAGATTTGCTCAAGTTGAGAAAGCGGTCTTTGACCGCGCCTTAGAAAGATTTGCTCAAGTTGAGAAAGCGGTCTTTGACCGCGCCTCACTTATCGGGCATTGAACAGGAAAAAATCATGCGCGGCGCGGGCGATTTCGGCAATCACCCGTTCACGCGCTGCCATCTCTTTTTCCGATGATTTGATAAATACCGCAATCGCCACGTGTCCGGCATTATCCGGCAACGTGATAATGCCGACATCATTAGCGGTGCCGCCGATGGTTCCGGTCTTGTGCGCCACGACGGTATCAGCGGGCAAGATGCCTTTCAGCCGCGCCTGCCCGGTCTGACAACGGCGCATAATATCGAGCAACAACTCTGCCGAATCAGCCTTGTGCAATTCTTTGCGATGAATCTTGACCAGCAGTTCTGCCATGCCATCCGGCGTAGCGGTATCCTGTGGGTCAGCCTCAAAGCGCTTCCCTGCGGCTTTGCGTTCTTCGGGTGTGAGCGCGCGATAAAGTTTATCGAACATCGCCGGCGTCCATTCATTTTCCGGCGGTAGTTTCGCGCCAAGCCAATCGGAAATCAGCAGCGCCGTCGAACGATTGACCGAAATGCCTTCAATCCCGATAGAGCGAAGTTTGGCATTCACCGCGTCTGCGCCGCCCGCCGCGCGCAATATAATGTCGGTGGCGCTGTTATCGCTGATGAGCAACATCAACTCCAATAAATTGCGAACCGAAAGCGCCACGCCCGGTTTATTAAAGAGTTCCGAAAGCGTGCCACTGCCCGGATGCAAATCTTTCGCTTCAAGGGTAATTATATCGCTCAGTTTGACTTCGCCTTTATCAACGCGCGCCAGCAGTTGCACGGCAATCGGCACTTTGAAGGTGCTTGCCATCGCAAAGCGGTCGCCGCCGTTTAAGGAAACCCGCCTGCCGCTTTCAATATGAATGGCGGTTGCGCCAACCACGCCGCCGGAATTTTTCGACAGGCGCGCCAGTTCGCGTTCGAGCCTTAGCAGCGCCGCATCACCTGCGGGCGCGGATTTAGTCACCGTCGGCGCTTGGGCGAAAGCGACGAGTTGCAGGAAGAATGAAAGAACGACAGCAGGTGCAATGCAAGGTAGAGAATTCTTTTTCACGAGATTGGCTCCTTGGGCAATTTTTGGGATAGACAAGCTATCAATAACTTTTCGGGGTTGCAAATTATCGCGCAGCGGTTTGAGATTTTTACTAATCACTCATCCGCCCAATCCGCTTTATCATTCTCCGAAATGCCAACGGGCTAAACATCAGTGGACATCCCAGCGGATGCGGCGGATTGGACGGATGAGCCGCATAATCCGCCACATTCGTCTAATCCGAGAATAAATTTCCACTCCTCAATTGTCAGTGATGTACATTTCTAATGAGAGCCATGCGCTTATTTTGTAGCCCCTTGAAAACATTGAATCACTCAATAAAATCGGCTATAACTCATCGTTCACAACTTTTTATCGGAGGCTAGACCTTGCCACAGAGTCGCAAACGCAAACGTAAACATCGCAGCAGTTCGGCAAAAGCCAAATCAACTTTTTCGACCAACCGTCGCAATCAAATTATTGTCTTTGTCATCATCGCCGCATTCATTATCGCAGGGCTGTTCTATGTCTTTTCCAGCAATAAAACCGATACGCCCACTTCGACAACCACTCAACCCGTTGAAGGCGCGACTGTCACATCTTCCGGTTTGCAATACATTGATTTAGTCGAAGGCGCAGGCGAAAGTCCCAAACCCGGTCAGCAAGTTACCGTCAATTACACCGGCACGCTCACCAATGGCACTCAGTTCGATAGCTCTGTAGGTAAACAACCCTATACTTTCCGAATCGGAACCGGCAGGGTCATCAAAGGTTGGGACGAAGGTATAATGACCATGAAAGTTGGCGGCAAACGCAAACTCATCGTTCCGCCCGCTCTCGGATATGGCACGAAAGGATTCTCGCCCGATATTCCCCCAAATGCCACGCTCATCTTTGAAGTTGAATTGCTTGGTGTGAAGTGAATCACCTCCTTCTCATCATCAAAGCGTCACTGGCTTCGCAACTGCGTTGGGCGAAACAACACGTTTATGCCTGGTTGTTTCTCGCGCCCACGGTGCTGGGTTTGACTTACTTGAGTGTGTCGCGCCTTGCCGAAAGTCTTTCAACCGATGACTTCACGTTTTTACAGATAGAAATCCTTGGCGCGATTTTGTATCTGAGTCTCATCGCGATGGGCATGTCACGCGCCACCGCTGAACTCTATCATCTGCGCCGACCTGAATATTATTTTGAATCGCTGCCGGTTGCCGTCAATACGTATCTGCATGTCGCCTTGATGACTCGTTTCATGCGAAACCTTACATTGGTTTTCGTGCTTTTGCTTATCAAAAGATTGATGCGCGAAACCATCGCAGCGCAAACGATATTATTGCTTATTCTGTTCGCGGTGTTGATTGCCATAGCACAAGTATTTGCCGCCTTGAACTGGGTTCATTGGGGACACCTTAAAGAGAAAAAGTTTTTATTGATTAGCGTGTCACTCACTATCATTTCAACCCTCGCCGCGTCGCGAATTTTTGCTTTTGCCATTAAACGTAATGAAGTTGAGTTTGTCATTATCATTCGGGATGTCGTCATCAATCTTTTTTTAATCGTTGTTCTTTATCTGCTCACGCGCTTTACGCATCAGCGGTGGCGCAGGCTTGATATGGAATTTGCGCGACGATTGAAAGCCACCAAAAGTTTTCGCTACTTCTCTGCTCAGGCACTAAAGCAAAGGTTCAGCGCATCCGTCGCATCGCAATTGGCGCGCGATTTTCAACTCACCTTCAGAGGTTTCACTTCGGCGGTTTATGTCGTTGCAGCCATTGCTTTGCTTTTACTCGCAGGACTTTTTGCGACACTTACGACCAACCTGTTATCACCTGTGCCGGCGCAACTCAGTTGGGGCGACGCCATGCAGCTACAGCAAAGCGCGGCGGTGAAAATCACCGGTTCGCTACTCACTACAATCTTTTCCATTTTGACGCCGCTTCTGGTTGCTTATGAAATCCCTCTGCTCTGGCTTGAACGCGCCACCGGCACGAGCGGGCTTGAAGTCTGGCAATCGAAACTCACCTACACCCGCATCATCAGTTTGCCCGCGCCGTTATTGGCGTTTTTGATTGGCGCAACGACCGGCACCTTGCCGCTGTTTTATTCGCCGCTGCTATTTGTTGAATGTTTAATGTTGTGGTGGTCAATCAGTTCATTCATCGGCGCGCTGGCTTTCGAGATGCCGACGCGCACGGCGCTTTCGGTTATTTTAATGGTCGTCGTGGGCGCAGGAATTGGCATCGGCGCATCGCTGGCATTTTTGACCAATGCCTTGTTGCCTTTCGGTTTGATTATCTATGGTCAAGTGATGCATGGATTGACGCAACGCGGGCGGGCGCGCGCCAGATATTTTTTAATGTTCGGAGATGATTAATTTTGCTCAAGGTTGAATCGGTAACCAAACGCTATGGTCAGGTCGTCGCCGTCGATGATGTCAGTTTGCGCGTCGAAGCGGGCGAAATCTATTCGCTGGTCGGTGCCAACGGCGCGGGTAAATCGACCTTGATGCGAATGATTGTCGGCATCACCGAAGCCGACGCCGGACGGCTGCTCATCTGCAATGAAGACCTGTCGCATCGTTTGCCAACCACCAAACGTCATCTCGGCTACCTGCCCGAAGAATTGTTGTTTTACGACAATCTCACCGGCAAAGAATATCTTGAACTGGTTGCAGGATTAAAAGAAACCGACCCCGCGCAGATTGAACGGGAGCTTGAGTATTTCGAGATTCTTCACGTCGCCGATAAACTGGCGGGCGGCTACTCGCTCGGTATGCGAAAAAAATTGGGCTTGTGCGCGGCGATGCTCGGTTCGCCCGAAGTGTTAATTTTGGATGAACCGCTAAACGGACTTGATGTGGAAATGATGCGCAAATTGCGCCGTCGGATTCAACTGGAACGCGAAGCCGGCAAAGCGATTCTGGTATCGTCGCACGTGATGAGTTTCGTTGAGCGCGTCAGCACCCGCATCGGCGTGTTGCGCAAAGGCAAATTGGTCGCCGAAGGCACCGCCGCAGACCTGCGCCAATTGACCGGTTTAATCAATGAAGATTTTGAAGACATATTTTTTCAACTGGCTGAGTAAAAATCAGTCGTTGACCGTTAGGAAGTGAGAAAGGCTACGCCCTTCTTCACATTCGGGCTACCGATACCTGAGACAACCCGCAATGCAAAACCCACATCCGAAAGCGCACGCGTGATTAGATTGAGCAAGACTCCCGAAGGGGTGTGCTATGAATGGCTCAATACAACTTGCAAATGAATCTGCCCGCAAAGTTTTTCTGTTGATGTTTTTTGCCGAATGTTTACTGGTCTTCTTTTACTGGATTGATATTTTATCCGCCTCACCTTCGCCGGTTCTGCACGCCCTGGTTGACCTCGACGGCGAAGGCAATCTGCCCGCGTGGTTTTCTTCGTTTCAACTCGCGCTCATTTCGCTCAGTCTGTGGTCGTGGGTACTCAAACATCAAAAAGGCGAAAAACCAAGGCAATGGTTTTTAATGATTCTCGCTTCTGCTTTTCTGCTCTGGTCTGCGGATGAAACCGCCATGCTTCACGAACGCGCGACCGCGCTCATCGGTTCGCGTTATGTGGATTGGCTGCCTGAGTATCTGCTCAATCACAAACTCTTCATCTTCGCCATCGCGGCGATTTTGTTTATTGCATTAAAAATATTGTGGAATGATTTAGCCGCCTTGTGGCGCTGGCATCGGCACGAAAGTGTGATTGCCTTGTTTGGCGTTGCCATCTGTTTTTTGGGCGGCGCGATTTTGGAAACCCTCGGCTACAAATATTTCGCGAACGGCGTCAGTCCGTTTTTATATCAAACCGAAGTTTGCTTTGAAGAATTTTTTGAAATGCTCGGCGCAAGTTTCCTGCTCTATGCGAGCGTGTCGCTTGCTACTCAAAAAGCCTCCCGACAAGCGACAGAAAAATCTCAGCGATTGATGCAATCGTTAAATTTTTAAGGCAAACTATTCTCTTGAATGAATCGAACCTACACCCGGCACCTGTACTGCCCTTAACTGATGGAGATGAACTCATGAAAAAATATTTTCTTTCTGCGGTAATCCTGCTTTCGATTTTAATTTCACTCGGTTGCTCAACCGAGCAACCCTCAACCCAATCGCCGCAAACTTCGCAGAGTAAAACCATGGAACCAGTAAAAGACCCGCACAGCTTTGCCAGCCCCGAAGCGGTTGTCGTCAAACATCTCAACCTCGATATCAATGTCGATTTCGATAAAAAGCAGATCGCCGGTAAAGCGACGCTGCAAATCGAAAATAAAACCAATGCCAGAGAATTGCGTTTGGACACCCGCGATTTGACCATTCAAAAAGTCACGCTCGATAAAAACGAAACCGAAACCAAATTCACGCTTGGGGATGAAATGAAATTCATGGGCAAGCCGCTCACGGTTGACATCACCCCCGACACCAAAGAAGTGAATGTCTATTACAACACTGCGCCGACGGCTGCCGCTTTGCAATGGCTCGACCCGGCGCAAACTGCCGGTGGCAAAAAACCGTTTCTGTTCACCCAATCGCAAGCCATTCTCGCGCGCACCTGGGTTCCCTGCCAGGATTCGCCCGGCGTTCGCATGACTTATCACGCCAAAGTAAAAACCCGCCCGGATTTACTTGCGGTGATGAGCGCCAGTAACAGCGCCACCACTCACCCGGACGGCGTTTATGAATTCGATATGCCGCAAGCGATTCCCTCTTATCTGCTCGCGCTTGCCGTCGGTGACCTCGCTTTTCGTTCGCTTGGTTCGCGCAGCGGCGTCTATGCGGAAACCTCTGTCGTAGACCGCGCCGCCAACGAATTCGTCGATTTGGAAAAGATGATTGCCGCCGCCGAATCCATCTATGGACCGTACCGCTGGGAGCGTTACGATTTGATTGTCCTGCCTCCGAGTTTTCCGTTTGGCGGTATGGAAAATCCGCGACTGACATTTGCGACACCGACGATTTTAGCGGGCGACCGGTCGCTGGTCTCATTGGTCGCCCACGAACTGGCGCATTCGTGGTCGGGCAATCTGGTTACCAATGCGACGTGGAATGATTTCTGGTTGAACGAAGGCTTCACCAATTATTTTGAAAATCGCATTATGGAAAAAATGAACGGCAGAAATTATTCCGAAATGCTCGCGCAACTTGAACTGCAAAATCTCAACGATGAACTCGAAGGCTTGAAAGATAAACCCGAAGACACCCGCCTTAAACTGGATTTAAAAGGACGCGACCCCGACGAAGGCACGACCAATATCGCTTATGACAAAGGCTTCATGTTTTTGCGAATGATTGAAGAAACCGTCGGGCGCGAAAAGTTTGATGCCTTTCTGAAAAAGTATTTCGACACCCACGCTTTTCAAAGCATGACCACCGAAAAATTCGTCGCCTATCTGCGCGATAATTTGATTCAAGGCGATAAGGCGCTCGAAGACAAATTGAAAATTGACCAGTGGATTTATCAACCGGGACTGCCGGATAACTGTCCGAAAATTCACGCTGCCGAATTCGATAAGGTCGGAGCCGAGTTGAAAGCCTGGACAGGCGGTAAGCCTGCTAAGGATTTGCAAACCGCAGGGTGGACGACGCAACACTGGTTGCACTTCTTGAAAAACCTTCCCGCTTCGATGACCAAATCGCAGATGATGGATTTGGATGCGGCGTTTAAATTTACGCAAAGCGGCAATGCGGAAATTTTAAGCGCGTGGTTATTGCGGGCTATTCAGAATAAATACGAAGCGGCATATCCGGCGCTTGAACATTTCCTGACCAGCCAGGGGCGTCGCAAATTCCTGCGCCCGCTTTATGCGGAACTTGCAAAAACCCCTGAGGGCAAAGCCCGCGCTCAACAAATTTATAAGAAAGCGCGTCCGTCTTATCACGCGGTTTCTTACGCCACGATTGATGAAATATTGAAATAGACAAAAGGCATATCAAACAACTAAAGCGCAAAATGAAATTTCATTGATTCATTTTGCGCTTTGGTTGTTCCCAGAATTATTCCTTCATTCGATCAAGCGCCTTCGGGGCTTTCAAAGGGTTTTCACCGATAAATCGGTCTTTTCGGCGGCAACAGATATAACACCGTCAATCCAACGCAAAGGATTAATCCGGTTGTCGTAAACCAGAGCGAAATTACCACGGCGATCAGATAAAGCAAAATTGAGAGCAGGTATTGTCCGGTAAGCAACTTCACAAATCGCGGAGCCAGTTTATGGTCAAGCAGACGATAGTTGCGGCTGCCATAAAACCAGAACAGAAACCAGGAAAACGCCGGAAGCAATAAACCAATCGCATACAAGGTGACGGCGCTATGTCGCTCCTGCGGGTTGTTCATATATTCGGCAAGTACCGCCGTAGGAAATGGCAGAAACGAAATGCACATCAGAAAAAAGACATTCAACAGATTAAAGAGGTGATCGGTCTTTTTGAAAAATTTGAAAAGATAATGATGATTCGCCCAGTAAATTCCGATGGTAATAAAACTCACCACATAAGCGAAGTACGATGTCCACAACCCCATTAAAGCTTGCGCCAGCGTCTTGCCATCGCTTGTGCCGCCCAGGTGCGGAATTTTGATTTCCAGAATCAACAAAGTAATGGCGATGGCAAAAACCCCGTCGCTGAATGCTTCAACACGTTGCGTGGTCAATTCAGAATTGTATTCACTCGCTTTTCCCATAGGTTGATTTGTGTAATTGAAAGAGAAGAATGTGTAGAAGTTGAATCATTTATTTGCCGGTCAATCGCCGCACGACTTCGGTAAACAGTTCCGTCCCCAGGCGTTTGGATGCGTCTTCATTGTGTGCGTCAGCCCATTCGAGCGCGAGAATCATCGGCACCCATCGGTAAGCCATCGCCGAAAGTTCGGAATCAAGCGTGTAAACTACGGTTGAAACTTTTTCTGCGAGTTCAACGCCTTCGATATTATTTTTCGGCATAGCGCAATTTTCGGCGGGCGAAGTGACCAGGTATTCGCGACACGAAAGCGGACGCTGCGGGTGAATCGAACAGGATTCTTCTTCAAGAAACGGACAGGCAATTCCGAGTTTGAAATATTCCAATCCGAATTTGCGGCGGTCTTCGAGTGACATCCCGGTTGGTTGTCGTAAAGTTGCTAACATTCCGGCGCTTTCCAGTCGTTCACGCGCATCATCAAAACGTTTGCGAATTTCCGCTTGGCGCGATTCCGGCAACGATTCGACCACCTCACGCAGATGAAAGGTTTCCATCTCGGCAATCGGCACCAGTTGACGACAACACGCGCCGCATCCGGCTTTGCAGGAAATGGTTCGCCCTTCGGCTTCAACTTTTCTCACCGCGGCATCGACAATGGTGTTGGTGAGTTGTTGAAAAATCGGCAGCATGCGTCGCGGGCGAATGGGTTCGGCGGGAACGGTGACTTCGAGTTCGATTTCCGAACCGGAGATGGTGAATTTACCTTTGCCCGTCACCCATCGGGAAATTTCTTCGGGGTTTTCATCAGCCATAAATCCTCCTTGCAGGCTTTGAAATCTATGCCGTGTTTATAAACACAATACGAAACAAACGGAAATAACCGAACCAACGGAACTCATTATTCCGTCTGCTCGCCAGTCAGGTTTTGCGACTGTTGGTCGGGCAAAGCAACGCTACATACAATGATGCAACCTATCTTGCCAGTCGAATGCTTTGAATGATTTGTTGAAATGCCGGTTTATATTTTTCTATTTCATCCTGCGGGCAGATGGTGACGAAATAAAATAACCGACCATCGGATGTCGCTGTTGTGTAAATCACATCGATTTCCATCACTCCCGTGACCGGTGATTGTCCTGCCAGCACTGTCGCATAGCCTTGCCGGTCGCCGAAGTTTATCGCTTCGGGTTGGCGGGCAAGTTGAAAATCGGGATTGGCGCTGATTTGCGCTCTCACGAAGGCTTCCGTAGCCGATTCCAGATCGTGTTGTTCAACCGGCATCGCACCGATGAAAATTCCGTGGGTTGCGTAAACCGTGCCTTCCATCTCGCCATATGCGCCCTGCGGAGCGAATATCAAATTGACTTCATCCGATGTCGCGCCTTCCCAATTGGCGGGCACTTCGAGCGCGAATGAATCATCCTTCGCTTGATAGCTTTTAAATTCCGAAGACGGCGGTTCGGGACGATTGCCCATGTAGGTCGGAACTTTACCAACGCGACGCGGTTCTTCCGAAGTCATCGCCGAACGGTTGCCCGTGAGCCTTGCTTTAATTTGTTCAAACTCCGGCGTGGTGCGTACAGGATTGGCGCTCACCGGCAATGACGAATAAATATCGGCGATGGCTTTGACGCGATTGCCCGGGTCCGGGTGGTCGCTCATGATTTCCGGCACACGCTTGCCGCCGCTCAGTTTTTCAAGAGTTTGAAAAAAGTTTGCCAGATCGCGCGGGTCATATCCGGCTTCAGCCATAATGCGCGCCCCTTCAATGTCGGCTTGGGTTTCCGCTGTGCGCCCGAATTTCAAAAACAGGGCGTTTGCGCCCGCGCCGCCAATCGCTTGAATGACCTGTCCGAGGTCTGTGTCGCTGCCGCCCGCAAGTCCGCCGAGAACGCTCAGTCCGGCTTGCGCGATATAAGCTTTGGTTGCCTGATTGGTGCCGTGACGCAGTGCGACGTGAGAAATTTCATGCGCCATCACGCCTGCGAGTTCCCCTTCGTTTTTCGCCGCAGCAATCGCCCCCGCGTTGACGTACATAAATCCGCCGGGCAAGGCAAAGGCGTTTACATCGCGAACGGCTGTGACTTTGAATTGATACGGAAATTTGAAGCCGGGGGCTTTCGCGGCGAGCTTTTCTCCGACTCTGATGATGAAATTCTGAATTTGCTGATCGCGCAAAATAGGCGTTTGTTTTTCGATTTCCGCAGCCGATTGCTTGCCCATTTCGACATCCTGTTCGGGACTGAAGAGATTAAAGCCGGGTTTAAAATGGGTGTCGCTTTTCTTGCTGCCCATGCGTGTGCCGCTGCCGCCACCGCAAGCCAGTTGCGCAACCATCATCGCCAGTACAATCAAAATGACAGGCAATTTTTTCTTGAGCATCGTTTGTGTGAACTCCTCTTGTGAATCTCATTAGGGGATCAGGATACTGCAAAGCTCTGGCAAAATCTTAACCATTCAAATGACAACTCACAACCTGCGTAAAATAATTTCCCGACACTGTAACCGCCGATATTTTTCGTGCGTTTACCGGTTGGGGCGTTGATAATATGATTTGCAGCCTGACGAAATGCCTTGTGCGGCTGCAACCGCGCCCAGATTTTGGGAAAGCAAGTCTACGAAGGCTTGCTTTCCGATTCATACACAGGCGACCGATGTAGCGCATGGAAATTTGCCGGAGAGTTTAGCGACACGATTATCGAAACCCGTTCTCGCATCAAAGAGGAAGTAAGCGATGATGCCCTCGTTCAAGCGGTGCTTGGCGGCGATGAATCCGCCTTTGAGCAACTATTCGAGCGGCACAAAACCAGAGTTGCGCGTGTCGCGGGAAATTTTTTCAACCGTCCTGAAAAGATTGAAGAAATCGCTCAGGAGGCTTTCACCAAAGCTTATTTCGCATTGAAAAATTACGCGCCACAACCGGATGCGTCGTTTGCCGCCTGGCTCTCACGAATCACCATGAACTGTTGTTACGATGAATTGCGACGCGCGCAGCGACGCCCGCACGACGGAGCAAAATCGCTCGGTGATGACGAAGTGCATGAGTTGAGCGCGTTGTTGAGTAACACCAAAAAGCGGGACGCCGAAGCCCATTTGATTACCCGCGATTTAGCCGACAAGTTGCTTGCGCAATTGAGTCCCGAAGACCGCTGGGCGCTCACGCTTTTGGAAGTTGAAGAGATGTCGGTCAAAGAGATTTCCGAACTGACGAACTGGTCGATTGCCAAAGTAAAAGTGCGAATGCACAGAGCGCGGCTCAGTTTGCGGCAATTGCTTAAAGATTTTATGTAAAGCTCTCAAGGCTTGGACAATTTTCAAAGAGAATTTTTTATGGCGAATGAAATAGAACGAAATGAAATTTTAGACGAAGCCGGTCGAACGATTTGTCGTTCGGCTCGCGCGACGGATGATGAACTTGCGCAGGCGATGGCTTCGCCATTCCTGTTTGCAAAAATTCGCGCCCGTATCGCGCAAGGCAATCCAACCACGGCGCGTCCCACATCAATCTTTTTAATTTGGCGGCAAGCTATCCCGGCGCTCCTGCTGGTCGCCATGATAGCGACCGTGAGTTTTTTGGTGGCTCCGAAAAAAGCTGCGCCGGTGGTTGCAAATCCACCGGATATTTTGCAACCGGCGAGCGACCCGAAATTTCAACTCATCAATAATCCGACCGGCGCGCCGATAACCGCCTGTTCAATCGCTTCAAAAGAAGAGTGCGCGGTTTCCACCAGAGACGTGGTGGCGATTTTGATGAACACCAGTGAAGGACAGAACCGTAATGAATGAATCAGCCAAAGTAACCTTGAAAATCTGGAGCGCAGTTTTTGTGGTCTTCCTGCTCGGTTGTATCACCGGCGGCGCAGTGAGCGGTCTTTATCTCTCGCGTTCAAGCGAACCTCATAAACCGGTTTCCATGCGCGACCGCGACGAATATTTCGATGTGCTCAAACACGAAGTCAATTTAACGCCTGAACAGGAAGCGAAAATGGGCGCGATTTTGGATGACATGCGCGACAAATATAAATCGGTTTGCGCAGAAGTGCGTCCGCGTTATTTCTCTTTGCGTGAAGATGCGCGTTTGCGTATGCGTGAATTGCTTTCGCCCGAACAGCAGAAAAAATTCGACACCATCGTCACTCAGGCCGATTGCAAATGTCCTGAACAGAAGCCGTGAAAGGTCAACAAAACCGCTTTGCAATTACTCGCAGTAAACTGCTAGCTTCATAGTTACACCATTATTCAAGGAATGATTCAGATGAGAAGGTTTATTTTTATCCCCGTTTTTATTGCGTTTTTTGTGATGAGTGTGGTGGCGCAGGAAAAAACCGCCAAAACCGATTGGAGCGACACCACGCGCGACGTCTTGATTGACGGCGAAATCGACCGTTCAGCGCAGGTGTTGAGCGCAGGGCAACCGACGCGCCTGGCGCTCCTTTCTCCTAAGTTTGAAAAAGCCATCCTGCTCGATGTCAACAGCAAAAGCGTCAACACCGTTGCTAAAGACATCTGGAAATTTTCACCAGACAAATCATCGGCAACCACTGAAGGAACCATCGAATTAAAACCGATTGGCAAATATGTCCGCGTTGACGGAGCCAATTCATCATTCGTTTATACCTTCAATGCCGAAGGCAAGATGATTGTCATTCGCGCCCATCCGGGACTCACAGGCGAACTCACCGAAGACAAAGTCTGGGCAACGGTTCCGGTGTGGCGCGCCGGCATGGACACCCATAAACCCGATGCCAAAGCGGTTGCCGCCATCAAAGCCAGCGATAAAGAAACCAACATCACGATTATTTTCGGAACCTGGTGCGGCGATAGCAAACATTATGTTCCGCAACTTTTGAAAGCTTTGCACGAAGCTAACAACCCCAAACTGAAAATCAAACTCGTCGGCATCGACAATCAATTCAATCAACCGACCGATGTGGTTCAACCGCGCAAACTCATCAATGTGCCGACGGTGATTGTTGAAAGAGGCGGGCGCGAAATCGGGCGCATCATTGAAACCCCCGCAACCGCAAGCGTCGAAGAAGACCTTGCCACTATCTTGCAGGAAAAACCGCTCACTCATAACGGCAGATGGGATCGGGTTGTTAAACTCGGACAAGGCGTTTACGAGTATCGCGATGCATTCGGCAAAACCGTAGGCAAAGAAGATTGGGAACTATTCAGCACCGCAGAAGGCGGCTATATGATTCACAGCCGCGTAACCACAGGCGATTTAACCACGGAAATTTTTCATCGCATCAATGCGAAAAAGAATCCGACCTTTGTTGAAGTCACTAAAACTCAGGGCGACAATTTAACCCGCACCCGTTACAACATTGATGACCACTCGCTTTCAGCCACCCTGCGCGGCAACGTTTCGGGCGGCGTCAAACAGACGCTTGAAATTCCCGCGCAACTGGCGATGGCTTCCCCTTGTGTGGCTGCCGAGGGCTGGATGTCGGCGCAGGTGCGCGAAGGTCAGGTGACCAGTTATCTGGTGCCGCGCGAATTTGCCAACACCGCAGGCACGCTTTTTACCATTAACAATCAGAGCCTCAATGAAGAAAATGTCAAAACCCCAGCCGGAGAATTTCGCGCCCAACACATCATTCGCATGACCGGTAAAGAAACTTCCGAATGGTGGGTACATTCGCAACTCGGCATCCCTGTGCGCGGCAAACTGGCAAACGGCACCGAGTTCGTTTTAACGTCGCTTGAAGTCGCGCCGAAAAATTGATATGCACGAATGAAGATTCATGCATATCAATTTTGATTCCTTCATAACCAGCTTATGTAAAAAAGCCAACCCGTTAATGATTCGGATTGGCTTTTTACTTTCTCTTGGTTTACATCATTCGCTTCCGCGCGATTTGCTTATCGAGCAAGACTGAGGATAGCCAGTTTAATCAATACCGCAACGATTACCAGAACGATTCGCGTGGTTTTACTCACTCTCTTTCTCCTTTCAAAAATTTTATTCGGATGTAATCATCAGGCTGCTTGTCTGGCGGCATCAGCCAGCGCAACGATATACAACTTCACCTCAGCAGGTTGAACGCCTGCCCGGGGGGCAAACTCACGAGCAACTTCATCAAGTGAACTGCCGCCATTCAATCGGTCTATTATCTGGTTGGCATAGGGATGAATTTTGTTAAAGGCTTCGGCGGTCAGTGGCTCTTCGGTTGAGGGTTTGCTATTGACCGGCGACATGGTCAAACACATCAGATAACGGGCGATGTTATTAATCAGAAAAAAGGGCGTCACGATTAAAGAAATCACACCCCACCAACCCAACACTGAGGTAATAAGCGTATGCGACCAGAATTGTTCGTGAATGCAGTTTTTGCAAAGTTCGCCTTTGATGGATTTGTGAAAGCGAATAATCAAAGCTCCGATATTTTGATAAAAGGCAACGTATCTGGTTTCTGCCGAAACCCCGCACAATTGACAGTTCATGAGGCTTTCTCCTTGTGATTGATGAATGGTTGGGCAGCAGGTTTCTTTTGTCTGTTTTAATTGCTTCGTAACCACTGTCTGCTGCCCTTCATTTGGGGACGGCGCAGAAATTGTCGGGATATTCCCTGACCTAAATATTTTTTTTAATCGAAGGTCAGAACGCTCTGCATAAACAGGCAGGTTGCAGATGGCGAGGACACTCTGCCACTCACATAGCGGGTATGGATTCAGATTGAGAAGGCTAAGGCTTCTTTTGGATGCGTCTGAGGTTTTCCTGCGCTTCACGATCATCAGGGTTGATCTTGAACGCCTGTTTATAGGCGTCTTCGGCGTCTTTCAGTTTCCCCTGTTTTTCGAGCGCAATCCCCAACCGTAAAAATAGTGCTGCATTATTTGGCGTCTTTTCAAGCGCATTTCGGTACGCGGTTTCGGCTTCGGCAAATTTTTGCAAGCCGAACAATGCCAACCCTAACATGTCCTGGTAGTAAGAAAATTGCGAAGGCGGCGCTTGCGGGGGAAGCAGACGAATGGCTTGGTTAAACAGTTCAATCGCTTCCGCATATTTTTGTTGCCGTGAAAGCGCATCCGCATAATGAAAAACGTAGAGGTGATTATCGGGATCGAGATTGACGGCATTTTTGAATGCGGCTTCGGCTTCCGGATATTTACGTTGCTCCAACAGCACCCCGGCAAGACCATCCTGATAAAGCGCCGATTGCGGATTGATTCGTAAAGCCTCTTTGAAAGCGAACTCCGCGTCGGCATATTTCTGCTGCCAGTATAATGACCAGGCAAGATGGCTATAAAACTCAGCGATAGTCGGTTGCAAACGGGTCGCCTCTTTATAAGAGGATTCGGCTTCGGCATATTTACGCTGCCAGAATAAAGCATCGCCGAGTTTGTCCTGATAATCTGCAATACTCGGATTGATTTGCACGGCTTTGCGAAACGCCTCTTCGGCGTCGCGGTCTTTGCGTTGCGCAGTTAAAGAAAGTCCCAGGCGATAATAGAATTCGGGATTGTTAGGGTCTATGTTGATGGCAGTTTTCACAGCCGTTTCCGAATCCGCAAAGCGATTGAGACTCGCAAGGCATCCGGCGAGATTGTAATGAAAATGCGGGTTTTGCGGATTGAGTTTGATGGCTTCTCGGTACGCCGATTCTGCCTCCTGAAATTTTTTCTGCCAGCTTAAACTCAGCCCCAGGTGATAATGAAAATCGGCTTTGTTGGGGTTCAGTTGAATGGCTTTGCGATTCTGTTCTTCGGCTTCTTTATAGCGTTGCTGGGCATAGAACGCGCCGCCGAGATGGTCATAATAATCGCCGTTTTTCGCGTCCAGCCGAATGGCTTCCCGATATTCGGCTTCGGCATCCTGATTTCTTCGTTGCCAGCTAAAGGCTCTGCCGAGATGGTCATGAAACGAAGCATTACCGGGTTCAAGCCGGATGGCTTCACGAAGCGCCGCTTCACCTTCTTTATCCTTCTGCTGATACCCTAAACTCTGCCCCAGCCCATCGTAATAAAGCGCTTTACCGGGTTCGAGTTTAAGGGCTTCTCTGAAACTCGTTTCAGCATCGCGGTCTTTTTGCTGTTGCATCAACGCCAAACCTAAACGGTAATGATAATCTGCGACATCGGCTTTCAAACGGATGGCTTCACGGAAATCGGCTTCGGCATCTGCATAGTTTTGCGCTTCAAACCGTTTCAAGCCGCGCGTCACATAAGCCGTCGCGTCTTTGGGTTCCGCTTCGGCTGTGGAAGCGACAAGTTCAGAGGTTTCCGCACTCGCGCCTTTACGAACGAAGACAAAATCTCCGAAGCTATCGCTGTGCCCGGAAATGCGTATCGGATTGTATTGCGGCAATTGTCTGGATTTGCCGCCTACGGCAATGCGCACATAGGATTCAAACAACTCTCTTGCGGTAAAGACGTGTTCCTCGATTTTTTTAAAGCCGTTGAGCAAGGCATTGGCAAACACCGAATGAACGCCACCGCCGCCATCATCAACCGGTTCATTGCTGCCGCTTGACATCAAGGTGCGCGATTTCGACGAGATGGCTTTGCGCAAAAAAGTCTGGCGCTCTTTTGCTGGAATGCGCAGATTGGCATCTCTGGTATTGGTCAACAATCCCGAATAGCAACTGTCAGCGATGATTAAAATATGCAAAGAGGGCAAGGCGCGAATGTCATCGGTGATTTCTCCTGCGCTGATCCAGTAGGTATTGTCCTGGCTGGCATCAACCGGCAACCAGTACGCCTGGTCGGCATCCTTGTCATAGTAGCCGTGTCCCGCGTAATAGATGAGCAGGTTGGAATTTTCATTAAGCGCGCGCCGGTAACTGAAAATGGCTTTTTTAATCTGGTCGCGCGTGGCATTCAGCAGCAGTTGGGTTTCAAAGTTGTATTCGTCGCGCAGCAATCGGGCAATCTCCTGCGCATCATTCACCGCGGTTCTCAGTTTTGACAGATGCCGATACTCATTATTGCCGATGATGAGCGCGTAATATTTACCCGCCTGTTTTGCGTATTCCTTTTCAACGACGGTAGGTCCGCGTTTTTGAATTTGCGCTTCAACAGCAATCGACAGGAATGCGTTGCCCGACAACACGAGCAATAGAATCAACAACCGGTGAGGCAAAGTTGTAAATTTCATCTCGTCAAAATTCCTTCCCGCTTTCGCAGTCAAACCCAATTGAAGAGTTTAGTTTAATTATCCTTGCCAAATTTGAAAAATGTTTTTGCCGGACAATTCATTCAGCTTTGCCGCTGAAATCGGCGCAACCTCATTCGGGGTATAAAAAAATAATTTTCAAAAATATTTATCCTCAATGTAACCACGTCAATAATGGGAGCGTTTTTGGGGGTTGTAAAATCAAATTATGGAGAGTCAAAAATGAAATCAAAAACCCCGCTCATGTTAATTGCGCTTTGTTTGATTACGGTGTTTTCCGTAGTCGCTAAAGAAAATCCCGCAACATCAGGCAAAGCGCCGAAAGCCAGCATCACTTCACTTGAACACAACTTTGGCACGGTTAAAACCGGTACACCGCTTAGCTTCACCTTCAAAGTGAAAAACACCGGCGACGCCGATTTGGAAATCAAGAATGTCGCGCCGTCCTGCGGTTGCACCTCAAGCCAGTTCGACAAACTGATTCAAACGGGCAAAGAAGGCGGCATCACTTTGGAAGTCAAAAACACCGAAGGCTACAAAGGTGAAGTGGTTAAAAACGCCACCGTCACCACCAACGACCCCAACCAACCCACCTTCACTCTGGTGTTGCGCGCAACCTTCACAGAATAAATTCCTGTGCACTTTCAGATTGCTTGAGCGTCGGCACCAGACCGACACTCAAGCAGATTGAACCCGTTACTCAATTCGATGCTGGCATTTTGGCTTTTTCAACAGCATCGGTGATTTTTTTCCAATCCATCAGCGTCAGGTGCATGGCGAAAACTTTGTCAACCGTTAAGTGTTCGCGGTTCACTGCGTCCATGACTTCCGCAAGATACTGAGGCATAAAAAAGTTGCCGCCGCCGAATTGAATCAAATCGCTGGCGTAAAGCATTCGGTGTTCGGGAAAGTAAGCCATCATCATGCGTTCGCCCGCTTCCGTGCGAATCGGATAAAGCTCGATTCTATTTTTGCCTTCCCCGATAACGGTTTTCTTTGAAACCATAGCAAACCTGGGCTTTTTAGGCGCACGCGTCAAAGCATCCGGTATTAAACGATGCGACGAAGCAATCAATCTTTCAAGTATCGGTTGATTGAGGTCAAGCGCATAAACCGGAATGCCGCGAGCGACATATTCGCGCAAGCCGCCGAAATGCGGCCAGGCGTCCGACGTGGTGATGACGGCTTTGATTGGCGCGTTCGGAAACCGTTTCGCGGTTTCTTCGATAACCTTCGCGCTGTATTCGGAAGAGATGGGCGATTCCAGAATAACAATGCCATCGCTTTGACGAATCAACACGACATTCCACGCGCCGGGTATTTGAATCAAGTCGGGGGTTATTTCTTGCACAGGTCTTCCCATTTGCCCCAAAGCGATGGTGTGAAGCGTAATCGCTTTGCTGGCGTTTGCTTCAAAGGCTTTGCGAACCTCATCAGGAATAGCGAACGAATCCGGCGCAATCGCTGCATTGAATTCCAATTTGGTAAGGGTCAGCGATTTGTTCGGTATGCCGTTGCCATAGATGTCCCACTGTTTCGGATAGCGTATGCCTCCGGCTTCAAGCGTCCAGTATGAAAAGAGGGTTCGCATCTTCACATCGCCCCAGATGCCCCAAAAGAAATCCGGGTAGGCGCGAACCGTTTCCACGCCTGTTGGCAACGCCGTGTTGGCGTTTAGAAATAATCGCGTCAGATTGCCATTCAAAGTAAAAACGACGACGTGATGTGGAACGCCTTGCAGCAAGGTGTCGCTTTCGGCGCGCAGGTCTGTGGCGGCAAGGGCATTGAGCAAAACTTTTTCGGGACTAGTGGCGAGGTCTTCTTTCGCTTGCTCCACCTCTGCGACCTGTCCCGGAATTTTTCTGGTTCCCACAGTGCGCATCGCTACGCCGTCGGCAATGATGAGCGAAGTGCCGTTCCAATTAGGCAATTGCTCCATTTTGCTTTGAGTGGCGCGGAGAATTTTATTATTGGTCAAATCGCGCGATTCGGTAATCTGGTCGTAACTGACAATCCAGGGACCTTCGGGTCTTTCGGATTGTTCCACCCAGAATCGGTGACCGATGGCTTCAAATTTCAAGCTTCGCAAATTTTTCAATTGCGTTTCGCCGCCCATCGCTTCGATGGCAGCGCGCACCCAGGCTTTCGGGTCTTTTGGGGTTACGGCAAAAACCGACATTGCCAGATTCAATGTAATGATGCAGGCAAAGATGATTGAGCGAGCAGAGTTTTTTTCAATCTTTCCTCTGGTTTGATTGAGCATTCTTTTCCTTCCAACTTTGTGATGAGTTAAATGTCTGTGCGGGTCGGCTGAGAGTCCCTTTGCAGATTTACAAGACGCTTAACGATGTTGCGCGACGACAAGTTCTCTCAGGGTTTACTGATTGGCTAAAGCGCGCTGATTACTTTATAAAAAAAATCTTCAAAATAAGCCAACCCGCTACAGACATTTCATCATCGTGTCAGTGCCGCTGCTATGAGCAAACAGCGCAATAGAATCTATACCTGTGTGCCTACATTGAATTCGTCAAACTCACACGACTCAATTTCTGACCAGCGTTATCATTCGTCGGTGTCTTGCGAAATCAAAAAGCGACGGTTTTTGAAAACCCGCTTTTTTATTCGCGCCACTGTCGATGCGCGGCGCTCTTTCCAGGCGCTGCGCACCTGACGGTTGACCGGCGTTCGGTTTACACAAAGGAATTAACGGTTGCGCCGGTAATTTCTGCACACTCCCTTTTTTCACTCCCTCATAAAGATTCGGCACCCGCTTCAATCCAAATTGCAACCACTCGTCAACCATGATGCGCCGGTCGGCATTCACATCGGCAGCATTTGCCGCGACACCTTCTTGAACCAGCGCATAGGTGAGCAACCCCTGCCGCAAGAGATTACTTTCAAGCGCCACATCATCGGCTTGCGTGGCAGTAAGAATTTTCATGCCTTTGTCATAAGCCAACTGTCCGAGTCCGCGACTGCCCATCGGTCCGGGTTTGAAACCTTGCCCTTCGATTGCCCCCGCCGAATAGCAGGCATCAACGACGAAGACCAGTTCGCCCGCATCCACATCGCGCAGCCATCGCGACAATTCTTCGCTTGAGATACAACGCCGCTTGATTTCTCCGGTCATCTTCTTGCCGCCGGTTGCGCCGATGTCATAAACGAAGAAATAGAAATTGCCGAGCGCGTCCGCATAGCCGTGACTGGAATACGAGATAATCAACAAATCTTCGGGGCGCGCTTCGCGGAGTTTATCGCCACCAGGAATTTGTTTTATCAATTCGGGAGCCACTTTTCTGCCTGCAAGCAAATCCATCACCGCCTTGAAATTGGCTCTGGTAGCCGTTTTCTCAGTAACTACAGGTTTACCATCGCGAATTTCATAATCGGAGATGAGCGGCACGGCAATCACTTCCGCGTAATCGCCGGTTCGCGCCAGGCGTTCAGCAAGCGCCGAATACATGAGGCAAGCGTCATTGGCGGCAAAGGTTAAATTCCATTGGCTGCTCTCATAAGCATTGACGCCGACAGTAATCAAATAAGCTCGCCCTTTTACGGCTGGCAAATTCGCTGGCATCACGAATAGCTTTTTTGCCGTCTGACTTTTTACACGGTCTTCGTTAAAAGCATAGGCGGAAAATTCCAGTTGATTGACATCGGCGCGACGCGGCAATTTGATATTTGAAAATTTGAGAAGTTGTTTGCCGCGCGCATCCATTTGAATTTGCGTTTCGCGTCGCCACACAAGCAAATTATCGGAAGGCTCATCATTTTTTGTGGGCACTTTTCCAGGCGCATTCACACCGGGAAGTTCGCCGACGATTTGCCCGTTGCGAAACAGCCGCACATCATAGACTCCGGTTGTGCGCGTTGGTTTACGACTGTTCTGCCCAAAGGTTTGCGACACTTTCGCCACTTCAACGGTGATGGTCGCCAAACTCGGATCATTTTTTTGTTGTTCGATAGCCACGATTTTAACCGCCGGTTGAACGCGATTGAGTTGTCCGAGTCCCCGCACCGGTTTCAAAATTTCACCAGCCAGAATACGCGCCAGCAGTCGCGGTTCGTAATAATCGCGCATAAAAATTTCCAGCGGCAGTAGTCTCAACGGGTCATCTGCCATACGCCAGTGCAATCCGCGAATCGTTTCAAGATTGTTGGTGTCAAAGCGTCCCTCTCGGTCAACGCTAACCCAGGTGCCATCGCGAAACGAAATCAACCGGCAGAGTTCGTTTGCGCTTACGGCGTCCCACACGCGCGTCGTTGAATCCAGCCCGCCGCTTACGATGCGTCGCCCGTCAGGTGAAAAATTAACGGACATCACCTGTCCTCTATGTCCTTCAAGTTGCAGCAGGGCTTTTCCGGTTGCGGTTTCCCAACTGCGCACGATGCCGTCGTTGCAACCCGCGACCAGTTGCAGTCCGTCGGGCGAAAAATTGATTTCGTTGGCAATCATGCCGGCGTTTTTAAATTGCAAAATCTCTTTGCCGTTGGCGGCGTCCCATAACCTTAATGTCCGGTCGCGACTAGCTGTGGCAAGGCGTCGTCCGTCCGGCGAAAAAGCAATCGAGATGATGTCGCCTTTATGCCCGGTAAAGGTGCGAATTTTTTGCAAGCTTCTGGTCATCAAGGTTGCCGTGTTTTTTATGCCTTTGACTACGTATTTACCATCCGCTGAAAAGCTGGTCGCGCTGATAATATTTTCCGAATAGTTGATGGGCGTTTGTGTGCCGGGCCAGTTGCCGATGAACTCTTTTTGTGAACGGCGCATTTCCTGTCCGCTTTCGGCATTCCAGATAATCGCCGTTCCCCTGTCGTCAATGGTTGCGAGATAGACGCCATCGGGCGACAGCGTCGCTGAAATTATCCAGCTTTGATGCCCTGTAAAACGTTGCGCTTCTTTGCCGCTTTCCAAATCCCAGAGCCGCGCTGAATAATCGCTCACCTGACTATCGCGGGACGCCAAACGTCCGCCGCCGGTTATGATATATCGCCCGTCAGATGAAAACCGCGCTGCGTAAACGAAACTTGAATAGCCTTCGAGCCGACTGACCGCTCTTCCGGTTGCAGTCTCAAAAACCCGCGCCGCGCCTGACCCCGCGCCGACAATCACAAAACGTCCATCGCTTGATAGCGCCGAAACATTGAGCGAAGCCGCAAACGATTGCCACACGGTGCTGTTGCGTTCCTGAAAACTGCGCGCCAGTTTTCCGCTTTGCGCGTCCCACAATTCGACTGCGCCATCGCCGCCAACTAAAACCTGTTTTGCGTCCGGTGTGAAAGCGACGGTCACTTTACTGGTGTAGCCGCTAAATTGTCTCAACTCTTTTGCGGTTGCGGCGTCCCACAAGCGCACAATGCCGTCAACGCCGGTCAAGACGAACCGACCGTCGGCTGAATAGGCAACCGATGTGTGATAGGCGCGCGGCGCAACAAAGCGTCTGATTTCTTTAGCAGTTGCCACATCCCACAACCAGCCTGTGCCGCTGCCGCCGCTCAGTAAATAATGACCATCGGGCGAAAACGCGACTGAGAGAAAAGGTTGGGCGATTGCCCAGGGTTCAGGGTTTTTCGGTTGCGGAGGGGCAACAAACGCGCGCAACAGTTTGCCGCTTGCCACATTAAATAATCGCGCGCTGCTTTGTTCGGCGATGACGAAGGTTTGTCCATCGGGGGAAAACGCCAGGGCGCTTACGGATTCAGCCGCATCAGCAATGCGATAGCGTTCTTTGCCGGTTGCGAGGTCCCAGAGTCTCGCGGTTTTATCGGCGCTTCCGGTGAGCACATAACCCATGTCGGATGACACGGCTACGGCAAGCACGGCGTCGGTGTGCCCGACAAAGCGCGACACTTCGTTGCCGGTTTCCGCTTCCCATAAAATCGCTACATTGTCACGTCCTCCGGTGATGATGTATCGCCCATCACTTGATGAAGAAATCGCCAGAAATTCATCTGAATGTCCCAATTGCAAAACCAATTCCGGCTGTCCCGAATTTGCAGATGTTTGCGGTTTGCCGGTGTAGGGTTGTCCGGCAAAGGCTGGGCAAATCACCCACAAGATGATAGCGAGTGCCGCGAGGCAAAAAATTGAACTGAGGATAAATCGCAGGGGTTGCATGCTCACCTCCGAATTTTCTCGTGTTCGATTAAATTAATCGGTTCGCAGTTTTTTGTGAATTGCATCGGATGCGACCAGATAAATATCATAAAACCTCGAAGGGCACGAAGCCCTTGTGTAAGCCTTCGCAACATTTTAATTTTTCACCTGCGACCTTGATTATTGCCATCAACTTGACCTCACCTGTAGCAATCATCTGCACAACCGAACGGCGTGAAAGCGTCTGTGATATTACAATCGGCTTAAAAAATTTTAAACTGGTGATAAACGCAGGCGTTGCCAATCGCGCTCAGCTTGAAATCACTTGTCTATACAGGCTATCTTTCCAGTTTGGTTTTCACGGTAATTTCCGACAGGTATTACTAATTTCACTTGGAGAAAATAAATGGCAACAAAGTATGTGTATGTTTTTGCTAATGGAAAAGCTGATGGAGAGGGCAGCATGAAAGATTTGCTCGGCGGCAAAGGCGCGGGTCTTGCTGAAATGACCAACGCAGGGCTTCCTGTCCCCCCCGGCTTCACCATTACCACTGAAGCCTGCAATGCTTATTATGAAGCAGGCGCAAAGTTCCCCGATGGCATGTGGGAACAGGCGCTCAAGGCTTTGAAAGAGGTTGAAAAAACGACAGGCAAAAAATTCGGCGATGCCGCGAATCCTTTGCTGGTCTCCGTTCGTTCGGGCGCGAAATTTTCCATGCCCGGAATGATGGACACCGTGTTGAATCTCGGTTTGAACGAAGACACGTTAAAGGGACTCGCTAAACTTACCGGCAACGAACGATTCGCCTATGACGCCTATCGCCGCTTCATTCAAATGTTCGGCAAAATCGTTTTGGGAATTGATGGCGAACTGTTCGACCACGCTTTCGATGCGGCAAAGAAGAAAGCCAAAGCCAAACTCGACACCGACCTCAATGCCGACCATCTAAAAGACGTTTGCAAAGAATTCAAGAAAATCGTCAAAGCCGAAACCGGCAAAGAGTTCCCGACCAATCCTTACCTGCAACTCGAAGAATCGGTCAAAGCGGTATTCCGTTCATGGAATGGCGACCGCGCCATCGCTTATCGTAAATATGAAAAAATCCCGGATAATCTCGGCACCGCCGTCAATATCGTGACGATGGTGTTTGGCAATATGGGTGAAGATTCGGGCACCGGCGTCGCTTTCACGCGCAATCCGGCAACCGGCGAAAAAGTTTTATTCGGCGATTATCTCACCAATGCGCAGGGCGAAGATGTGGTCGCGGGCATTCGCACGCCCAAACACATTGATGAATTGCAAAAAGATATGCCGGTGATTTACGACGAATTCGTCGCGGTGGCGAATAAATTAGAAACGCATTACAAAGACATGCAAGACCTCGAATTCACTATCGAACGCGGCAAACTGTGGATGCTGCAAACCCGCAATGGCAAACGCACGGGGACTGCCGCCGTTAAGGTTGCAGTGGATATGGTCAAAGAAGGTTTGATTGATGAAAAGACCGCATTGCAACGCATTCCCGCAGGCGACCTCGATCAACTGCTGCACAAGATGATTGACCCGAAAGCCAGCATCGAAATTTTGACCAAAGGCATCAACGCAAGCCCTGGCGCAGCCATAGGTAAAGTCGTTTTCACGCCGCAGGAAGCCGAAGCGTGGGCGGTCAAAGGCGAAGCGGTAATTCTGGTGCGCCGCGAAACTTCTCCGGAAGATGTAAGCGGAATGAAAAGTTCACAAGCTATCCTCACTTCAACCGGGGGCCCGAGTTCTCACGCGGCAGTCGTAGCGCGCGGTTGGGGCAAACCCTGCATCGTCGGCGCGGGCGAAGTCAATATCAACTATGGCAAGAACGAATTTTCAGTAAACGGCACGCGCATCAAACGCGGCGACTGGATTACCATTGATGGCACCACCGGTCGCGTCATCAAAGGGCAAGCGCCGCTCATTGACCCGGAACTTGGCGAAGATTTCAACACCCTGATGAGTTGGGCAGACAAATATCGCAAACTCAAAGTCCGCACCAACGCAGACACCCCGGGCGATTCCAAGGTTGCGCGCGCCTTCGGCGCAGAAGGCATAGGGCTTTGCCGCACTGAGCATATGTTTTTTGAAGGCGATAGAATTGATTATGTTCGTCAGATGATTTTGGGGTCGCTCGATTACAAACGTCTGGAAAAAGAACTGGCAACGATTGACAGCGAACTCGAAAAAGCCACCTCGCCGAAAAAGAAACAGGAGTTGAACGCTCACAAAAAACATTTGAAGAAAGCCATCGAAGAGCCGAAGAAATTGTACAAAGGCGGACTCGCGCAACTCTTGAAATTGCAACGCGGCGATTTTGAAGGCATCTTCAAAGCGATGAACGGGCTGCCCGTAACCATCCGCACTCTTGACCCGCCGCTTCATGAATTCCTGCCGCACGATGAAGAAGGCACCAAGAAACTGGCGAAAAAATTGAAGGTCAAAGCCGCGCACCTGTGGGCGAATGTGCAGACTTTGCACGAAGCCAATCCCATGCTCGGTCATCGCGGTTGTCGTCTGGGGGTGGTCTTTCCTGAAATCACCGAGATGCAGGCGCGGGCGATTTTTGAAGCCGCTGCGCGTCAGCAAAAACGCGGCGTGAAGGTCTTGCCGGAAATCATGATTCCGCTCGTCGGTCACGTCAACGAATTGAAGTTGCAATCCGACGTGGTGCGTCGCGTCGCTGATGAAGTGCAAAAAGCCACGGGGCAAACGATTGAATATTTAGTCGGCACCATGATTGAACTGCCGCGCGCCGCGCTCACTGCCGATAAGATTGCCGAAGTCGCGGAGTTCTTCTCATTCGGAACCAACGATTTGACGCAGACGACATTTGGTATTTCGCGCGATGATTCGGGCAAATTCCTGCCGTTCTATGTTGAAAACAAAATTCTCAAAGACGACCCGTTCCAGGTCTTGGATCAAGACGGCGTCGGTCAACTCGTGAAGATGGGCACTGACAAAGGTCGTTCGGCGCGCAAGGATTTGAAGGTCGGCATTTGCGGCGAACACGGCGGCGACCCAACTTCTGTTGGCTTCTGTCACCGCGTCGGATTGAACTACGTTTCGTGTTCACCCTATCGCGTGCCGATTGCTCGTCTTGCCGCCGCGCAAGCCGCACTCGGAAGCGAGCAATCCATCTCGCACACCGCGTAAGTTTTCGAGTTGAGCAAGCGGTCTTTGACCGCGATAGGTTGAGCGTTGAGCAAGCGGTCTTTGACCGCGATGATAAAGGCAAAAGGCAGCGAATAAAGTTTTCGCTTGACCTTTTGCCTTTAATTTTTTTTACTTCTTTTCGGGAATTTTGAAGGAAAGAAAAATTATGGATGTAACGATTTCAATCCCGACCGAATTGGAAGTTGTGCTGAAGGAACGCGCCGCGCAATTCGGGAAAGACGCTGACGATTACCTCAGCCAACTGGTAACAAAACATCTTGAGCGACCTGCGCTTGATGAAATACTCGCGCCAGTGCGCAAAGATTTTGCGAAAAGCGGAATGACTGAAGAGGAATTGAATCAATTGATTGAAGAAGAACGCCAGGCTTTGTGGGATGAAAAATCATTGCACATTTGAAAGAGAACGAAACAAATCTTAACCGGCAAATTCTCCATCCTCCATCTGGCAAATATCATCAATCCTCATTTAGAATGAGCCTGATTTCACAAAGTAAAACAGAAAATTCAAAACCTTCTGCTTAAATGGTGTGGATATGCCCCAAACCGACGAACAAAAAATTGTCGTTCCTGATGTTGATTGGCAAGAAGATGCACCTGTGCAGGAACCGATCAATGAAGAACACAGGGAGCCGAATCTTATCTGTGAATGGGATGACGGGTTTCCCTCCCCTTGCGAAGGCTGGCCGTTTTATAAAGCGCATGAAGGCAAGCGATATTGTGTACTCCATTATCCAAGCACAGAAAAGGATAGAGATTTTCAGATCGCATTTGAGCAAAAAAGAGAGGATAACGATTCTTACGTGAGCGGAACATGGCGTGGAGTGTGGTTCCCCGAAGACATAGAATTTAGCTATATGGAATTTGAAACGGGAGCGGACTTCAGGTATGCAAAATTTAGCGGAGAGGCAAAATTTGACCATACAATATTCAAAGACTATATAAAATTTGCAGGCAGCCAGGAGATTCAGCCTTTCACAAAAACATCACTGTTAGATTTACAAACCTCTTTTATAGAAAAACCTGAGCGCGTATCTTTTCATTCTGTTACGTTGCGACCGCATTGGTTTATTAACACCGATACGAGAAAGTTTGAATTTACCAATGTCAAATGGACTTCAAACTTTGATAAGAAGCTCCCAGATGTAAATTCAGAACTTGAAGCCCTCGCACAACGAAGCGTCCAATCGCCGCATCGTTTGCTAACAATTGCCTGTCGTCGGCTTGCAGTTAATGCTGAAGAAAATAATCGTTACGAAGAGGCATCATATTTTCGCTTTCTGGCGATGCAGGCGCAGAGGCTTGAGAAGGGGCGAGGTTGGGCGATCTGGACATTGCGTTGGTGGTATTGGCTTGCAAGTGGATATGGCGAGCGAATTGTTAGGGCATCTGTTGTTTTATTTTGCGTTTGGTTTATCTTTACTCTTCTCTACACACAAGTCGGTTTCACACGGTGGGAAGCGAAAATAACCAATGAAAATGAGGTTGAAGCGATGCAACGCGACACTATCGGTCATCCGTTACCCTTCACTCGTGCGCTCACCTACAGCTTTGAAACCATCGCATTGCAAAAGCCCGAACCACGTCCGGCAACGAACACAGCACGCGCACTCGTCACATTTGAAACCATTCTTGGTCCGTTGCAAGCGGCGTTACTCGCGTTGGCGATTCGCCGCAAATTCATGCGCTGAGGCTTTTGTCGCAAGTAATTCCCATTGATAAATTTTATGCTTAGTCCCGTTTTGTGACCTCGGCAAAAGGAGTTTGGTCTCCTGACTATTTTTCATCTGTAATCGCACTCACTTTACTATATCTTCCTTCACCTCCTTTGTTACGAGTGATAGAATTGCGCCACTTTCGGGGTCAGTTTTACTCGCAACCCGCGTCTAAGCCGACTATTCAGGAGACCACAGAAATGTTTGAAACGCTTTCACACATCAGCGCGCTTTCGGTTTTCCTGGCATTAGGAGCCATTGGTTTCTTATTTCTGCTTGCCTCGTTTCTGCTAGGCGAAGTATTCGGGCATTTCGACATTGATCAGGACATTGATGTAGAACACGATTTCTCTCACGACCTGGCGCACGATGGACCCGGCATTTTTAATGCTCGCATCATCAGTATGTTTATCACTGCGTTTGGCGGTTGTGGAGCCATCAGTGTTTACCTGGGTCTGAGTGTTCTTGTCAGTTCATTAATCGGACTCGCGGGCGGATTTTTATTTGGCTGGCTGGTTTACCTGTTTGCGCGATTTCTCTATTCGCAACAAGCGTCGAGCATACACCAGGCTACGGATTTAATCGGTTTGACGGCGCAAGTCATCGTCGCGATTCCGACAAACGGGTTGGGGCAGGTACGTTGCATCGTCGGGGAAAGCGCCATCGAAAAAATCGCCCGCTCAACCGACGGCAATGCCATTGCCGAAAATACCACAGTCTTTGTCGAAGCCATCTCAGGAGAAACTGCGGTTGTCAGCCCACAACCTGAACCAGGCGCGGGATGGTTTCTCACAGACCGATCAGCGTAATTCATTTAGGCTGACGAAACCCAACGGAGACAAACGAATGAATATTGAAAACTTTATCGTACCCATCGTCATCGCCGGAGCCATTGTGTTTGCTCTATTAATCGTGATGTGGCTCTTCAGCTCGAACTACATCAAAGTGCCTCCGAATCAAGCGGCAGTATTTTCGGGACGCAAACGCAAACTGCCTGACGGACGCATCGTCGGTTATCGGTTAGTCAAAGGTGGCGCATCGTTGAAAATCCCTCTGCTGGAAACCGTACATTATCTATCGCTCAATCTGATTACCATACCGCTTGAAACCCGGCGGGCTTATACGCTCAAAGGCGTTCCGGTTTCGGTTAAAGCGGTCGCCAACGTCAAAATCAAAGGCGACGACATTTCGCTGCAAGCCGCTTCGGAACGTTTTTTAGGCATGACGCCGCCCGAAGTGCAGAAAATTATTTTCCAGACCCTTGAAGGACATTTGCGCGCCATACTCGGCACGCTCACGGTTGAAGAAATAAATAACGACCGCCAAAGTTTCGCGCAGAAGCTAACCAGCGAAGCGGCAACCGACCTTGAACGCATGGGCATCGGCGTCGATGTGTTAATCATTCAGGAAATCAGTGATGATGAAGGTTATCTTGATGCGCTCGGCAAACGCCGCACTGCCGAAGTGAAACGCGACGCGCAAATTGGCGAAGCTGAAGCGACGCGCGATTCCAAGATCAAATCCTCACAGGCGATGCAGGAAGGCGAAAAGGTCAAGCTCGATTCGGAAGCCAACATCGCCCAGGCGCATCGTGATATGGAGGTCAAAAAAGCGCAATATCAATCCGAGGTTGAAAAAGAACGCGCCACCGCAGAACAGTCGGGCCCGCTCTCATCGGCGAAAGCGCGGCAATCGGTGGTTGCCGAAGAAGTCCGCATTGAACGGGTGCGCACCCAGGAACAGATTGCTGTGCAGGAGCAGGAAATTTTGCGGCGCGAAAAAGAGCTTGAAGCGACGGTCGTCAAACCTGCTGATGCGCAACGGGTGGCTGCGGTGTTAAAGAGCGAAGCCGCCAAACAATCGGCAATCCTTGAAGCCGAAGGTAAAAAAGCCGCTTTGATTGCGATTGCCGAAGCCGAAAAAGAACGTTTGCGACAGGAAGGCTTGGGTCGCGCGGCGGCGATTGAAGCCGAAGGTAAAGCGGAAGCCGCAAAGATCGAAGCGCTCGGACTTGCGCAAGCCAAAGCCATCGAAGCGCAGGGTGTCGCCGAAGCCGCTGCCATTCAGAAGAAAGCCGAAGCCTGGAAAGAATTCGATGAAGCGGCAAGAATGCAAACCATACTCGAAAAATTGCCGTCAATTTTGCAAGCTACCGCGCCGGTATTTGGCGCAGTCGCCGCGCCGCTTGGCAACATTGATAAAGTGGTGGTTATTGAACAAGGAGGCAACGGAAATCACGCGCCAAGCGGCATGACGCGATTCGCTTCAACCGCGCCTTCGGTTATTTTCAATCTTCTGCAACAACTTGAAGCGTTGGGGTTGGATATATCGGGATTGCTGGCTCATGCCGGCATTCACACAAATGGTGAGCCGACAGCCAAAGCAAAAGCGGATGACCCGAACAACGTTCTTGAGATTGATGCCGTAACCAAAGAGTCTTAATTAACAGGGTTGAAAATATTCAGTTCCATTGAACTGTGATGGACAGGATAGCGCGGATAAACTTATGCTCTATCCTATCCATCTTATTTTTTGAGGCGAAAGTGAAAAAGAAAAAACTGTCAGCGGCAAGAAAATCCGAGTTGTGTTTGGAATGCGGCAAATGTTGTATGGCGATGACCTTTTATGGCGGCGAAGTTGACGACGAAGTGCGCGATGAAATTTACTGGATGGAATTGCACGGCTTCAAAATTGACTACGCCAAAAAACGCGGCGAACTGGTCTATTACTTCACCATTGCGCAACGCTGCAACGCCTTGCAGGAAATCCCGACGCCCGAAGGCAAAACCCATTATGTCTGTGGCGTCTATGACACCCGCCCGCAGATGTGCCGCGATTATGACGGCACCATGAAAGGACCATTAGGTGTCAAAGATTGTTTATGGCGCGATGAGAGGCGACCGACCAAAAAGCTTGTGCAAATCGGCAAAGCGGCAAAATCAATTTGAAAGTAAAAGAGAACAAAGTCTGCCTCAGTAGCGTTAATCAAGCTATCCTGATGACACATATCTCAGCCAACCTGCTTTGCAGAAATATTAAACAACCCTGGAGTAATCAAATGAGGCATTCTCTTTATCCAGTAAAAATTTTTCATTCGCTTTGCCGCACGCCGTTAAAAGTTTTTTCGGTCTTCGTCTTTTTCCTGATGCTGTCAATCGCAGGCTCTTCGATGGCGCAGAATCCGCCGAAACCTGCTGTGGATTTGCAACCCCTGAAAGCCAATTATCAAGTCAAAATCGAAACGGGCGGGCAGACCTTTCCATTATCGGTTACAGCGGAAATCAAAGAAGAAAATGGCGCGTGGGTGGCAACTGAAATTGCCAGGACGCCACAAGGTGAAGTAAGCGACCGCGCCATCCTTGAAAAAGGCACATTGATTTTAACCAAACGCACGGTCAAACAAGGGCCGGTTGAAATCAATGTCGCATTCAAAGATAAAAAAGCCACCGGCTCCATGACGATGAATGGACAGACACGCGCGATTGATGCAGAAACCCTGGGCGCAATGTTTGCCGATGGCGCGGGAACTTATTTTGTCGTCGCCGCGTTGCCGCTTGCCGAAGGTTACACGACATCGTTTTACAATTTCGATCTGAGTTCATCGAAAACATCTTTGAAGCAATTGAAGGTCGTTGGCGCGGAAAAAGTAACCGTGCCCGCAGGGATTTTTGATGCATTCAAAGTCGAGATTACCACTGCCGGAAGTGAGAGCGGAAAAACTACCGTGTGGATTGCCAAAGATACCCGCAAACAGGTGAAAACCGTTGCTCAGTCATCGCAGGGCGCAACCATTACCTCAGAATTGCAGCCATAAATTTGTTGGTTGAAATATTTTTTGCGGGCTTTGCAAAACCTTTGCGAACTTGGCGAGAATCACAAAACCTTTCACACAAAGTCGCAAAGGGAAACGCAAAGCCCGCAAAGTCTTTAAAGTGTAGAAAGCTGAATCGAGTCATTGACAATCGAACGCTCAGAGAACCTGATCGCCTATTCACCTCACTCATTCGCGTTGCGATTGCTTGCAACCGAAAGCACACATAGCGGTTCACCTGATATTTCCGACCAGCGCAAAGTTTTCGGCGGGTCGTTGGGATTTGCCGGATTGTTTTCGGAATTATCGAAATAAGCGGTCACTTCGATGCGCGTCCCCTTGGGGAAAAGCAGCGGCTCTTTGAAATAATAGGTCTGCTGCCAGTCGTATTTGTGCCCGCGCGACCAGATTAAAATTTGCTCGGTGCCATCGGGGCGAAACGCTGATGCTTGAAAAGAAATCATGAACGGATTATCGAATGGGCGAAGCGCAAGGGCTTCGACAGCTTCTTCCAGAGCCAGAGAAATTTTCACTTGATGCGCCTCGGCATTTGCGGGAATCAAAGCATCGGCATTGGTGATGGCAATATCGCGGAGTTGTTTTCGCGGCGGGGTCTTCGCGAAATACATTCCCACCTGACTTTTATCTTTGGCATCTTCGCCGTTACCGCGATAGCGAATCTTCAAAATCAGTTTCGCATTCGCAGGAATGAGCCGCGCCATATCCTCAGGCAAAGCGATGATTTTCTGACCGGGCATCCAGGTGGCAAGCGCCGGTCTAGCGTCACGAGTCCGATGTCCGGCGTCCGAATCAGGTGATGAGCGATGAGCGATGAGCGATGAGTTTTGATTACTTCGCTTGCCGCTTCCCGACTCCTGACTCCTGACTCCTGACTCCTGACTTCCTTCCAGATAGATGGCTGCCGATAACACCACTGCGCCATTGTCGGGGCGCAAATCGATGGCGCGAACCCAGCGGTCGGTTTTCAAATTGGTTGGCAAAATAAACGTTTGGACGATGTCAGCGTCCGAAGCAATTTTTTGTTCTTTGGAAAGTTTTAAAATCAAATCGGGTTTGCCGAGTTGCCAGTTATCACTATAGACATCGCGTTTGGGATAATCTTTGTCATCGCCTTTCGGCGCGCCGCCTTCGACCCAGTTAATGATCAAATCCATCTCGCGTTGCGTTAAGTTCGGCGCGTTGCGAAATTCGCCGAAGCCTTTAACCGCGTGCCACACCGGCATGCGCTTTTCGAGCATCTCTTCTTTGATGGCTTTTGCCCACGGGCGCGCTTCTTCGTAAGTTGCCAGCGACATCGGCGCAATGCCGTTCGGGCGGTGACAACTGAGACAACTGCGTTCAAAGATGCGAATCACTTCTTTATTGAATCGCACTTTGGTGGTGATGGGTTCGTGCGCGGTAACGTTTAAGGCAAAAGGCAAAAGGCAAAAAGCAAAAGATAAAAGAATGAGTCGAGGATTTAAGGTTGATTGAAACGTTAATGAAACCAGGTATTTTGCGATTCGCATATTTTTTGCCTTCTTTACTTTCGGTTTTTACTTTCAGGTTTTCGAGTCGGTTTCGCTACCGGCAAACGCTTTTCAAATTTCAACATTTCATTTTCCAACCGTAGCGCCAGTTTCTCCCGCTCATGCTTTTCGTTCTCGCGGATCAGCCGAATTTCGTAGGCAAGGTGTTTGACTACATCCGTCAGTTCATCCAATTTCTGACTTAATCTTTTGATGTCTTCTTTGTTTTGCTGCGTATCTTTGCTTAACTGGAATACCTGGGTGAGCAATTCATAAAGCTTTTTCCACATCTTTCACGCCACCTTCAATTCACGTTTTAACTCATCCAGTTTCATTTGCGTAGAAGCGTGTAAACGGTCAATTTCCACTTGATCTTTCGCCATTTGATTTCGCGCTCTTTTGATTTCCGCCAACACCTCATCAAGTAAGGCTTCAAACTTTTTTGCTTCAGTCAGGGTAATTTCCAATGGCATATTTTTACTCATTTTATTGACCTCTGTAGTAGCAGTTTATCACACAGGCAATTTGTCATGAAGCAACAAAGCTTAGGCGCATCTTCAAAAAGCTGTGCCTAAGCTTTGTTGTTGATCGGTGTTTGAATTGTGTATTTATTTATTCTGACTTACAGCATCAGTTGCAGGTTTCATCTCGTTTTTATCGAGCGTGTAACTCATCCAACCGATCATCATCTCTTCCCAGGTTTGATCGCCCCAGCGAACTTCTTTGGTCGCATCGGGATTGAATTTATTTCCGGTTGAGTTGTCGAAATGTGCCAGACAATCAACGCGCGTACCTTTTGGCGCGCGCAACGGTTCTTTCAGGATGTAATAGGTCTGCCAACCGAAATCATATTTCGGAACCGAAAGAATGATTTCCGATTTGCCGTCAGGATAGGTGACTTTATAAAGGAAATCTTTGCCGCGCAGATGCATATGCGGCATCAAGGAAAGAATCTGCCCGTCATCTCTAAAGGTAAAACTCGATTCAACTTTATAATTGGCATCGCCCGGCGGAATCACAAAACGCCCATTCATAATCGGCATGGTTTGCACTTCGTTGCGGGGTTTTTCTTTGGCAAAAATCAAACCGACATAGGATTGGTCTTCGACCGCCGTGCCATTCGGCGTGTAGTGCAATTGGAATCTTAAGGTCGCGCCGGCGGGAATCTTTTTCGCAAGCCCCGGCGACATCTGCACAGGCTGTTCGCCCGGTGCCCAACCGACAAGCAGTTTCTGCTGACCTTTATCAATCACAAAAACGATGATGTGATGCACAACGGCGCGTTTGTCGGCGCGGATTTCAGCCCCGGACACCCATTTATCTTCGGTGAAATTGGTCGGCACATCAACATACTGGTACTTGACCACGCCTTCTGCGGGAACCTTGTAAACTTGCGGAAGTTTGAAAACCACATCGGGTTTGCCGATGTTCCAGCCATTTTCAAATTTCGGGACGGGCGGCAAATCTTTGGGGTTGCCTTCAAGTGCGCCACCATCAACCCAGGCAGTAATCGTGTCGATTTCTTTTTGACTGAGCCTGCGGTCATTGGCAAACGCGCCGTGATTGGGGTCGGCGTGCCAGGGCGGCATGGTGCGCAGGGCGACTTTTTCTTTAATCGAACGCGCCCACGGACGGGCTTCTTTGTAAGTCGTCAAGGCGAACGGCGCAATCTCGCCAGCGCGATGACATTCAACACACGCCTTATTGAAAATCGGCGCGACATCTTTTGCAAAGGTCACTTTTGATTTCTTCGCATCGCTTGCCTGAGTGGTCGGCAATACCAATAAGGCGATGCTCGCCACGCAAGCAACCGCAAGGGTCATCAAGGTCTTTTTCATGGATTCGTTGCTCCTATTTGTTCACCCGCTTGGCGCGGATACTTCGTCCACTGATTTCAAAGAGTAGTTCGCCAATTTCGCCTTTGTCATTTTTAATGAAAGTCGCCTGGGCGTCAACAACGGTGAAATAAAATTTGTTTTCCGACTCCGGGTAAGCTTCGATTTTCGGTTGTTTGGGGGCGATAAAAAAGAGTTTGTCGCCGTCTCTTTCAACTTTGAAACTCACACCCAACGCCACCGTATATTCGCCAACATAGGCATCATAAATTTTCGGGTCAACCTTGATGGCATGGCGATTGGGTATCTTCGGCACAAAATCGAAATAACCAATCATCATTTCGTCATAGGTCGGGTCGCCAAAGCGCACAAACCTGGTCGGGTCGGGATTGTATTTATTGCGCTCGGAATTATCGAAATGCGCCGTGACCATCATCCGCGCGCCTTTGGGCACGACAACCGGTTTCGCGAAGCGATACATGGTCTGCCAGTTGAAATCGTAACGCGGCACACTCAGCAAAGTCTCGCGTCTGCCATCCGGGTAAATCAATTCGTATTTGAAATCTTTGCCGCGAACGTGCATATGCGGAAGCAGTGTATGAAGTTCGGCATCGCGACTGAAGGTATAACAGGCGGTCACTTCGTGGCTCGCTACGCCGGGGGGAATCTTGAAGTAAGTATTCATTACGCCCCACGACATCATGGATTTTTGCGGCGGCGTTTTGGCAAATCGTAATCCGACACTGGTGCGGTCGCGTTCAACCTTGCCGGTGGTTTTTGAGTAATGCATCTGCAAAACGATTTTTGAACCGGCGGGAATCGCTTTGGCTATGCCTTCGGGAAACACATCGGGGTCTTTGCCGGGCGTAAAAAAGCCTAACGGGAAACCTTGTTCAAGGCTGCTGCCGCGCGCCACGCCGCCATTTGGCGCTTGACAACCATTGTCATAAACCGGCGCATCTTGCCGCAAGCGAATTAACGTGCCGTCCAGATAGTAAAGCGATTTCGCTATCGCTTCGGGCTTGCGCATCTGCTTGACCATCTCAGCTACTTCGGGCGATTGAATAAAGGCGATGACATGATGCACAACCCGGTTATTGCCCGGATGAATTTCTACAGCTTGAATCCATTTGTCTTCGGTGAAGTTGGTGGGCACGGTGATGTCGATGTATTCATCCGAACCTTTGGCATCCAGAACAACCTCTTCGGGCATGGCGAGGATGGCATCGGGGTTGCCGATTTTCCACTCATTGGAAAATTTCGGTAATAGAGGCAGGTCTTTCGGGTTGCCTTCTTTCGCGCCGCCATCAACCCAGGCGGCAATCGTATGGGTTTCTTGCTCGGTTAGACTTTTATCATTTTCAAATTTGCCGAAATGCGGGTCTGCGCCCCAGGGCGGCATTTGTCCGGCTAAGACTTTTTCTTTAATCGAACGCGCCCAGGGACGAACTTCTTTAAAGGAGAGAACCGAAAACGGAGCCATCGCATTCGGGCGATGACATTCGGCGCATTTGGCAAAAAAAATCGGCGCGACATCTTTTGAGAATGTCACGCCGGAATTAGCATTAACCTTTATTCCATTTGCACCTGTCGGTACAGTGAAACAAAGAGCTAAAAGAAAACAGAAGGAGAAACACACAACGAACGCTTTGCTCATGAAACCACACCTTCCGCCTAAAGGCAATATGCCGAGTGAAATTTTTTTGAAAAAATTTCAACTCGGCAATTTGTGACCTGAATCGGCTCGCCTGTTCCTCTACGGAACTATTGTTGACCGCCTGCCGGTTTGGTGCCGGCAGCATCTTTTTTCGGCTTCAAGGGATTGTCAACAATGATGTCGAACCAACCAATCATCATTTCATCGTAGGTCGGGTCGCCCCAACGCACATCCTTTTTCGGGTCAGGATTATATTTGTTCTTGGTTGAATTATCGAAATGTGCAGTGACGATGACCTTGGTTCCCTTCGGCAAGGTCACAGGGTTTTTCAGATAATACATGGTCTGCCAGTTGAAGTTGAATTGGGGAACGTTGAGCAAGGTTTCCTGACGACCATCCGGGTAAACAACATCGTAACGCATATCTTTGCCACGCATATGCATGTGCGGCATATAGGTCACAAGTTGCATATTAGCGGGAACGGTCATACAGGCTTTGACTTCATGGTTATCGGCACCGGCAGGAATTTTGAATGTCGCATTGACCACGCCTGCGGTAATCATCATTTTATCCGGCGGTTCTTTGGCGAATTTCAAGCCGATTTTGGTGCGGTCTTTTTCGGCTTTATTCAATCCGCCGCTGAATGCCGAATAGTGCATCTGGAACATGATGTAGGAACCGGCGGGAACCCGTTTTGCCATACCGACAGGCCAAACATCAGGCTGCTTGCCTGGCGCATATCCGGCAAGCAGTGCGCCTTCCTGCGCTTCGGGATTTGCAGCCGCCCCGGCTCCGCGCCGTGCGCTTCCGCCACCCGGGCCGCCTGCCGTAGGCTGTGCCGCACAGGTATCATCATTGACCGGCGCGTCCATCTTGACGCGCCGCAGCGTGCCATCCCAATACATCATGCCGCCGCCCTCTTGCGAAGAAGTCCGGGTTCCTTCTTTTTCAGCTTTCATTCGCGCTTCAGCAATTTTTGGCGATTGCAGGAAAGCGATAACGTGATGCACCACTTTGCGGTTGCCAGGAAGAATTTCCGCAGACTGAATCCATTTGTCTTCGGCAAAGTTCGTCGGCACCCAGAAATTGATGTAGTTGTCGGGGGCGTTGGGTTCGACTGTCCACTCTTGCGGCAATTCAAAAACCACATCGGGTTTTCCGGTTGACCATCCGCCTTTTGCGGCTTCAGGCACCGGCGGCAAATCTTTGGGATTGCCTTCCTTGGCACCCTGGTCAACCCACGCCACCACGGTCTCGATGTCGGCTTGGCTCAGGCGGCAATCGTTGGCGAATTCCCCATACTGCGGGTCGGGACTCCACGGCGGCATCTCGCGACTCAGGACTTTCTCTTTTATCGATTTCGCCCACGGTCGCGATTCCTTGTAGCTCATCAACGACATCGGCGCAATGTCGTTCGCTCGGTGACACTCCGCACAATTCTTATAAAATATCGGCGCGATATCTTTTGTGTAGGTTACTGGTTTCTTGGCTTTGGTGTTTGCACTGATGTGAGCGCTGCCAATGGCTACTGCAATGGCGGCAACAAACAGCGCAAGGACGAGTCGCTTCGGGGTCATGAATGTTCTCTCCTTACAAGTTTAATAGTCAATTATTGCCAGACACGATAATAAAAGAGCCTTCCTATAATATTTCCGGTTATTTTGAGTGTCAAGAATATATTGAAACTTTTTCAACTTTTCCGCACAGAACTTGAATCACATTTTAATTACGCCGGTTAAACCTGAAGCGTTACAAAAGCTTTGCCTTGATTTGTTGAAAAGGCTTTAAGTCTTCAAGCCTCCATACGCAAAATGATTTTGCCGAGGTTCATAAAAAAAACGCAAAATAAAAACGGCGGCTGAACAATCAACCACCGTTTCAAAATTTTTAAGTCTCAGGAGCAGGTCGGAAAATCGCGGTCATAGCCCGCTTTCTCAACTGCAAATTGTTTTGCAATCCGCTTTAAATTATTTGCCCGCGCTTTTGGCAATATCGGGCTTCACGTTGTTATTGACGAGATAGTCCATCCAGCCAATCATCATTTCATCATAAGTCGGATCGCCCCAACGAATGTCTTGTTTGGCATTCGGATTATATTTATTCTTCTCCGAATTATCGAAATGCGCCGTGATAACCATGCGCGAACCTTTGGGAATCCATAGCGGCTTCTTGAGTTCATACATGGTCTGCCAGTTGAAATTAAACTTAGGCACCCAGAGCAAGGTTTCACGTTTGCCATCCGGGTATACAACCTCATATTTCATATCTTTGCCGCGCAAATGCATATGCGGCATGTAGGAGATAATTTGCACATCCTGTTTGAAGACTTTGCAGGAGGTCACCTGATGATTGGCTGCGCCAGATGGAATCTTAAATAAAAAGTTGCTGATGCCTTCGGTTTTAATCTCTTTTTTGGGCGGCTCTTTGCTGAATTTCAATCCGACGCTGGTGCGGTCTTTTTCAGGTTGTTCAAATGCGCCTTTGAAACTGGAATAGTGCAATTGAAAGACCACTACTGCGCCCGCCGGGATTCGTTTTGCCGTATCGGGCTGCCAGACATCTATACCGCGACCCGGCGCATATCCGGCTAAAAAGGTTCCCCGTCCGCCTTCGGCGCTGCTGCCTTCGTCATCATTATCAACCGCCAAACCTTTCGGCGCGTTGCAGCCATCATCAACCACCGGCGCTTCCGTCTTCACACGCGACAACGTGCCATCGCGGTAAAAAATTTCGGCGCGTTTATCACTGAGCCGCGCTCTTTGCCCTCCTGACTTTGCCAGTGTCTCAGGTGAAATAACAAACGCAATGACGTGATGCACAACCTTCTTGTTGCCGGGATGGATTTCGGCAGCCTGCACCCATTTGTCTTCTTTCAAATTGGTCGGCACATTGAAATATAAAATTTGATCGGAGGTTTTGGGATTGACGATTTGCTCTTGCGGCATCGAAACAATCATATCGGGTTTGCCAATTCGCCAACCACCATCAGCAAATGCCGGAGCCGGCGGCAAATCTTTGGGATTGCCTTCCTTGGCACCCTGGTCAACCCACGCCACCACGGTCTCGATGTCGGCTTGGCTCAGGCGGCAATCGTTGGCGAATTCCCCATACTGCGGGTCGGGACTCCACGGCGGCATCTCGCGACTCAGGACTTTCTCTTTTATCGATTTCGCCCACGGTCGCGATTCCTTGTAGCTCATCAACGACATCGGCGCAATGTCGTTCGCTCGGTGACACTCCGCACAATTCTTATAAAATATCGGCGCGATATCTTTTGTGTAGGTTACCGGTCTTTTCGTTTTTGAATTGGCGCTGATGTCAAACGTGACGGACGCGATGGCAGCGGCAAACACCAACAGCACGAGTGCAAATCTCTTAGGGGTCATTTCACTCTCCTTTACAAATTTGATAATGCCTGTAGAAATGCGCCTTAAAATAAAATCAAAAATGATTAGGGAATCGATGAATTCCAAGAGAGCTTAAAAATTTTCACCACCGAACAAGCCAAGAATACTCCAACCCATTGATAAAAATCCAATCCTCAATTCGCAACCAATCGCGCAACCAGGCTATCCAACACCGCTTCGGCGCGCGCTTCGATTTCCGCTTTAGTCTGGTCTTGAATCGGATGCGCTACATAAATGGCATCGAAATCGCTGCGCCCGAGAGCGGCGGCTTGCGCTCTTGCGGCAAACATAAACTCGGTTGTGGCGACCGGCACCGCCGGGATGCCCAGATTTTCAAGTTTCGTGGTATCGTGCAAACTGCACGTTGTACAAGACCCTCAATCAGCCAGCGCCTCAATCACCGCATCACAAACTTTGAGTTGTTCAATCACCGCATCGGGCGCGGGTTTGGTAAACGTCGGCTTCATGGCGCGAATCACTTCGGCAACCTTGAAGCGGTCTTTGAGCAGACGTTCAAGATGGTCTAAGAAAAAACTGCCACCCGGTTTGCTGATGTCGAGCAAGCCAATGGTTTTTCCTGCAAGCGTCGCAAGGCGCGGCGCAACCTTCGCCTGCGTTTGTTGATGTTCATTAAACGGATTCACCAGAACTGTCGGCATAAACTCTCCTTTAATTGCGGATTGCGAAATGCGGATTGCGGATTGGCTGAATAGTTCTAGGTATCAACCTTAATCGCGCAAAACCAATTTAGCCTCTTTACCAAATCCGCAAACGGCTATCGCACTTCTGCTTTGAAATGCTCGTCAAAGATGCTAATAGCAACGTCAATCCACAATCCGCATTTCGCAATCCGCAATCGGATAGGTGACCATTTGACTGCCGCGTGCGCCGGTTGCCCAACTGCTGATGACCGCAGAGAATTTTCCCGCCGTGCCGCCTGCGACAATGATTTTAATCTGTTCGGGCGCTGCGAATTTCAAATAGCACGGCTCGCCATCAATCACCGTCTCTTTGTAAAAGCGTGTGAGTTGCGTGCCTTCGCCGTTGTTTTCAGTATATTCCTTGAGCGGAATGCCTGTGTTATTGAATAAAAATTCGCGCACCTGCTGTTTGTTCCATTCCTCGCGTTTGAGTGTTTTTACATGTTCAGGGCAAAGCACAACAATGGCTTCAAACAACGCGCAGACGCGATAGGTCCAACTGGTTGCCAGTTGATGACAGATGGCTTTTAAAATCTGTTTGCCTTCGCGGGCATTATGTTCGCTGACGCCGCGCGGCGGTTCTGCGGCAAATAGCGTCACCGCGCTTTGTTCAGGCGCAAATCCCATCTCAACATGCAGCGGTTCCCAGGCGCTCTCTTCTTCGTTTTCGGCGATGCAATACGAAAACTTTCCGGGATTGCCAAGCGTTGACATATCGATTTCGCCGGGACGCGCGCCGCCAAGGTTGGTAAGCAGCAGTTGCAATGCCCGCCCTACGGAACTATTGGCGCGGGCAACATTACTGAAGACATTACCCGCGCAAGCGAAATTCAATTGCTTACGAATTGGCCCATTGATAATCACCAGCGGCGCAGCAGAATGCGTGGTTGCCTGAACGCCGTGAATGTTGAAGCGTTCGTCACACACGGCGCGAACCAGGGGAATGAGCACGCGCATCATTTCCGGCGCGCATCCCGCCATCACCGCGTTTGCGGCAATTTTTTCAACCGTCGCCTCTCCATAATTCGGCGCAATGCGTCCGATGATTTCATCCGGTGGAAGTTCGGTTGCCGCAAGCATTCGTTCAACTCGTTCAACGGTTGGCGGCACCACCGGAAGCGCATCGGCTATGCCGTTTTGCAGACAATAATCATATGGGTCTGTGTCGTCGGCAAGTTCAATCAGCGATGCCCGCGCCCCGCGTTTGCTGTAAAGATGCAAACTTGCTGCGGTCTCACCTTCGCCTTGTTGTTCAAGATGGCGCGACGTGCAGCCGGGCTTGGTGTCGGGATTGCCATCAAACTTTTCCGCAATGATGACTGGCTCGCGATTTAAAGCTTCGCACATCATCGCCGCAATCGTATTCAAATCCGTTTTATCGAAAGCCATTTGCGTGAAGACGATGCGCTTTTCCTGATTCACCAGAAACAGTGTGGGCACAGCCTCAGGGTCATAGGCGCGCGTCACCGCTAAATCGCCGTCAAGCGCCACCGGAAAAGCAATCGCAAGCTGCTTGATGAGTTCGCGAGTGCGTAGCGCATCATCTTGCGAAATGCCGATGATATGAGCATCAGGCAAGTCATTCACAAGGCGATTCAAATAAGGAATCGTCAAATGGCAGGTCGGACAATCGGTTTCAAAAAAAATCAGCAGCGTCGGTTTTTCCGTGGCGATTGTCAACCGTCGGGTTGAATCATCAATTGATGGCAGGGAAAACAGCGGCGCGTGGTCTTTGATTTGAAGCATGGTGACGGCAAGCATATCTCCAACAGCCCGGAAAAAGCAAAGCAGCGCAGTTACTTTGCGAGTGATGCATCGTTTGCATAGCTATCGCAAAATAACCGCGCTGCAAAGCGTGGCAATATTAAAAACCCGCGTTATTGTTTGGCGTAAACTTCGGTTGATTCCTGCTCGCCTCTCGGTGTCGTGCGTTTGGTGTGAATCTTTAAAGTTTTGCCACCGTCCGCAAGTTCCCAATGTGCTTGAGCGGTAATTTCAAACTCTTGCCCTTGCATGCTGAGTTTTGACACAGTGTTGATTTCGAGAATTTTGCCGTCGCCTTGCCATTTGGCTTTGTGTGTAGATGTGCCTTCCATACGACCGGTCATTTTACTGGTGGTTTCACTGCCATCAAGATTGTAGGTTGTTATCTGTTCGCCACGCGCAGTTTTTCTAACAGCTGTCAGCGTTTTTGCATCCTGCTTGACGTCCAGCGTAATCTCACCACCGCCGCCACCGCCGCCCGGTCCTTGTGGCAAGGTGCTCTTTGATGCGTCCAATTTCCAGGTGCCTGAAAAATCTGTGCCTGCTGCGCTCACGGAAACTGCCGCCATCACCATCATTAAAAACATCGAACCATAAGCTAATATTTTTTTCACTTTTTCTTTCTCCTTGTTAATCGTTTTGAGGGAAGATTTGCGAATCACCCCACTCGAAAGTCCGCCAATTTAATGACGTAAGCCGGATGCCGCAGGTTACGAGAAAGTTGTGCGGCGGCTTTAGCTTAATCGCGATACGACGGATCGATTCTATCGAGTTTGCGAAGCAAGGCGGGCCAAGCCAAATCGCCGCCCATGCCTTTGGTGGCTTCGGCGGATTGCGCGCGAATGCCGCGCAAAATCGGTTCGGCAATGTGGGTGAGTTCGCCGCCCGCTTGCGCCATCACCTGTATGCGACACGCGGCATCAAGGGTATACATCGCCAGGAAGGCTTCCGCAGCATTTCTGCCAACCGTGAGTAACCCGTGATTGCGCAAAATCAAACAATTGTTGGTGCCGAGGTCTGCCACCAAGCGCGGTTTCTCTTCGGCATTCAAAGCCACGCCTTCATAGTCGTGATAGCTGATGGATGAAAGCGGAAACAGCGAGTGTTGCGAAATCGGCAGCAGTCCGTTTTTCTGCGCTGATACGGCAACGCCATGAATCGTGTGGGTGTGAAAAACACAGTGCGCATCTTCGCGCGCTTCATGCACGGCGCTGTGAATGGTGAACCCGGCAGGGTTAATGAAATAAGGCGAATCCATCACAGTATTTCCCTGAAGGTCGATTTTCACCAAACTCGAGGCGGTGATCTCTTCAAATAAAAATCCATAAGGATTGATCAGGAAATGGTGGTCGCTTCCGGGAACGCGCATGGAAATGTGTGTAAAAATCAGATCATCCCATTTATACAGCGCGGTCAAACGGTAGAGCGCAGCCAGGTCAACCCGCGCCTGCCACTCTTCGGCGGAAACTTTTTCACGAACATTGATTGCTTTTGCGGTTTGCATAATGCGGACTCCTTTCGATGCTTTTTAAGCTGGTGACTTTCAATCAGCAAAATCTGTCGGAATATCGATTAGCCATGCTTCTTTGATTTTTGCTTTTAAACTTTTGCCTTTTAACTTTTGCCTTTTGCCTTTCTTATTGTCCTTTACTCGCTGGTGCTGGTGATGCGGCAGGCACGACGTGACCTTTTTTCACCGTGAGGTTCAAATTCTCATCAATCGCTTCATAGAAGATGCGCCCCTGCATCATCTCGTCGGCAGTGGTTTCGCCCCAACGCACAACTTGCGCGGGGTTAGGATTAAATTTATTTTTGGCGCTGTTATCATATGTCCCGATGAATTCGACCTGTGTGCCTTTCGCAACGCGCATTGGCTCGGTGAGCAAATAGACCCGCTGCCAGTTGAAATCATAACGTGGAACGGTGAGCACATCTTCGACGCGACCGTCCGGGTAGGTAAAGCGTATCACATAGGATTTGCCGCGCAGGTGCATGTGTACATGAAAGAAGCGAATCAACGCATCGGTATTAAAGGTCTTTTTATCGGTGAGTGAATAGTTGGCGTCACCGGGTTGCACTTCGAGATCTTTCCGATCACCAAACAGCACGCGCAAATTTTTCTTCACGATGCCATCGGCGAGATAGAGTCCAACCGAAGTCTGGTCAATCTGTTCTTTTTCGGTGGGCGCGTAATGAATCTGGATGCCGAGTTTCATGCCTTTGGGAATCATCACCGCTGTGCCTTCCGCAAGCATGATGGGTTGCACGCCGGGTGCCCATCCCGAAACCATCACAGTGCCGCGCGCCGACGGGTCGAAATCGCCTGCGATGTAGCCTTCTTCAGGAACCTTGAAATTTGCAGGCACAACGTGAGTGTTGGCGTGGTGCACGGCTTTCAAATTCCCCGGTCGCGTTTCAATCGACCGCAACCAGGTGGTTTCGGGAAAGACATAATCGAAAACGAAAAACACATACAAATCTTTTTGCCTGGCTTTCACGGTAAACGGTTTTTGCACTTTGACGACGACATCAGGTTGACCGAGTTTCCAATCGTCTTTCCAAATGCGGGCGGCGGGCAGATCTTTGGCGTTGCCTTTGGCAGCGCCGCTATCGACCCATTTCGTAACCGTGGCAATCTCCTCATCGGTGAGGCGCGGGTCATGTTGATAACGTCCGATAGCGCCGGTCGCATGAAAAGGCGGCATCTCGCGGTTGACGATTTTTTCTTTGATGGAACGCGCCCAGGGTCGCGCTTCTTCAAAGGTCACAAGCGACATTGGCGCGACGCCACCGGCGCGGTGACACTCTTCACAGCGACGTTGGAAAATCGGCGCGACATCTTTGGTGAAAGTGATTTTGGTTTTATCGCTGCCGCTGTTGCCCGAAGTGGACGACGGCAAATAGACCGCAAGCATCAATAGACCCATGCCGATGAAGAAGATTATTTTTTTCATGGAGACTCCCTTTCACGCGAAGCAAAAATTTAGCCACGAGCAGCAATGAAACGGCAATCGCAACTCGTGGCTAAGTTTTATCCAAAACGACGGATGAATCAAGTTTAGAACGCGAACTTCAAGCCAAATTGAATGCGGCGCGGATCAAACGCGGCATTGAAACTGAGCGGTTGACCGGGTCCGCGCGTCTTATCGCCTTTAAGGTTGAAGGTTCCGCGATTGTAATCGGGCGACGCCGGATTGTTACCGAGAATGTCATTGACGGCAGCAAAGTTCGTATGGTTGAACAGGTTGATGCCTTCGACAGTGAATTCAATTCGCGTCGGGTTGTCCTGCGCAAAATAGAAACTCTTGCTGAGGCGCGCATCGACGCGAGCGAAATTGGGTCCGATGCCGGAGTTTCTCGGCACATAGAATAAGCGGTCGTTGGTGACGCGGGTATCGCCGTTAATGTCAACGCCGGTGTAAAGCGTAAACGGTATGCCCGAACGCAGAGAAACGACAGGGCTGAACGCGACATCGGCAAACAGATGTCCCATAACCGAATCGCCGCCGCGTTTATACGGCGTAACAAACACGCCGCTGAAAACGAAATTGTGGCGCACGTCATACGATGAAAGCCCGCGCTCTAAATCAAGGCGTGAGGGGAAGGGACCATAGAATGCTGAGTTATAATCGGTCACATCATCAATCGCTTTTGAAAAGGTGTAACTGCTCTGGAATGAGAAATGGTCGCTGAAACGTTTCGTCAGTGACGCCGTCATGCCGTGATAAATCGAATTGCCGATTGAGGCATAAACGGTTTTTTGCGTGATGGTCGGGTCGCCGCCTCTTGCCGGGTCAATTACATAAAGCGGTCCGAATGCCGGATTGCGCCCGACAAGCCGTGGGTCGCCCGGCAACGCTTCGACATAGTTTCTCGCGTGCGGCACCTGCAAGTGGACGCCGTGATACACCTGATAAGCAAGTTCAAGCGCCATTGACGAGGTCAGCTTTCGTTGAATGGCGAAGTTCGCCTGAATCGAATAGGTGTTTTTGTAATTCGGGTCTAAATCAAAAATGACGCGACCGATACCTTTCGGCGCAGTGCTGATGCCGAGCGCCTGCAAATCGCTCGCCGACAGTGAGCCAAAGGGCAGTTTGCCGGCGGCGCGACCGGCAGCCCAGATTGCCGCAGGAGTTTGCGCAGCGGGAAATGCCGGGGTGCGGAAAACCTGATTGATGTAGCGCCCCGTATCATCAAGCAAGTTGGTCACATAGATGACCTGATAAGGAATCTGCGCATAGAAAACTCCCGCGCCGCCGCGAATCACTGTACTGCGGTCGCCCAGCACATCCCAGGAGAAACCAAGACGCGGTGAAAAATAGGTGTTGCCCTGGGCAGGCGCTGGCTCGCCTTCGTAATCAACGCGGAAGCCGTAATCAAGCGTGAAGCGTTGCGCGACTTTCCACGAATCCTGGGCAAACGCGCCAAAGTAATTGGCGCGGTCTTCCCAGACCGAATTACCAAAACCCTGTCGGTAAAGGAAGGGCAAATTGGCATTGAAGGATTGCAAACTGGTGAGCGCGGTTCCGGGTATCGAAGCGCCTGCGGTTGTCGCATTGCAACTGGCAAGCGGGATACCATTCAATTGACAAATGCCGACAACGAAAGCCGTCTGGTCGGCTGGCGGTACGGCTAAGACCAGCGGATAAATCCCCGATGAGAAATTCCATTCACCGGCAAACCACAATTGATTATCGACTTTGTAATTGACCGGACGGAATGACGCGCCAAACTTCATGGTGTGCGCGCCCTTAATCCACGAAACCGTATCTTCAAATTGATAGCGATCCTGGAAAGTGTTAAACGGCGTGGTGAACGGGCGATTAAAATTGCCTACCCCGACAATCAACAAAGATGAAGTATTCGGCGTATGTGGAGTGGTGACGGCTGAATTTTTCGGCGAAAATTGTACCCGCGCAATGTTGACCACGCTTGAGCCGAAATTGTGCGTCCAGGTAAACAGCGCCGTGTAATCGCGCGCCGTCAAATCGGTGGAATAGGAAGTGGATTCAAACGCATCGGTGGTCAACTGGTCATTGAAATTACGCGATAATGAAAACCGCCCGGTGATGATGTCGTTTTGGGTCGCCTGGTAATCCACCCGCGTATTCCACGAATTCAAGCGGTATGCCGCGTTAAACGCGCCGTTATTGGCAGAGAGCAGATTGACGGTCGCCGGATAGTTTGCCGCAGTAGTTCGCAATGAATTTGCGAGATTGCCGCCGATGCGCGCCAAGTTGGCATTTCCCGAACTCTGCATCCTTGAAATCAGCGTTGATTGCGCTGCTGTCGCATTCAGCAAAGGGTTGGCAAGAAAGTTGCGAAAACGCGGCAAATCCAATTTCTGCCGTTCGTAGTTGGTAAAAAAGAACAGCTTGTTTTTGATCATCGGACCGCCGAAGGTAAACCCTGGATAGACCTGTTGTTGAAAAGCTTTTTTAGAACTGATGTCAAAAAATTCGCGCGCCGAAGTTTTATTCGAGCGATAAAAAATATAGGCGCTGCCGTGAAATTCGTTGCTGCCGCCTTTGGTCACGACGTTGACTGCGGTTCCCGAGGTGAAGCCGAATTCCGCCGCAAACGAATTGCGGTTGACCTGAAATTCCTGAACCGCTTCGGGGCTGATGGCATAACGCAATTGCCCTGAGCCATATTCGTTTTCACCGCCATCAACGGTAATCAGGTTGTTGCGTCCGCTGCTGCCGCCAATCGAAAAACCCGAAGTGCCGAAGTTAAATCGCGCGCCACCTTGCACGCGCGGCGCATCGGAACTCGAAACCCCCGGCAAAGTGAACACATAGTTGGTAAAGCCGCGTCCGATGTTCGGCAGATTTTCAATCTGGCGGTTTTCAATGGTATTCGCCTGTTGGGTGCGCTCGACTTCAACGACCGGCGCTTCGGTATTGATTTCGACAATGTTACTGACCGCGCCGATGCGCATTTGGGCATCGTAAACCGCTGTCTGCCCGATGCTCAGAACGAGTTTGTTTACCAGAGTGGTTTCAAACCCCTGAGCTTCAATGCGCAATTGATATTCGCCCGGTTGTAGCGATTGAATTTGATATTCACCGCTTTCATTGGTTTGCGCCGTTCGCGTTGTACCGCGCTCAACGCTTTTGATGGTTATCGTTGCACCGGCAATGACAGCGCCATTTTGGTCTGTCACCGCACCTTTCAACGTCGCGGTGCTGACATCAGCCTGACCAAAGACCGTTAGGGTTTGCAGGCTGAGCAAAACCGACACGCACAGAATATTGAGAACTTTTTTAATCATAACAATCCTCCGGTAGCGGTTACGTGGAACAGGTTTAAGAGCAAGGCGGCACAGGAAAACGCCACGCTGCAATTAAATGAATTGATAACTATGGAACCCGAAATCTATATGGATGTGCCTGAAAACCCCTCCGTGTGATGAGTCCACCGGAAAGGTACAAGTCGCCAGTTGAACTTTCCTGACGTCTGCACACCGTCACAACACCACAGAGTTCGTATCAATCGTTGTTGTTGTTTTATTAGAGAGCTAACAAATACGGAAATTTTATATACCGCGCCTTTTTGTTACGTCAATGTAAACCGATTTATTTTACCCGTCGCTATGGGCTACGACGTGAAGCGGAATTTCAGTTTCGTAAAAAAGCGCGGTTGAGGAAATTTTTATTTCAGTTTGCCAAGCAGTTGATAAATCCAGATGAGCGCCGTGTTCATCAACTGTTCACCTGCGCCAATGGCAACCGGCGACACTCCCTGATCCGCGCCGTAACCGCCTTCGGCGATGGCTTCGACGGTGGGGAAATATTGATGATAGCCATTGGCATAACCGAAAAAGAAAAGTTGTTTCACCCGGGCGCGTTCTTTCAAACGAATCGCGTGATTAGAAAAAAATTCGCCCGACGCGCCAACCAGGGCAATCTCGCCATTGAGCAGCGCCACCGTGAGTCGCGGGCGCACCCCTTGTTCATATTCATCAACGAATGCCGGAATCAGTTCGGGGAAAAAAGCTTTTTCATAAGCCGCGCGCACAAAAGGATTTTTTAAATCAACGCGCGGCGCAAACGTAAAGCGGTCTTCTTTGACTTCGAGTGAAGGTTTGGCAACCGTCTCGGTTTTAAGCGACGAAGCAAGCTTAATCACTTCGCCAGCCAGAGCCTGACCAAATGCCTGATAGCCTTTATTCGCGCCTTCGTTGACCGATTGATCGCCCGCCGCCCCCTGCATAAACACCGTCGTTGTACCTAATTGTTTATCAACCGCAGCTTTCATCTGTCCGACATAATCGGCGGAAAATTTCAAAGTGAGCGCCGGGATGGTCGTCGGATGCGCGGTGAAATTAACCACCACGGCAAGCGGCTTGCCGCTCTCGTCATCAAAACGCATCACGCTTAAATCTTTGTCGCTCGGCTTGGGCTCAATTTTGGTGTGACGATTGCGATTAAAGCCTTCGAGTTTCACTGCGCCGGTTGCCATCTTCGCCGGTTGCAATTTGCTATTCGCTTCAAAAATCGCCGCGCAGATACCCTCTTCCATCTGCTTGTAGTAACGAATCGCCGCATCGAATTTGCCTTTGCCTTTGCCCGGCTCGTCTTTGAGTTCAAGCACCGGCGTGTGATGCGAATGCGAACCGGCGATGAATGAATATTCGATACCGGCTTCGGCTTTGATACGCTGGCGAATGTTTTGCAGCGAGGCTTCGGCGGGCGCGCGACCTAAATCGAGACCGACGATGGCTAATTTTTTAGCGCCTGCCTGAATAACAATCGCCACGGCATAGAGCGGGTCGAGTGTGCCTTGCGACAACATATCGTGACGCGCCCCGTAACCCCACATCGGCACAGGCTCACGCGGGGTGATGTCGCGACGACCGACGCCGACTTTGAAAACCGCGGCATCCGCAGCCTTCGTTTGCGCGAAAGCGGCTTCGGTATTCGCAACGAAGATGAGAGAAAAAATGAAATGAATGATGATCAAAGCAACGAGTGTTTTTTGATAGAGATAGGTTTTCATAATTTATGTTTAAGCCGGTTATGCCGGTCGAATTAATCAACACGGATTGCATTGTCTTGAGCATGCGCCTGAAAGGAAAAAAGGGTTGCAACGGCAAACCAACCAATTGCAACCATCACGGGTGAGCGCGAACGTCTGAATGTCATCGGTTGTCCTCTGAATGAAAAGAATGTTTAAACCGCCGGTACGGCAAGAAGCGGACATTGCGAACCGCGCAACACCCGTTCGGTGGTGCTGCCGCGTAAAGCATCGAGAAAACCTTTGTGACCTTCGGTTGCCATGACAAGCAAATCCGCATAGGCAAATTCTTCTTCGTCGAGAATGGTTTCCACCGCGTCGCCTTCCTTAATAATTTCCTGAACCTGCCAACCGGTTTGCAAAGGCACTGCGACATTCGGGCAGGTTGCTTTGCTGCCGACGTGCAGCAATTGAAAATTGACCTTTGGACAATCAAGGATTCGCGCCAAAGCGACGGCGGCGTCAATGGCTCGTTGCGGATGCGGCTTGCGGTCAATCGGAATCAAAATATTTTCGAGGCTTACCGCGCCGGTCTCAACCGATACAAACCCAACTGCGCGACGCGGCACAAACAAAGTGGCGACGTGCGACTCGCGCCCTACGGGTTCGGCAATCGCTTCGTGCGTCCAGCGCGACAATCCTTGCCGTTGGTGGGTCGAAAGCACAATCAATTCGTTTTTATGGGTCTCCAGATAATGCAAAATCGGATGCACGGGCGCGGAACCTTTGGCTTCGATTTTTTTTACCTGCACCCCGCTATCCAAAACCGCTTGAGGCGTACTGCCCTGCGGGATAACGCCCCAACGTTCAAGAAGATTGCGAACGTGGGGAAACTCTTCCCAACCGGCATCTTCATCAAAGGTGTCCAAATGAAAGATGGTGAGCAGCGATTTCGCTTGATGCGCGATTTTCAGCGCGTGGGCGAACGCCGCTTCATCACCTCTGGTCAAATCGGTCGGATGAAAAATTTTCTGGTAATTGAAATCGCTCATCTTAGCTTCAGACTCAACTGTTGAACCTTTCAAAATTCGTCGTCTTCATCTTCGGGTTGTATGTCTTGCGAAATCAAATCGCGCCAAGTATCTAAAATGGCTGGTCCGACGTTTAAGGCTTTTAATCGCTCGCCGACTTCACCGGTTTCGCTCTTTAATTCAGGAAAGGTCAAAAGTAACATCGCCAAATCGCGCCAATCGGTTCCGGCTTTCGGTTTACCGCGCCGCTCCGTATAAGCAATCACTTTGCTGGCAATCAAATCCGCCGGAGAAATCACCAACACATTTTCTATGCGATTGGTTGCCGGTAACGTTTCGACAGGGCGAAGGTCAACTAAATGGCGATTGCCGGATTTCTGCACTTGATACAACCGATAACCACGCCCTTCGCCAATCTCGCGCACCCGCACGGCAATGTGAAATTCGTTGTTGAGATGTTCGCGCAATTCTTCCGCCAGTTCCGCAGCCCGCGTCGAAAGTAAATCTATATCTTGCGTCATTCGCGGTTCATTAACATAGGCATTGACTGCCTGGGCGCCAAACACGACAACGTCATTGCGCCCGCGCAAAAATTCCAGCACAGCCTGATGAATATTTGCTAAAGGCAAGGGTTCTTGCATCACAAATTCCCGAAATGTCAAAGCGCCCGCATTAAACATGATTCACACCTCTGCATCATCTTAATCCATTCCTGCTCTTTTTTGTATTTGCTTCTCGTTAAGCAATGCGGTGCAGAGTTATGGACGGTTGAGTATAAGATTGTTGGTAGCTGCAATTGCCATTTGCACAATTGCAACTACCAACAATCTTTAAAAATTCATCCTCCATTTTGGTTTCCAAACTTTAGTAGGAATATCTTTATTTGTTCTTGCCAACGTTCTTGCCGTTTTTCGATTGCGCAAGGTCTTTGCCATTCAATGGCACAACCGGCAATAGCGCGCGCGACGGATACGATTTGCTGAAATGCACGGTATTCATTGCCACGCGGGTTTCACTATCGGCGCGCAAAGGTTTTCCGGTATTCGGATTGGGATCAAAACGCTGATCGTTTGAACTGGTGATGTGAATGGCAATGCGATGCCCTTTGTTGAAAATCAAACTGGTATTCCACAAATCAATGGTCAGTTTATAAACTTCGCCTTTTTTCATCATCACTTCTTTGGCGAAGCCTTCGCGAAAACGCGCGCGAATCGCCGAATCCAGAACCAGGCGTTCGGTGCCGTCCGGGTAAACGTCTACGAGCTTCGCCATAAAATCGGTATCGGGTGAGTCTGATTCAACAAAGAGTTCAACCGTAACTTTGCCTGTGACTTCGACCGGCTCGCTTAATATCGCGGTTTGAAATTTCAAGACATCTTTGCGACTACCGATGGCGCGTTGATCCATCGGCCCTTTTTTCAAAAACAGGTTGCCGCCACCAATCGTCGGCACAGGGTTTTTCGGGTCATAAGCGTAAGTCGCGACGGCTTTCGCTTCTTTGGGTCGCGTGGTGTCGAGTGCGCCACCGGCGCTTAAAAAGTACGGGGTGATTTTTGCGGGCGGAGGCCAGCTTGCTGCCGTGCGCCATTCATTGCCCGGCGCGTTCGGGTCTGTGACATCGCCCATCACATAATACTTGACCGGCGGCTCGCTCATAATGCCGTTATTATTGCCTTTCAGCCAGTAATCGAACCAGCGCACCGCAAGTTCGGTTGAGAGATTGCCGCCAAACGCGCCGACGCCGGAATTCGCGGGATATTTCACCTCTTCAACCGCGCCGTGCGCCCACGGTCCCATAATCAATTTCTGATTTCCGGCAGCGCCTTTTGCGCCCTGTTTTTGCAGACCTGCGAAATTCTGAATGTTGCCTTCGGAAAAAATATCGTACCAGCCGCCATAGTTGTACATCGGGATATGAATCTTGTTCCAATGTTTCGACATTTCATTCGAGTCATACGCGCCATCATAGACCGCGTGACGGAAAGTTTCCTGCAACACATCATCCGCGCCCTGACGTTTAAGCCACAGTTCATTCAATTCTCTGCGAAACACCCCGCCCATAAACGCCGATTGATGATAGATGCTCGAACGCGCCACCATCACGAAAGCGGCTGTCAGATGCGGTGGATTTTCCATTGCCGCAAGATTCGAGGTGATGCCCATTGCCGACGCGCCATACATTCCTACTTTGCCGGTTGACCAGTTTTGTTTGGCGCACCATTCGACGGTGTCGAAACCATCTTGCGGGTCATCAACGAAGGGACGATACGCGCCTTCGCTTTTGCCTTTGCCGCGACAATCCTGCACCACGAAGGCAAATCCGTTTTTCACCCAGGCACCCGCAGAAGTCGCGCCGGTCGCATCTTTCCCGTAAGGCGTGCGCATCAAGACCACAGGGAACGGTCCCGCGCTTTCGGGCAAATAGACATTGGTGGCAAGTTTGACGCCATCGCGCATCGCCACCATGACTTCGGATTTTTTGATGGAGACCGGTGCGGTCGCCGGCGCAGTCGCTGTCTGTTGTGAAGGCACAGCTAAAAACGCGCCGAAACAGAAAATGAGCAGAAATGAAAACGCTAACTGAAATCTCTTCATGGCTAATTTCCTTTCAAGGTGAACTTCTTATTTCCAAAACCCCTGGTGAACCGGCAAAGCTTCGTCGGTCAAAAAAGGTCCCGCGACTTCTACCTCGTCGACGGCGCTTGCAAAAACTTCGCGGCAAGACATTCTCAAGCGTTCGCCCGCCTGCTTTGCCAACTCGTCGCTTGCCAGCGCGTAAACCACGCGACGAATGCCCGCCCAGTAAATCGCTCCGGCGCACATCGCGCACGGTTCGGTACTGGTGTAAAGCGTGGCGTTTGAACGCTCGGCTTCCGAAAGCTGACGAATCGCTTTTTGCACGAGATTGGTTTCGGCGTGACCGGTCGGATTGCTTTCGCTACTGACGGTATTTTCAGCGGTCAACACCACTGCATCGCCAATCACCAACAGCGAGCCGAACGGATGATTGCCCTTCGCCCGCGCCTGCCTTGCGAGTTCAATTGCTTGTCGAATAAATCGCTCTTTAACCTGCATAAAAGATTAGTCCCAACACGTTTTTAATTATTCCTTGCGCGCCTGGCCTTCGACGAGTTCGATGAGAATTTTATCGGGACCTTCAACAAAAGCGTGCTTCAACTTCGTCGTTTTATCAATGCTGATGCCTTCGACGATTTTCACGCCGTCTTTTTTCAGGCGTTCGACAACTTCCGCGAGGTTATCGAAACTGAATGCCACGTGGTCAATCACCCGCCCTTTGGTCGGCGCAAGTGTTTTCTGACCGGGCTTCCAGTATTTCGCGTAAAACTTTTGCGTGAATTGCACCGGAAAAATAATCACGTTGACGTTATCAACCATAAACGAAGCCGAGGGACCGACCTGCCACTCTCTGTAAAAGCGCGGCTCACGCGAAGGCGGCGTGGTCGAGCGGCGTTTGATGCCAAGGTATTTCATGTACCATTCGCCCGCCGCGACCGGGTCTTCGCTAAACAGGTGCAGATGCCCGAAATGGTGATGCGGCGCGGTGTTGAGTTCGATCAACGCATGGTCGGGACCTTCGACATAGGCGTAATAAAAGTTGGGAAAGCGCGCCAGGTCGCTGATGTCGGTTAGCGGTTCAAAAAATTTCGTGCCGCTGTCGAGTTGTTTTTGATAAGTTGCTCGCATGTCTTCCGCGCCCCAGCCCATATGCCAGATTGACGATACCGGTTCCCAGGCGGGCGGCTTGCTGACTTTGTTAAACAACAGCCAGGATTTCTGCGCCCACACCGCATCGCGCCCTGCAAATTTGGCTTTTTCGCAATCGAATTTCGACGGGTAAAATTCAACGTTTGCCGCCGGGTCTGTGACATTCAAATGCAAATGATGAAAATGTCCGACGGGCGCGGGCGGCGCGTTCTGAGCCGTCGAATCGAAACTGCAAAGCGATAACATTCCGATGAGCAGCGCAACACAGAGGGCTTTGCCGCGCAGGTTATCAAGCTGTGACATAAATCGTTCCTCGTATCGATTGAAAATTTTTGGGTAAGCTTACGCCTGCTCTACTCGTTTACTTTTAAGTTGAGCAAGCGGTCTTTGATCGCGACTCAACTTCAGCATGGGTTTTGCAACCTGCTTCTTCATTACTCAAAACGCCACTAAATTGAATTGCTTAAAGTCGCAAATTCAAATCACAATTTTTTCAGGTATTTCAAACTTTCAGGAATCTGGGTCATCACCTGACTCGATTCGTCTTCAAGGATGTGATACCGGATACCAAGCTTGCGCGCCGCGCGCACCACACCCGCAATATCGATTTCGCCGGTTCCGAGCACCACGTCTGAATCCGCAGGCGCACCGCCACTGAAATTTTTCGGCGTCCCCGCTTTCATATCTTTGAGGTGCAACAACTCAAAACGTTTGGGATATTTTTTAAGCAACGCCACAGGGTTTTGCCCGGGTTGCGCTACCCAGAACACATCCATTTGAAACGCCACATATTTCGGGTTGGTTTCGGCAATCATCTTATCAAGTAAAGTTCCGCCCGCGTGCGGTTGAAATTCGTAGCCGTGCGTGTGATAGGCAAAGCGCAAACCGTGTTTGGCAAGCCGCGCGCCCCAATCATTGAAATTGGCGATGGCGCGATTGCAATCGTCGAGCGTGAAGGTGTTGCCATGCGGAATCCACGCGACGATGACATATTTTGCGCCCAGGGTTTTCGCCTCTTTTGCAACCCCATCGAGGTCTTTGCCGAGTTCGTGGTAATCGGCGTGCGTGCTCACGCAGGTGAGTCCCGCTTTATCGAGCATGGCGCGAAACTCTGCGGCAGAGACAAGTCCGTGCGGGTAGGATTCGATTTGCGTAAGTCCCATGGCTTTGATTTTTGCAAGCGTACCCGGCAAATCGGTTTTGATTTGATTGCGAAAACTGTAAAGCTGCACGCCAATCACTGTGCTGTTTTTTGATTTGGCAAACGGCGTTGTTGATGAAGCAAATAAAATCATTGCCAATATTGCGATAAATAAGTAGCGAAAACTTTGCATTATTTTTCTCCGCGTGAAAGTGAATGCAGCGTAGCATCCGCAGCATTGACGCGCAACTCACACGATTCAACTTTCAGTTATCCGATTGATTGGGAAGCAGCACTCAACCTCTGCCGCAAAGTTGCATTCCCGGCGGGAAGGTCCCTTGATAGACAGTCGCGGTCTTCCATCATTACTTTGATAATTTATCCCGGAGCCAATCCGCCAAACCTCGCCTCAACTTTGCGCGATTCACCGAAGCTAAGCTACATTATGCAAGCGGGATTTTCTCCAGAGCACACATTCAACAGCACAATACTTAATGCCACAATGAGTCAGCAATCCAAGCAATTCAATAACGCCTCGCGGCGAAATTTCTTAGCGCAACTCATCGCTGCGCCTTTTGCATTAAATTTTTCACAAGATGTTTTGGCGCTGAAAAATCCGCAATTCTCATCAATCGCCCAACAACCTCCGATAACTATGGCGAATGCGCCACATTCACGAGCCTTTCCGTTTGCGACGCTTAACAGTTGGATAACCCCGACAAAAGATTTTTTCGTTCGTTCACATTTCAGCATTCCGAAAATCGCCCCTGCGCGTTGGAAACTGGAAATCAGCGGCGCAGTCGAACGCCCGCGCACCTTCACCTTTGAAGAAATCCTAAAACTCCCGGCGGTCGAACAGGTTGTGACTCTTGAATGTTCGGGCAACCTCGTAGGCTATGGCGGCGTATCGAATGGGCGTTGGACGGGCGTGAGGCTCGCCACCTTACTTGAAGCCTGCGGCGTTCGCGCGGATGCCATCGAAGCCGTGTTAATCGGCGCAGACGGCGGCAGCGAACGCGAAGCCAATGATATTCAGGTTCCGGCATTTGCCCGCGCCATTCCTTTAACAAAAGCTTTGGATAAAAATACTCTGCTTGCCTACAAGATGAACGGCGAGATGTTACCCGAAGCGCACGGCGCGCCGGTGCGAGCGTTGATCCCGGGATTTTACGCGATGGATTCGGTGAAGTGGCTCAGGCAAATCGTTGTCAGTCGCGAAGCCTACAGAGGTTTTTATCACACCGAGCGTTATTATGAAGCGCGGCGCATCAATGAAAAAATTTATCGCGCGCCGCTTCATGATATGCGGATTAAATCGCAGATTGCGCGTCCGCTGAGCAATGAAAAGCTGGCGCTGCAAGCGTTGCAAATCGTCGGCGCAGCGTGGACGACGGGTGATGCGGAAATCACCCGTGTCGCTTTGAGCTTGAATCGAGGCAAAAGCTGGACGGATGCGCGGCTTGGCGATGACCGCGCGCCGTTTGCGTGGCGGTTATGGTCTGTGGATTGGATGCCTGAACAAGCGGGGGTTTATGAAATCATCGCCCGCGCTTTCGATTCGCGTGAACGCGAACAACCAATGGAGCGCGATTCAACGCTGATCACGCCTTATGCGCAAAACCACGTCGAACGCCGAATTATCGAAGTAGGATAATTAAGGAAATTCGATGACCGCCGCAATAGCCAGCACGATTTCTTCAAGCGTCTCTTCGGCGATGAGTCCGAGTTTGCGAATGAACCGTTGCGTATCCCTGCCGCGCAGTTGCAAAGCGTCAACGGTTGAAGTTTTCGATAAACCGTTTTGTGAATCGGGAACCATACGGATATGCCAGATGTTGTTTTCGTAACGCGCTTTCCAGTCGGTAATCGGAACAACCAGTCTTACAGGCAGGCGACCAACGGCATCGGAACTCATCACAATAGCGGGCGGGTTTTCTTGATTGCTACGCCGATAGTCGGGTCAAAATTGACTAACCAGATTTCGCCACGCTTGGGCATCGGGCTATGGCTTAACGATATTGCCGCCTTGCCAGGTTTCACGCTGTTTGGCGGTTTCTTCTCGCTGGTAACTTTCGAGTAATTGTTCCGCTTGTTCGGCAAGAATTCGGCGGCGTTCACTGAGCGGCAATTTTAGAAAAGCGCGACGTTGTGCAAGTGAGGTTGCTGAATCTATGATTCCTTCCTGGCAAATCATCGATTGACTCCTTTAATGGTGAGTTTACTGTAACTGAAAATTGATAGTCAGCAATCTTTTAGGGACTTATATGAAACTGATAGTTGGAAATTCTTTAATCATTCTTTCTCTTTTTGTCTATACAGCCTGCGCGCAAGAGCATGGTCAACAAGCCAATCAATCCATGCAACCCGCTGCTCAACATCAAAGCCACGAGGAGCATTCGCTGTCGGTTGATTCGATTCCGGTAGAACTGCTCACCAAACCTATCGCGCTTCGCGCAGGTGTCGGCAAAGTCAACGACGCGGTTACGACCGCCTCGAAAGAGGCGCAGGCGTTTTACAACCAGGGCATGGCTTACCTGCACGCTTATGTGTGGATTGAAGCGGCGCGCTCATTCAATCAGGCGCTCAAATTGGACGACAAACTGGCAATGGCTCACCTTGGTCTCTATCGCGCTTATATCGGATTGAACATCAACGCTTCGGCACGCGAAGCCTTGGACAAAGCTCAGCAGTTGATGATGAATGCTTCGCCGCGCGAACGTCGCCGCATTCTCGCGCACGCCAAACAATTCGACGCCATCACCGATATCAACAACACGGCAAAACATGAAGCCTACAAAAAAGCCCTGGACGACGCCTTGCTCACCGACGCAAATGATGTCGAGTTATTGCTGCTGCGCGGCAATGCCGAAGAAGGGGTTCCGGCAACCGGTCGCGGACAACGCGGGCTTGAAGGCTCACGGAAGTTTTATTTGAAAGCTGTGGAATTTGCGCCCGAACACGCCGGGGCGCATCATTTTCTCACTCACACTTATGAAAATATGGGTAAGGTGAATGAAGCGTTGAAACACGGCGAACTGACCGCCAAATACGCGCCGGAGGTTCCGCACATGCGCCATATGTACGGGCATGACTTGCGCCGCGTCGGGCGTATCAAAGAGGCGATTGCCGAATTCAATAAAGCCGATGAATTGCAGCGGGCATATTTCGTGAGCGAACAAATCTCGCCCGAATACGACTGGCATAATCAACATAATCTCGATTTGCTTTCGACCTGCTATCAACACCAGGGGCAGATGAAACGCGCCGAAGAAATCATGCGACAGGCTTTCAATTTGCCTTCGTTTATGGAAGCCGAAGCCTACAACAAAAAAGAGTACCCGGCGTTTTTACTTGCAAGAGGTCGCACCGATGAGGCGCTTGAAGCCGCTAATCGTCTAATCAAAACCAAATGGGAAATCGTGCAAGCCGTGGGGTACATCATGACGAGTCATATACAGATGACGAAAAATAAGCTGCCCGAAGCAAGCGCGGCAGCAAAAAATGCGTTGCAGGTTTTGCAAAACTCAGGAAAGAAATTCACCCTCATCAATAATGACCTTGCCGTGTTGCAGGGCGTATTTTTTTTGAGAACCGGGCAAAAAGAAAAAGGTGAAGCGGTGCTCAGACAGGCAGTGCAGAAGATTCGCGCCGAACAAGGACCGGATAACTGGACGCAGGCGCTCTTTCAACTCGAAGCCATCGCGCGTGTAGCGCGTGAAGTCGGCAATTGGGAACTCGCGGAATTTATAACCGCACAGATGCTCGACCACGACGCCAATTATGGCGGCGCGCATTATGCGATGGCATTGGTTTATGAACACCAGGGCGACAAAGCCAAAGCCATCGCGGCACTCACCCTCGCGGAAAAACTCTGGAGTGATGCCGATACGGATTTGCCGGAACTCGCCGCAATCAAAATAAAGCTGGTTGAACTGAGAAAATAAAAATTCTTCCGACTCATTCTTCAACATGGCGCAAAGGTAAAAACGATGGTGCCGATGACAAACCACAGCACCGCGAAAATCAACCCGTAGCCGAAAAAGCTGCGAAAATCGACGTGCGCGATTCCCGCAATCACTACGTACCAGAAAGGCGAAGTCAAATTACCCATGTGGTCGCCGACGCTCATCGATAAAATGCCGCGCGGCACTGATACGCCCACGTCCATTGCCGCTTTTGAGGTGATGAATCCCTGAATCGCCCATTGCCCGCCGCTTGAAGGAATGAAAAACGCAAACACCGAGCCGATGATTGCCGTGAGCAAGGGAAAGGTTAGCGGCGTTGACACGGACGCGACCACCCCCGCCAGCTTTTCACCAATGGTCGTGTGTTGAATGAGTCCGGCGACGCCCGCGTACAAATGATAAATGACAATCACGGGCCAAGCTGAAAGAACGGCGTGCTGCAAGGCTTTGGTGAATTTGTAAACATTGCGATGCAGCAGAAAACATAAGAACAACAACGTCGCGTTGAGCGAATTAATATCGAGGCTCGAACGTTTGACGAAGAAGTGATAAATCAACCAGCCGAAAAGCGAGGCGCAAAGTATTAAGGTTGTCAGCGAACTGCGCTCCAATCGTTCGGAATAGGTGACGGCTTGGTCGGCTTCGGTTGGCGCGGGGTCTGCAAGTTTGTTGGCATCCGGGTACGCCGAGAGTGGACGCGGATTTTTCGGCATCAATACACAACCGACAATCATCACCGCGAGGGTGAAGACGATGACCTGAATAATCGCCGCAGGCGACCAGATGGTTGCCGAAAGCGGCACCACGCCAATCGTGCTTTCCAGAAAATGACCTTTGGTTGCCACCAATAGCGGCGCGCTCGCCGACAGTCCATATTGCCAGACGGCGTGCGCGCCCCAGTTCACCGAAAGAAAAAACAGGAAATCAATGGGAATACCTTTGCGTTCGGCTTCGCGCGAAAAATAGACCGTGATAATCGGGGCAAGCGCGATGCCTAGACCCCAGTAAAAATACGATGCCACAGCGGTTAAAATCGCCGCGAGCGCCACCATCTGATTGGTGGTTTTGGGAACTCGTGAGAGCGCCATAATGGCGCGTCTGAAGAACGGCGTTGAACTGAGCACCGAACTCAAGGTGATAATCAAGGTCATCTGCATGGTAAAGGGCAACAGCATCCACAAGCCTTGATAATAAGCATCCATGGTTTTGGTGAATGAATTGCCGATGAGCAATGCAACGATGAACATCAAAACCATCAGCAGAATTGCTGAGGTAATCCCGTCGGGCACAAATCGCCCGATGATTTTGGCAAAGCGGTCGAGCCAGCGATCTTCGATAACGCGAGTTTCAGTCGTTTCGGTGTTGGTAATCATTTAATGAACCCTGTTGAACAAAATAGTCCCGGCAAAATTGTTTGAGCCACTGGTAGTTGAACGAGAAATATTGTCGAACCTTGAAATGCCCCAAAGGGGCAAAGGAAAATAGCCCGTGGTGACGCCACAGGTCAGAGTTGGCAACTCCTTTTTCTTGCCCTGAAAGGGCGAAGGACAAATCGGTTATCCTGCAAAATTAATGTGACTTCACCACAGGCTAACTTCCCAAGCGCCTGCGGCGCAGCTTTAACAGAAAGTCGTTTGAGCATTGCTGATAAGGTGAAGCGAATCACCGGCTGGCATCGCTCTTATGCTTGATTTACGGTCCATTCCTTCAAGCGGTCGAGACTTTTTAAAAACGGCTTGATGCCTACCCATAAGAGCGCGGTTGAAACCAGGTGCGCCAGCGTTCCGACAATCAACAGCGAATAATGCACCATCTGTTTATCTTTGAAGACGAAATCGGTGGTCATCGCCACAACCAGAGGTCCAAGCCCCAAGCCAATCAGATTGACCACAAATAGATAGATTGCCGATGCCTGCCCGCGCATCGGATTGGGCATCATCTGCTGAATTGCCGCCGGCGCTACACCAAACGGCGCGCTTGCCAGGAATGCCGCCGGAATCAACAGGGCAATCGCCCACGAAGCCTCAGACATCAACGGATACGCCATGCCAAACGGAAACCACATGACCGAAGCCATCAATCCCACACGCAGGGTCGCATCGCGCGAACCGCGTTCGGTCATCCAGTCTGCGAGCCTGCCGCCCGCAACCACACCGAGCGTCGAAGCGATGGCGACAATCAATCCGTATGCCTGCCCGATAGCCGCTTCCGTCCAACCGTATCGGCGAACGAACATCGTCGGAATCCAGGCGCTTGCGCCATAAGATGAAAACGACAGCAGAGCAAAGCCGACGTTATGACAGAGGAAGGTCATCCAGTTGGCTTTCAAATATGCGATGACTTCGCGCATCGGCGTTTGTTCGACAGCGGGTTTGCCATCCGTCGCTTTAACCGAACGGACGCCGCGCCGAATGGGTTCGCGCACCGTGTACATCAATAATGCGAGCAGCACACCCGGCATTCCGACAATGAAAAAGACCACCTGCCAGGGTCGCGTTTCACCGACAATCGGCAAATTCCAGGCTTCCTGTGCTGTCGCAAAACGCGCAACGAGTCCACCGATAATCAACGCCAATCCCGACCCGATGTAAATGCCCATCGAGTAAATGCTGATGGCTGTGGCTCGGCGTTTTGGCGGAAAATAATCGGTAATCAGCGAATAAGCCGCAGGCGAGAGCGCCGCTTCACCGATGCCCACGCCCATGCGCATCAACAGCAATTGAATGAAATTTTTCGCAAGTCCACATCCGGCGGTAAACAGACTCCAGAAGGCAAAACCCACAGCAATGATGCCGCGCCGCGATTTGGAATCCGCCAACCGTCCGAGCGGAATACCGAAAAAGGTATAGAAAACTGCAAACGCCAGACCCGATAAAAGTCCCATCAAGGTATCGCTGATGCCGAGGTCGCGTTGAATCGGACGAACCAACAAGTTGAGAATCTGCCGGTCGATGAATGAAAAGACATATACGAAGGTCAACACGCCTACGACATACCACGCATAGGGAGCGCGAGGATAAGCTTCTTCCTGCTGATGCCGAGACGCTTGCGACTCCTGTACAGCTTTCGCAGATGCTGTCATCAGCCCACCTCCGATTAAATTTGATTCGTGATTGTTCGCCTATGCTTTTAGAGAGCGCGTGCAGCCTATCATTCAAATTGTCGAATGCGCAACTCGGATAAAATCGCTGCGATGCAAGAATGGAAACGATTTTCAGGTCGGGCGGTTTTCAATAAAAGAAAGCGTTCGATAGTGAACGGCAAAGATTTAACCTGGGATTGGACGGATAAGGCTAATCAAGCAAATCCGCCCAATCCGTTTAATCCCAAGTTAAATTTCACCCTCGATTAAAGAGTCTGGCAAATTTTTAGCAGGGCATTCATTACGCTTTGAAGCAATTTGAAAAATACAAAATCAATTGCTCACTGCCTGCGGCTTACCGAAATTCGCCAGCATAATGGGAATCGCGTCCACGTCTTCGCGTGGGGCAATGGTGCGGTCCAAGTTGAAATAATTATTGAGCATGATCGAAAACGCCAGCCGTTCGCCTGATGCCGCCGTGACATATCCCGACAGCGCGTAGACAAATCGCAACGTCCCGGTCTTGGCGTGTACATTATTCGCGGCAGGCGTATTTTTCATACGATTCTGCAACGTCCCGTCAACTCCGGCTATCGGCAACCCGTTGCGATAAATTTCCGCGAGTTGATGTTTGTCCATGAATGTCAACAGCGCAATCGTCGCATTCGGCGTGATGATGTCTTTGCGCGATAGTCCCGAACCTTCTTCGAGTAACACATCGCCTTTTTTCACCCCGACTTCATTTAAAAATGCGGTCATCACTTCAAGCCCTTGCTGTTCCGTATTCGGTAAGCGGTAGTCGGTAGCCGGTGTTTGGTTATTGCTTGTCGTTTGTTGTGAGTTGCTTTTAATCGGTGAATTCGCAGGCGAGACCGGTTGATTATTCGTTGCGCTCAACTGGCTACTGTTGGCACCGACTTGCAAAAGCAACAACTGCGCGTAAAGGTTTTGCGAGGGCTTCAACATCTCGCGCACGATGTCTTTCATGGGCGGCGATTCAATGAAACCAAGTTCGATGAATTTCGCTAAATCAAGCGGCGTAACGTCGCGATATTTCGGGTCAAGGATTCGCAATCGCCCGGTCACCGCAATGCCCTGTTTGGCGAGCGCGTCTTTCAGCAAGGTCACAAACAACAACGCGGGATTGTGTACGGCAATCGAATTCGCATAGCCTTTGGGGCTGTCAATCGCCAGCCTTCCCGTCACATAAACGATATTTTCAGCAACCGGACGATAAAAGCGTATGCTGGTTTCCGTCCCCTTGGGCGCGGTCTGTGTGCGATTGATAAAGGTCAAATAATTGCTTTGCGGGCCGGTCGTAATGCGACACGGGAGTCCGATGCGCTCTGCCGGTTTAACGAAAAAATCGAGCGAATTATCGTGAATCGAAAGCGCCGAAACCTCCGCGCCATAATATTCCTGTAAATCATCCCACTCCCAACCGGAACCGAATGGCGCGGTGTTGAAGAAGCTCTCGTCACCGATGAGATCGCCTTCGATTTTGCGAATGCCTGCGGCTTTGATTTGTTCAACAAGGCGCTCAAGCGGTTTATCGTAATTGCCCTGGTTGAGGCGCGCGGCAATCGTCGGGTCGCCACGTCCGTAAATCGTCAAATCGCCTTTAAGCGTGCCATCGGGTTCGGGTCTTCGCGGCGCATAAATCGACGTTTTGATTTTGAAATCCGCGCCCAGTCTATCGAGCGTCAATGCCCCGGTGTAGAGTTTGGCATTGGATGCGGGATTGAAATATTTTTCGGCATTGTGTTCAAAAATGGTTTTGCCGGAATCGAGCGAAACCACTTTGACGCCCCACGACGCCGCGGTGAATCGTGGTTGCGCAAGATGCGCTGTAAGGCGCGCTGCAAGCTGTTCGTAAGTATCCGGCGATTGCGCCGCTTGTTGCGCAAAGGTTGAATAAAAGAGCAAACCTAGCGCAAGCACAGATGTCATGGTGCGTTTCATTTTGGTTGAATCTCCTGCAAATCTCTAGTAATCGTGACCTGCCTGGTTGGTAAATGAATTTCGGCAATATGATTTTTGCCGCCCGATTTAAAAATCAAAATTAAATGCTCGCCGCGTTGCTTCTCGAAAAGAATCGCTTCGACATCTTCGAGCAACTCTTGGTAATCGTCGCCCGAAATTTCCGAAAATGCCACCGTCCAGCGGTCGTTTATGGTGAGTTGTTTGTCGTTATCGGTGTCGGCTTTGACCACACGATAATAAATCCACTTGCTACCCGTTTTGTTTTCATCTCGCGGCGGTTCGCTCGGCGTGACTTTGGCGTCTTTCGCCGCTTGTGCAAATGGCAAAACCTTGGCTTCGAGAATCAGGTAATCGTTCGTCTGTAAAAGCAAGTGGCTGGATTTATCAGTCAAATTCACAAACAGATAATTTCTGGCAAAGTCGATTCGCTTTTCCTCGTAACTGCCGGATAATTCCCCGCGCCCGCGTGGCGTCGCAATCGGCGCCATCAGATAATCGCTGTCCGCGAGTTCCTGAAAGGCGCCGAGTTGAACATTTTGTGAACTCGCGGTTTCCTGTGCGGCAGGATTGCCTTGCGAATCTCTTTGCACTACCGGCACGCCGCGACTGCCGCTGTTGCAAGCGGAAATTGCCAGCACTATCGGTAACAGAAAACTGAAGATGAATTGTTTGATGGACGGTGACCTCAATATTTCCCCTCTCATCTGAAACCTCCCTACAACCAAGATGGCGTTTCAGATGCGCGAATTTTTATTTAAGTTTGGTGAATTCCTATCCATTCACTGCTTGGTATCTTCCGACCTTGATGATTAAATCTCAATATGACTTTGGCTCACAAGCTGAAACGCGCAATCCTATGCGTCACCCTTTTATTTACAGCTTGTTCGGCGTGTCGTTTTCAATCGCAATCCAGCAGCGCAAACCCGGCTCAGGATTTTGCCGGTGAACCCGAAAAATATTCCGCTACCGTTGTACGCTTGATTGAAAGCGACGCCGGGCGCGAAGAAACCATTTCGCGCATCGTCGTTTCACCTGATGGGCGACGCGAAGAATGGACGGATGCAAGCGGCAAACGCGCGTTGATTTTTCGCCCCGATTTGCAGAAAAGCTTTCTGCTCGATTTGGATAACAACCTCTATGTTGAAAACGATTTCACTCAAACCGGAGCTACAGGTGAAATCAATAAACCCTCGCAACCAAACAGCAATCGGCAAACAGAAAACGCAGAAAATCCATCCGCACAGCAGACAACCTCGCAATCCATCGAACCGGATTTTCTCACCGATGAATTTCAGGAAGAACCCGTAAACATTGACTCCATGAGTTTGCCTGATGAAACCATCAGGGGTTTTGTTTGTCACGTCAGCGAACAAAACCGGACATTTGCCGATGGGCGCGCGGAACGTCAGAAAGCCTTTCGCGCCAGGTCGTTGAACAATCTCTTAATCAAAAGCGAAAGCGAAACCATCTCGCCAAACCGCCGCATCAAAATCACTCTCGAACGCCGCGATATAAAATTTGACGTATCAGCAAATGAATTTACGGTTCCCACAGGGTTCAAAAAAGTCGAACGGTTGTCATTGCCTTAAACCGCGCGGATGCATTTTTCGCCCGTCGGTCGATTTTCATTTGAAACCTAAAAAAATTGTTTTGCAACGATGCAATCAGCACATCAGGAGTTGATGAATGCGCGGAAGTGAACGATAATGCAATCGCAAATTTTACGCTAAACAGCCGATTCTTTTAACGTCCTATCGAGACGATATTTCATCCCCCGAAGGCATTGTATGAAGTATTGTGTGTTTAGAAAAATTCTCCCGAACCGAATACCATTTTTCTATCTTGCTGTTTGTTTATCCGTTTTATTTAGTCAATCGGTTTTTGCCCAACAAACCGGAAATCCTTCATCGGTCAGTGAAGGCGCTATCGCTACAGAACCTCTCCCGGCAGTGAACCTCCCGGAGCTTTTACGCGAAGTCAAAAACAAAGGTGCCGAAATTCACAAACAAATGAACGATTACACCTACACCTTGAAAAAGACTCGTCGCACGCTCGACGGTCAGGGTAAAGCGGTTGATAAAGAGGTGCAGGAGTTTGAAGCCTATCCGGTTCGCGGCGAACACGTCTTAATTCAACTGAGTAAAAACGGCGTGGCGCTACCTGCGCCGGAAATATCCCAGCAACGTCGTCAGGCAGGGCAGGCGTTGGAAAAAGCCGAGCGTTTTCAAAATGGTTTTGTGGAAACCCGACAAGTTCCGCCGCCGCCCATCGATAACGAAAGTTATTTAGCCGCAGGCATCACGCGCCGAAATACTTATCTTTCCATAGACCCGTTGACCTTTTTAGAGACGTGCGAATTTTATGCGCCGCGTCGCGAACAGTTGAATAACCGCGACACCATCGTTTTAAATTTCCGTATCAAACCGACTGTTAAACTGCCCATCCATCATGCATTTGTCGGCAGACTGATTGGCACCTTGTGGATTGATGCAATGGATAAGGTATTAGTGCGGATTGACGCGACTCCGGCTCCCGAATTTTCAATTAAAGCCTTGTTGCCAAATTCCGATGCCCCGGACGCGCAGTTGCTCTATGAACAGACGCGGGTTGCCGAAGGCGTCTGGTTGCCGACCTTGATTCGTCTGAATGCAGCGAGCAACAGCGCCATTTTTAACGGATTGAATTGGGATGTGAGCTTTGAATTTAACGATTACAAACGGTTCAAAGCGACGGCTGAGGATGTCAAATTGCAGGAAAAGAAAGAGCCATTGTGAACTGAATGGGCGTTGCCTTGTTATCGAAACGATTTGCCAAATTTCAAGGCAACGGGTTGCCTTACCTGTTAATTGCGCCAGCCACTGCGGTGTTGCTGGCGCTATCGATTTATCCGCTGATTTTCGCCATTAAAACCGGCTTCACCAATCAATCCGGCAACTGGACGATTGACAATTTCACGCGGTTGTTCACCGACCAGTTTTTTTTCGCGGCGCTGCTGCACACCATCATCTATGCCATTATTGCTTTGACGCTCGAATTTCTATTGGGCTTGGGGCTTGCCCTGCTACTTGATCGGAACTTGCGCGGGCGCGGCTTTTTTCGCGCCGTGATGCTCATTCCCATGATGTTGCCGCCGGTCGTGGTCGGCGTCGTCTGGCGATTGATGTACAACTCGGATTTCGGCGCGATCAACGGCACCTTGAAAAGTTTGGGCATCAATACGGATGCGCTGGTGTGGACAGCTTCACCGACATTCGCCTTGCTTTGTGTGATTGTCGTAGATGTGTGGCAATGGACGCCTTTTGTTTTTTTAGTTTTGCTTGCAGGATTGCAGGCAATTTCCCAGGAGCCATATGAAGCGGCGCGCATTGATGGCTCAAGCGCCTGGCAGACTTTTCGTTATATCACCTTGCCGCTTTTAAAACCTGCGATATTGATTGCGCTGCTACTCAGGACGATGGATTTATTGCGCGTTTTTGACCAGATTTTTATTTTGACCGAAGGCGGTCCGGGCTTTGCGACAGAGACCGTGAGTTTGTACATTTACCGCGCGGCATTTCGGTTTTTTGATTTCGGTTATGCGGCGGCGATGTCATTTGTGCTGTTGATTCTGACGAATATTATCAGTGTGATTTATATTCGTTTGTTGCAAAGACAAGAGAGCGCTTAGAAGCCTGTGTGATAACCCGCCCGCTAACACCGGCGGTACTGACCAACTTGCGGTCATCGTTCATCAGATAGTCATGAACTTATTTTCAAACAAACGATTATCACAGGGATTGAAGTATGGGCTGCTCAGCCTGGCATCGCTGGTTGCGCTTGCGCCGGTTTACTGGATGCTGACGATTTCGCTCAAGACCGAAGCCGACCAGTTCTCAAGCCCGCCGCAATGGTTCGCGTTCACGCCGACCTTGGCGCATTACCAGGATGCGTTCATCAATCGCTCATTCGGTCATTATCTGCTGACGAGCGCCATCGTGGCGGGGCTTTCAACCATACTGGCAATGCTTATTGGCACGCTTGCGGCTTACGCTTTAGCGCGCTTCGAGATGCGCTGGCAACTCAACCAACATCTGTCGTTGTGGATTCTTTCGACGCGCATGTTTCCGCCGATTGTCACGCTGGTGCCGCTGTTTTTGATGATGAATGATTTGCGCCTCATCAACACGCTCACCTCACTGGTGACGGTTTACACCGCGTTTAACCTGCCCTTCGTGGTCTGGATGATGCGCGGGTTTTTCAATGAAGTGCCGCGCGAAATGGAAGAAGCGGCGCTCGTGGATGGCGATTCGCGAATGGGGGCGCTGTGGCGCGTGATTTTGCCGATGGTGACACCGGGGCTTGCCGCCACAGCGGTCTTTTGCTTAATCATCTCGTGGAATGAATTTTTATTCGCCTTGGTGTTATCGCAAACCGAAGCCTCGATGACCTTGCCCATCGGCATCGCAGGGCGCGTCACCCAATATGAAACCAAATGGGGCGTGATGAGCGCGGCAGGCGTGGTGGCGATGATTCCGATTCTGGTATTTGCGCTCTCGGTTCAACGTTATCTGGTGCGTGGGTTGTCGCTCGGCGCTGTGAAAGGGTAATCGCTGAGCCTTGCAAACTTGTTTAAAAAATTATGCGAAAAATATTGATATTGCTTTTGGTCTTTCTCGCGCAGGCGTTCGGTTGTCTGGCTTTGGTCGCCGGAACGAATCAGACAACTTCCGTGCAACCGGGCGAAGCGGAAACCCTCGAAGTTCAAAAAATCGCCCGGGCATTTATGGCGCGTTTACAGGAAACCCGCGACCTTGCGCCGCTCTTGAAAGAATTTTACGCCGACGATTTCATCAAACGGCTGCTGCCAGCCGCGCCAAAATCTTCAAAGCAATTTGCAACGCTCGACTTCGCCAGTGAATTTCCAATCGGTCAAGCGGCGCTCAATCAGGCAAGCGTAAACGACTGGGAAACCTTATACGTGGGCTATCAAAATCTCCGGTATTACATGGTTTTAAGCATTGCGACGTTGCCGGAAAAACGCGGCGTTCCGGCAAAAACCGTATTTCCGCCTGAGGTTGAAAAGTTGCTCAAAACGCAGAGCCGTTTTGTAGAATCCGGCATTCACACGTTGAAAGATTTGCGCGCGCTGAATGATACGCTCAAGCAGGCAGGCGCGATAATGCGCCAACGATTAAAACAAAATCCGCCTGAACAAACGGCGCTTTACAAAGAGCGCATCGGGCAATTTTTAGAGCGTTACCCCGACATCATGAAAGTTTTTGCCCTCGTCAGTTCACAAACCGTTAGCGGATTTCCGCCACAAACGCGATTTTTTAACGTCATCACCGAAGCGCCGTTTTTTGAACTTAGGTTGGCGCAAACTCATCAGGGTATGAAAATCATTTTTGCAAGAATGTATCCATACAATTAAAAATTGCTTTAAACCCGGACATCAAGCATGAACGTTCAATTCGCCAATGTCACCAAAAAATTCGGGCAATCGCTTGCGGTTGATCATTTGAACCTGAAGATTGAGGATGGCGAATTCGTCGTCTTGCTGGGACCATCGGGTTGCGGCAAATCAACGACCTTGAGAATGCTTGCGGGACTTGAACAAGCGGATACGGGCGATATTTTCATTGGCAATGAACGCATCAATGAGGTGCCGACACAGGAACGCGATATTGCGATGGTTTTTCAAAGCTACGCGCTCTATCCGCATATGAGCGTCGCGGAAAACATCGCGTATCCCTTGAGGGTCAGAAAGACCGGGCGCGCAGAAATCGAACAGCGGGTTTTGCGAGTTGCCCGAATGCTTGACATTGACTCGTTACTTGAGCGTAAACCGAAAGCCTTATCGGGCGGCGAACGTCAACGGGTGGCGCTCGCCCGCGCAGTGATTCGCGAACCGCGCGTCTATTTGATGGATGAGCCGCTATCGAATCTCGATGCGAAATTGCGCGTGCATATGCGCGGCGAGTTAAAACGTCTGCAACACGATTTGGGGACGACGACGATTTATGTCACGCACGATCAGGCGGAAGCCATGACGCTTGCGCATCGCGTGGCGATTATGCGAAGCGGGAAGTTACAACAGTTTGACACGCCGATGACGATTTACAATCGACCGGCGAATCGCTTTGTCGCGGAATTTGTCGGCAGTCCGGCGATGAATTTTCTCGAAGGGCGAGTGGATTTCAGCGCCCGGCGATTTATAGCAAATGGTTTAACGCTTGCGCTTGCCGAAAGTCAGCTTGAACGTTTGCAAGCACGCGAGCGCGCGGTGCTTGGCATCCGTCCCGAATACCTCGGGGTATCGTTGAGCGAACAGGCGGGTGCGATGGCAGCAAAAATTTATGTCACGGAACTGATGGGCAATGAAACGATTGTCTTTTTGCAAACCGGCGATGAAAAATTGATCGCCCGCGCACCGGCAGATTTTCGCGCAGACATCGGCGCAACCGTATGGATAACCCTGGCAATCGAGAAGGCTGATTTTTTTGATTCAACAACCGGCGAAGCCCTTCGCTGAAAGGAAGCGACATGAAATTTGCACTCAACGGCGCAACAACGATGACGGCGAGCCTTGAAACCGATATTCGCGCAGCCCGCGAAGCCGGATTCGATGGTTTGGAAATCTGGGCGGCGAAACTCAGAGTGTATTTAAAGACGCATTCGACCGCAGAACTGAAAAAGCTTTTTGATGAGCACGGCGTGGAAGTTTACAGCATCAATTCCATCGAACACATCACCTTTCGCGACCCGAATGCTTATGCCGCAATTCTCAACGAATGCCGTGAACTTTGCGGCATCGCCGCAGACCTCAATTGTCCCTACATCGTCGTGGTGCCGGGGTTGATGCCCGCAGGCGCGACACACGAACAGGTGATTGAAGAATCCGCGCGGGTGTTGCATGAACTGGCGGATATTGCCGAAGCCCACAATGTTAAACTGGCATTTGAATTTTTAGGTCAGACCGATTGCAGCGTGCAGACGTTGGAAGTTGCTAAAGAAATCGTCGAACGAGTGGGTCGCCAAAGTGTCGGGCTGGTGATTGACAGTTTTCATTTTTATGCGGGCGGGTCAAACGCAACAGCGATTGCTTCTCTCAATCCCGAACGATTGTTCATTTTCCACATCAACGATGCCGAAGACCGACCGCGCGCGGAACTCGAAGACTGCCATCGCTTGTTGCCGGGACTTGGCATCTTGCCGCTTGCGCAGATGATTGCGGCTTTCCGACGCATCAACTATGACGGTGTGACGAGCGTCGAAATTTTCCGTCCCGAATACTGGGAGCGCGATCCCTTTGAACTGGCGAAAGCGGCGCGACAGGCTCTCACAAACGTCATGCAGTAAACCTTCCGAACCCCTTTCGGCGCACTCCGTATCCTCTGCGATTTAATTTTTCAGGTCAGGGAAACCGCAGAGGTCGCAGAAAATCCTGCACTATAGCGGTTTGCAATACGATTTACTGAGGTTGAATAAGCAGTCTTTGACCGCTCTCTCAACAGAGACTGAATAAACGCTTTTGCAAACCGCTATAAAAGACGATTGCTACTTTTTGCATTCAATTACCAACGGCGCTTCACAACCGCCGCCGGAATTTCCTCACTCATTAAGGCGACTACTCCCACGCATCATCCAAAAAGAAAAAGGCAGTAAGTCTCGATGACTTACTGCCAACGGTTTACTGCCTGCTGCTTACGATTTACTGCGTCGCGCCTCCGTTTGGCGGTCGTCTGGTCGGACGGCGTGTGGTGCCTCCCGGAAGAGGAGTGCCGCCGCTTCCCGGCGTTCTCGCGCCGCCACTGGTATCGGAAGCCAGCAAAGCATTAATGGGTTCCTCATAAATAACGATTTTGCCAGCGTCTGTGAGCTGTTTTTTCAAGCCGTCGAGATACGCCTGGAACATATCGCTGCGTTTGCTCTGTAATAATTTATCTTCGATACCGCGACGTTCTTTCTGAAAGGCTTCGCCCATATCCGGGTCTTTGCGGGAAACCGCCGCAACCACAACATAGCGGTCGCCATCATCAATTTTTATCGGGTCTTTCACCACTTCACCGGCTTTCAGTTTATAAACCGGTTCGCGTTGCCCTTCGTTGACCACCGCGCCGATGGAATCGTTCGCGGTCATACCGGCGCGTTCATCGGTGGTGGCTTTCACGGCGTCGCCTGCGGCTTTCATGGCATCAGGAGTTGCCGCCTGCGCGATTTTACGGGCATCCGTTAAAGCCAGTTCGCGGGCTTTAGCCTGACGATATTTGTCTTCGACTTTGGCTTTCACTTCTTCAAACGCCGGGTCGTGGGCATCACGTTTTTCGATGAATTCGGCAACCGCAAAACCGTTATTGACATTGAGTCGCTCGCTGATGTCGCCGGGGTTTTTCATATCAAAGAGCGCCGTATCGACATCGGAATAAGCGCCAAGGTCGGCGATGCTTTCGCCTTTTACAAACAGTGGCGTCTCTTTCACGGTAGCGACGCCCGCGCCATATTTCTTATTGATTTCATCGGCGACGGCACTGGCGTTTTTCGTCTCTTTGTATTTCGCCAACGCTTCGTCGGCAATCTCTACGCCTTTGCTGTAGCCTTTGCGGGTGCGGGCTTCTTTGAGAAGTTGGGCTTTGGCTTCTTCAAATGAAGGCAATTTGCGGTCGGTAACTTTCAAAATATAAAACTTGTCGCCTTTGCGAATCGGGGCGCTCACTTCATCTTTTGCCATCGTGAAGACGCGATTTAACGGGTCATCGCTTTCGCGCTTGTCATCTTTATTCAAATAGCCGAGGTCGCCGCCACTGGCTTTGGTCTTGGCATCTTCGCTCAGTTCGCGCGCCAGTTTGGCGAAATCTTCTGCGGCTTTGCCGTCTTCGCCTTTGGCGCGTTTGACGATGTCATCGGCTTTCTTTTGCACCTCGGCATCGGGCGTCGGCGCGGGCGTTGTGCCGGCGGCGGGTTTGGCGTCGGTTTTCTTTGGGATGTTCAGGACAATCTCACTGACGCGGACTTGTTTGATGTGATTTTCAGGTTGAAATTCGTTTTTGAGTTCGTCATCGGAAATCTGCACCGCTTCACCGGCTTTCGCCTGATCGATGAACACATAGCGGGCTTTGCGCTGTTCGCCGGAGATATAGAAATCGGCTTTGTTCTGGTTGAAGTAGTTTTGCAAATCGGCGTCATTGACGGTCACCTGCGGGCGATATTTGGCGGCTTCGACTTCGACCCAGCGAAAAGTGTATTGCGTATTGGTGCGGCGATAATCGTCTTCAACTTCCTGGGGAGTCACCTGCGCGGCGGCAGAAATGTAGGCGCGCAGTTTCTCTTCCATAATCGAAGCGCGCAGGTTCTGTTCAAATTCGATTTCGTTGGTGCCGGCCTGTTGCAGGCGGGCGCGATACTGTTCAATGCCGGGCCAGGGCGAAAATACCTGTTTGAGGCGTTCGCGCACTTCATCATCGGTTGCGCCGAAATTATATTGCTCGGCTTCGTATTGAATGAGTTCCCGGCGAATCAGGTTGTCCATCACGGTTTGCCCGTACAGGTCATAGACGGTGGACAAACTTTGTTGTTGCATATTGCCCTGTCCCATAGACATTTGTTGCCCGTAGAGATTGAGCGAGGTGCGCAAGTCTTTGACCTTGACTTTGCGGTTCAAGACTTTGGCAACCACATCATCATCTTCGCCGGTTGACGGGTCAAGTCCGAGTCCTGAGCGCATACCGGGCGCAAAAAAGCCGATTAAACCGACGGATAAAGCCGCGACGAAAATAATCAACAGGGCTTTGCGCGAACGGTCACGCTTATTTAAAAACTTCAACATAAAATCTATTGCCTCCGAAAAGTTACTCAGTTCAGTTGTGCAAGAAAATCACGCCTGAGAAGAAACTGGCATTTTAGTTTAAACACCGAAGAATTGACAACCGCCTGACGGGAAGTCGTCCTGACTCATTAAAAAAGAAGCTATCGAAACTCACGGATAATTTTTAGGGTCTTCCAATATCAATCCTTCAGCAATTACTGCCACGTTCAATTCGTCATCTGAACTGACAATGGTTAATGTCGGTGCCGCAGCCGCAGGAACCGTTTTGGCGACTGACTTGATTTGCGCATCAATCTCTAAAGCAACCGCTAATTGAACCGCATCATAAGCTCTCAACTGATAATTCTCAGTCAAGTCCATCGCCGCAGCAATCAGGCTGCCTGGTATTTCGGAAACCTTATACTGTTTTGCAAAATCGTAACGAAACTGTTTGCTCGCCGTATCTGCATCAGTTTTGCTGATGCTTTTGGTTCTGATACGTCTGGTAATAGCTGCCAGAACTTCAACGCCAGTAATTTCTGCAATATAAATTTTATAATTAGCCGCAGGGTCAGTGATGGCGCGAACCCAATCTGTTCCAGTTTCCCGCACATAACGTTTGACGAGAGCGCTGGAATCAAAAAAGTAGACCGACAATTATCTGCGCTCCTCTATGATAGTCTCGGAAATCGGTTTACCTTTGACCTTTATCGGCACACGTTTTTTGTACGGCGTAAAATCGGTTATTGGTTCGTTAATACGTTTCAATAATCCGATTTCAAACAGTTTTTGTTCTAGTTGATTTTCTTTAACCAATCGAAGGTTATTCAGCACTGCGGCATCATTAGGATCTAATTTTAAAGCTTTTTCCAAAACCTTCTCAGCTTCTTCCAATTTTCCAAGCCAATTATATATCATTCCTAAATCATTAAGATCCGCTTTATTCAACCGATTGTTTTCTACTAATCTTTTACAAATCTCAAATGCTTTATTGAAACATTTCTCCTTCTTGGATTTCTTCCTATACGCCATTTCTACATACATCAGCGCAAGGGAAAAATATGAAGCTACATCCTTCTTATTAATTTCAATGGCTTGTTCAAAAGCTATTTCTGCCTGTTGCCAATGCTGTAGCTTATAGTGTGTATAACCCAAATAATAATGAGCATCTGATGCGTCTGCACTTAACCGGATTCCTTTGTTAAGACATTTTAGAGCTTTATAGAATTTGTCAAGTTGAATATAAACTATTCCTAAACTCAGATAGGTGTCTGCGTCTTCAGGAAAAAGCTTTACCGTTTCTTCCCAAGCATTGACCGCTTTCTTTAAATCACCAGATTGATAGTATGCCACTCCTCGTGAGTAATGACTTTCTAGCGAAGGCGGATAAGTTCCCTCCTTGAAAGCGAAGGAAATGTTTTTGTTCCTAATTTCCGAGTTAAACAGAACTACATTACGTTCTTGTATTAACTCTTCCATCAACGGGAGGTTATTAAGTTCCTTGCCCGATTGTGCCGGTTGCAAATTCATTTTTCACCTTCCACTATCTCCTTAAATCGCGGGTCGGCTTTGATGGATTCAAAATCAGGGTCGCTGGAGGCGCGCACCGCATTCAATGCCCGCAGATGTTCGGACGATTCGCTGAGATATTTAATCGCGTTTTCGGTGTCGCCACGCAGGGCGTACAACGATGCCATGTAATATTTCGTGTACGGGTCGCCTGCGCCTTTCACCAGTAATTCTTCAAAACGGCGAATCGCATCACTGAAGTACAACTCGGCATCCGGTTGGTTGCCTTTGCGAAGCAGCGCCGCGCCGATTTTCTGATCGAGTTCAATCAATGTCCTATCGCGCAAGGCGTGGTCGCTTGCCGCTAAGTGACTGCGCTCTTTTTCATATTCGGCAATCGCTTCGTCAAAGCGTTCCTGACGATAAAACGCATAACCTAAACGCCCGTGCGCCCCGACAACCTGCAACCCTTCTTTGCCGGACATGAATTTTTCCTGCAATTCGACGGCTTGCCGCGCCGTCACTTCGGCGCTGTGATAATCGCCCTGAATGGCATAAAGCAAGGCGAGTTGCAAATAGGCATACCCTTGCTCAGGATTGAGGGTCAAGGCGTGCTGCAATTCGGTGATGCCCTCTTTGATATTGCCTTTGCCAAGCCAGTAGGTGCGCGCCAGCGAAGCGTGCGCGCCGGCATTGTTCGGTTCGATTCTGATGGCTTCTTTAATCGCTTCAATCGCTTCGTCGTAACGACCGAGCGTGTTGTAAGCCGCGCCCAGCCATTGATGGGCGTGCGAGAGTTTCGGATTCATAGACAGGGCTTTGCGTTCCAGTTCAACGGCTTTTTCCGCCAGTTCCGGCAGGTGCACAAAACCGCTCTTCAAATCATAGACCGCGCCCATCGCCGCCCAGGCTTTCGCGTAATTCGGGTCGTATTCCGTAGCCTTCTCGAAATGTTGAATGGCGCGGTCGAGCGATTCGCGACTGCCCATTCTGAGATTCATCATGCCGAGCGAAAAATGTTCATAAGCCTCGACCGATTCGGTATCGTCGCGTTCGATTTCGCGGATTTCCGAAGTGTCGAGTTTCAAATTCAAATCCTGCGACAACTCATAAACGATGCGATCCTGTAAATCGAAAATTTCCGTGACCTGCCCGTCGATTTTGACGGTGCGAATGACTTTGCCGGTTTCGACTTCGACGGCGCGCGCGGTGATGCGAATCATCGGCCCGATGCGTTGAAAACCGCCGCCGACAATCCAACTCGCGCCGAGTCGTCTGCCGACTTCGATGGCAAACGCTTCGTCGAGTTCCATTGAACTTGCGACATTCAAATGTCGCAAAACTTCGACCGTCCGTTCGCGCCCGATGACCAGCAACCCTTTGACGTTTTTCAAATCGGCGGTCACCGTTTCAGCAATGCCTGAACCAATCCAATCATCCGCCGCTTCTTTGGTGATGTTGACGAAATTCATCACCGCGATGGCATTTTTCAAAACCGGCGGCGATTCGATTTCACCTGTCGAACGGGTGTCGGTTAAAAGCGATGTCGCACGCGCCGCGTCACCCGTACTCAATCCGAAACTGCCGGTGCGGCGGTCGCCTTCGAGGTCGCGTTTCAAATTGCGCAAATCGATGTACATTTCACGCGCCGATTGATAGCGGTAGGTCACATCTTTTTCCATCGCTTTGCGAACGATGCGTTCAAGTTCCAGAGGAACGTTGTAATTGAACCGCGAAATCGCCTGGGGTTCCTGATTGACGAGGTTGTTGATGATGTCTGTCGGGCTGACACCGGTAAATGGCAAATGACCGGTGAGCATTTCATAACCGACGACGCCAAGCGCAAAAATATCCGAACGATTATCTACGGTTTTGCCGAGCGCCTGTTCAGGCGACATATAAGCGACCGTGCCCATCACTACGCCTGCCACCGTTTCATTGCCGAGCATCACTGTGGGGCTTGAATCATCAATCGGCGCGGTGCGCGTGTTGTTACTCAATTTACTATCGAGTTTCGCAAGCCCGAAATCCAGAATTTTCACCAACCCCCGGTCGGTAAGCATGAGATTCGCGCTCTTGATGTCGCGATGGATGATGCCGAGACTATGAGCTTCGTCGAGGGCATCGGCGACCTGCATTAAAATGTCTGTGGCTTCGCTGGCGCTTACCATCCCGCGTTCGATTTTTTGCGAGAGCATTTCGCCTTCGACATATTCCATAACGATATAGCTGATGTCTTCGTGTTCGCCGATGTCGAAAATGGCGACGATATTGGGGGAGCGTAAAACGGAAGCGGCGCGGGCTTCGCGCAGGAAACGCTCGCGCCTGTCAGGGTCATATTGAAACGAGGAAGGGAGAATTTTCAAAGCGACCTGCCGACCAAGCCGGGTGTCTTCTGCCAGGTACACTTCGCCCATTCCGCCTGCGCCAAGCTGTACACCCAATCGGTAATGATGAATAGTTTTATCGGTCATGCGTTCGAGCGTCCTTACTTAATCACTGATATAAGAGTGTAACAAACCAGAGACAAAAGCGTGAGTGAGAATTGAGTGGCAGATGGAATCTCTCTTAAAATTTCGCTTAGGATTTTGCAAACTCGGAGTAGGGTTACTTCAAGCAGGATTGTCTAACATTTTAGAGGTAGGTTCTCAGGAGGTCTTAATTTTCGGTTACTTCATCCTCTATTGGTTGTGCAATCGCTGTTTCTGTGGCTAATCGGAGAGATAGAATTGCTTCTTTCAGCAATGGGTTGACTGCGCTATCAGGCTCTGCCATGACAAGATTTTGATATGCTTCAAGAAATCTCATTCTTATGCGATAAAAGAGGTGCAGAAAATGCCTCAGAAACCCCAAGCAATCAAGAATCACGAACTCAATACCTATCCTGGTGTGTATGGTTGCAGCATAGGCTTTTACTTCTTCATCAATTCTGTCAGTTGTAATGAAAATATAATTGTCTATAGTGGAAGCGCTGGTTGCCAGTTTATGTAAAGCAATTTCTATGTCTTCTCGCGTAACTTGCTTTGCCTTCATCTCATAAACAGTGATGATATCGTCTTCAGTTTTCAGGACGATTTGCACGTCACCCAGCGCGCCGGTTTGCTTATCGGCTGCGTTATGTCCTTCTAATGGCAAATGCCTCTCACCAAGATATTCCTGCGCTGCCTGATAAGCTGCGGCAACGATCAAAACCGGCAACCGCGCAGATTTAGGCAAAGTCAAATGTTGGTGAATAAGTGTAACAATACTTTCTGCGGGTAAGGCAATCTCGCCTTCCGAAGGTTTCAGTGCAGCTAAAAGAGTTTCCAACCGTTGCTTTCTTTCATTTCTGACAATTAACAGCCAGCGAACAATTTCGGCAAGCAAATTTTCAGGGGCTACTCTTTTCGTATAAACCGCAGTGATGAGGTTAACGACTTTTTCGTAAAGTTTTTTCGGGCGACCGATTAATTGTACGCCTGGTTCAATAATAGTTTTGTTAGTTCTGAAAGCTGGAGTTAAAAAACTCGTGGTCGGATTCACAGGAAGTTCATGCATAAAAACGAATGGAGCGACATAGGTTTCGTCGTAATAGCGGCCTGAGTAAACTCCTTGACCGCCAATTTCCATATATGGCTTGCGAATATCCAAAGATGGTTTAGAAAGTTTGGCAACCAAACAAGCCATCAAGAACCGTGTACCCGCCAGGTTTGAACAACGGCAAATAAATTCAATATCCGCCTCGATAGAAGAATCATCAACCAAAGACTTGTCTAAACTACTTGTTGCCCGTCGATAAATTAAATCAAGGATGCTTGCCGGTATTGGCGGCTTTTGATTTGGCACTCAACCTGCTCTCCTATTTCGTAGTTTGCCCATAAGGCTTCTTGGCGCATAGATTTCACTGAATGAATGGTCTTTTCCTGTGCCTCAACACACTGCCAGTCATTATAAAGCTGCTCCATCAACGAACATTTATAACCGGAAATAGCAACTTTACCACGAGCATTATGCAAAACTTCAGCAAGTTCCCGGTGTTGGTCATCAGTCATCTCATTAGCATAAGCATTGCTATCGCCACGTGATTCATGCGGGTAGGGAGGATCGCAATAAAATAATGTTTCTTCGCTATCGTATCGCTTGATTACTTCTATAGCTGGAGCATTTTCAATCTGCACACGGAGCAATCGTTGTGCGATAAGCGGCAAGTCTTCGACTGCGCCGAGCCATCTTGACACCGCCCCCGCCATTCCCGCGCGACTGGTTAAGAGACAATGTGCCCATCTCCCAACACTTGCTTTTTGGGCTAACCCTGTTCTAACTTGCCGGGCAAGAATATAAAACCTCCGCGCTCGTTCTAAGTCTGAAAGCGTAGCTGTTGGCTCTTTGATAGCTGTTTCAAATTCCAACCGAGAGAAAGGCGTCAAGCCAATAGCTTCAATCAAAGCATCTTTTTGCTCACGCAAAACGCGAAAGAAATTAACTACTTCTCCGTGAATATCATTATAAGTCTCTACCGGCGAAGGCTCACGATTAATTAATACTGCAGCCGATCCACCAAAGGGTTCGCAATAATGTGTAGTTTTAGGCAGCAAAGGCAATAACCAATCAAGATGGCTATACTTGCCGCCATACCAGCCAAAAGCAATGAGTTTTCCCATCAAAACACCTCAAAAGTACACTTCGTGATACCAAAATGCTCAATTATTAGCAAGATGAGTCGGGCATCACAAGAAAGTAGCCTTTACCCGCAGTTTCATCTCGCAGCTACTTTGGTTAATGATGTAATAACCCTCCGTTCATTTTCTATAGACCTCATGAAAAAGAATTTCTGAGAATCACTTGAAAGTAAGGATTCAATCGGGGTATCTCCATAGTTTCACTTTATCCAAAAACCAAAGGAGATTCCCCGATGTTACCCTTTCGTCTTAC